>JAPLAO010000147.1 GCA_026393245.1 Mycobacterium sp. | reverse complement strand
GCTGCCTGCGACGCTCGCGGCCGAGGAGCCAACGCTGGCGGCACTCGAGGCCACGTCTTGGGCAGCTTCCTTGGTTGCTGCGCACCTCACTGCGAATGCAGCCGCGATTGCGAGGCCGCCTACAGCGGCCGCGGCACGATTCAGTCTGGTAGTCATCGTCCTACTTCCTTATCCGGTGGTTGGACGGGTGCGCTCACATCCGCCGCACGCCAACGTAGCAAACCAGGGACCCCTGCCGGAAAGGTTCGGTGACTTGCGCTAACTGCGGCGAGCCGTAGAAAAGGCTACGAGCGGACTACCGGACCACCCGGTCGGCTCGGCTGTATACGTTCATCGAGTCACCCCGCAGGAATGCGATCAGGGTCAGCCCGGACTGCGTGGCGAGATCGACGGCCAGCGACGACGGGGCCGACACCGCGGCAAGTATCGGAATGCCGGCCATCACGGCCTTCTGGGTGAGTTCAAACGACGCCCTGCCGCTGACCAGCAGCACCGATCCGGCCAGCGGAATTCGGTCGGCTTCCAGGGCCCAGCCGATCACCTTGTCCACCGCGTTATGCCGGCCGACATCCTCGCGTACCGCCCTCATGGTGCCGTCGACGCTGAACAGCGCGGCACCGTGCAGACCGCCGGTGCTGGCGAAAACCTTTTGGGCAGAACGCAATCGGGCCGGCAATTCGGTCAGGGTGGCAGCCGAGACGGCAGCCGGGTCATCGCCGGGAGAATGGTGGCTGGCCAGCCAGACGGCCTCCATGGAAGCCTTACCGCACACCCCGCACGACGACGTCGTATAAAAGTTGCGGGTGACGTCCACCTCGGGCATCTGCACGCCGGGCGCCAACGTGACGTCGAGGGTGTTGTAGGTGTTCATCCCGTCCTGCTCGGCACCTCTGCAGTAGCGCACCGTGGTCACGTCAGCCCGGGTGGAGATGACACCCTCGGTCAGCAGGAACCCCTGTGCCAGTTCGAAATCCGAGCCGGGCGTGCGCATGGTCACAGTGACCGCGGCGCCGTTGATCCGGATCTCGAGTGGCTCCTCGACGACGACGGTCTCCGAGCGCTCGGTGCGCACCGACTGCTCGCCCGAGGCGATCAGATGGCTGATCCGGCGCCGCGATGTCACTCTGCCCACACCTGCCATGCTGCCTGTTGGCGTGGCGTCTGGCATTACCGGCTACCACCTAACTTCTTAATATTGGCGGACGGTGGTCATGCCCGTCGACACGGCCCTCACTCGCTTTGTCGACCGTCACGCCGATGACCTGTGGCTTTGGAGTAGATTAAAAAGTGTGCCCGCTGAGAGCGTTGGCATGACCTGCCTAAGAAAGTGCAGTAATCGTGACGACGAGTAGCAGATCTTGCGCTGATTCCACAACGAAAGGTGCCCGACGCGTGACCAGGTTCGCCGGGGACCCTGTCGACTTAATGCGAGCCCCGGAGCACGTCAGCGCGGTTCGCGCTGGCACGGCCTGGACCATCAGCTAGCCGTGGCAACCAGCGAAGTCTTGGCGGCCGTCGTGCTGGCCGGTGGCGCGTCGCGACGAATGGGACGTGACAAGGCCACTATGGCCCATCCGTCGGCCTACCCATCGGCCCACCCGGCGTCGCATGGCCTGACCATGGTCGAGTACACCGTCTCGGTGGTGGCAGCACGCTGTGCGCCAGTGTTCGTCATCGCCGCGCCCGGTCAGCCGTTGCCGGCGCTGCAGGCCGAGGTGTTGCGAGACGACGTTCGGGGGGTGGGACCGTTACTGGCCACCGGCCGGGGATTGCGGGCGGCCGGGGCTGCGGGGGCCGACCGGGCATTCGTGTGTGCGGTGGACATGCCGAACCTGTCGACCGAGGTTATTGACGAATTGATCGGCTATCGCAACGTTGACATCGTCTTGCCGTGGGACGGCCGCGACCATTACCTGGCCGGGATCTACCGCACCGAACTGGCTGATCAGATCGATGAATTGGTCGGCGCAGGCTATTGCAGCATGCGTGCCCTTGCCGATACGGTGCTCACCCAGCGCGTGGTTTTGGCGCCCAAAGATGGGATGGATGGGATGGACGCCCTCGCGAACGTCAACACTCCCGCGAACGTCGACACTGAGGCGGACACTCCGGGCTGACCTGTGCCTTAATCGACGCATAGGGCCGAAATACTCAATTATTTGTTGCGGATGTTGTTGGTGTGAATATTGTTATTCATGTGACTTAATGGCGTGTGGGACGGCTCACAAACAACGTGTGAGTTACGTCACACGAAGGTGGTCGACGCTGAGGTTTTGGCTGGTCGGAAATCGCCGAAGTGACCTGCGCGAAGCCTGTGCGATCCGCGGTCGTGATTGGTCCGTTATCTGAAAGATATTGGTCAATCATTCGCGTGACTTGGCGCAACGGTCTGCGTACCGTCTGAATTGGCTCGTGGCAGGGCCGAGTAATCAGATATCCAAATTCGACGATCCCTGCGTCTTAGCAGGGCCCAGCCAATCCAGGGGCGGCGCAAAGGTGCGCGCCCGGCGAAAGGAAAAAATCTTGAGGAATCTCCGCAAAACGCTTGGAATGACCGTTCTCGCTGGCGCCATGATCTCCGCGCCGATCGCCTTGGGCGTCGCTGTCGCCAGTGCCGACAGCGTGAACTGGGATGCGATCGCCGCCTGCGAGTCCGGTGGCAACTGGGCGATCAACACCGGCAACGGCTACTACGGCGGTCTGCAGTTCAGCCCGAGCACCTGGTCGTCCAATGGCGGCGCCGGAATGCCAAACCAGGCCTCGCGCGCCGAGCAGATCCGCATTGCTGAGAACGTCCTGCGTACGCAGGGTATCGGCGCCTGGCCGGTGTGCGGCCAACGGGGCTGAGTCCGTCTCGTTTGAGATCCTGACTCTTTGAGAGCCTGACAAAGTGGCGCCGGAGCACTCCGGCGCCACTTTTTTCTTTTCCATTCATTCCCTCCTGTAACACCCGTCCCCGACGCCGCGATCCACATCACAACCGCATGGCACGCGGTCCGCAGTCGGAAAGGGACACCCAGTGAGCATCATCCGCAAGATCATCACCCTCACCGCCCTCGCTCTGGGCCTCGCACTGGCGGCACTGGCGCTGGGAAGCGGAACCGCCGCAGCCGACAGTGGCGTGAACTGGGACGCGGTGGCCAAGTGCGAGTCCGGCGGCAACTGGGCGATCAACACCGGTAACGGCTACTTCGGCGGCCTGCAGTTCTCACCCGCTACATGGAAGTCCAATGGCGGCACCGGGATGCCCCATCAGGCCTCCCGCGATGAGCAGATCCGGGTCGCCGAGAACGTCGTTAAGACCCAGGGCATCGGCGCCTGGCCGACCTGCGGCGCGAATGCCGGTGCCGCCGGATTCACGCCCGGCCTGGTGACCACAGTGTCGGCCGATAGCCCTGCCCCCGCGGGCCAGTGCCAGGGGCTGGGACGCGGTCCGCTCGGACTGATCGACTGGGGCCAGATGTGCCGGGCCGTCACCGATCCGGGCAAGGCCTTCGCCAGCGCACTGGGTATCAACTAGTCGAACGTCATCTGGACTGCCGGTAAGTTGACGGCCATGACAAGCCGCGAGTTCGACATCGTTGTGTACGGGGCCACCGGGTTCGTCGGAAAGCTCACCGCGGACTATCTGGCGCACGCCGGCGGCAGCGCACGCATCGCGTTGGCCGGGCGATCGCCGGGTCGGCTCGAGGCCGTTCGGGCCACCCTGCCCGAGTCCGCGCGATCCTGGCCGATCATCACCGCCGACGCGTCCTCACCGTCCTCCCTGGATGAGATGGCCGCCCGCACGCAGGTCGTCGTCACCACCGTCGGGCCGTACAGCAAGTACGGACTACCACTGGTGGCCGCATGCGCCAAAGCCGGCACCGATTACGCCGACCTGACCGGGGAGGCGATGTTCGTCCGGCAGAGCATCGATGACTACCACAAGCAGGCCATCGATACGGGCGCCCGGATCGTGCACGCCTGCGGTTTCGACTCCATCCCGTCCGACATGAGCGTCTACGAGTTGTACCGGCGGGTCACCGCGGACGACACCGGCGAACTGTGCGATACCAATTACGTGCTGCGGAGTTTCTCCGGCGGGGTATCGGGCGGCACGATCGCCTCGATGATCGAGGTGTTCCGGGCGTCCTCCGGCGACGCGGACACCCGGCGTCTACTGGAGGATCCGTACACCCTGGCCCAGGATCGCGGCGCCGAGCCCGAATTCGGCCCGCAACCCGACCTGCCGTGGCGGCGTGGCCGGGAGATCGCCCCGGAGTTGGCCGGGGTCTGGGCCGGCGGCTTCGTGATGGCGATGTACAACACCCGCATCGTCCGACGCAGCAATGCGCTGCTGGACTACGCCTACGGACGCCGGTTCCGCTACGCGGAATACATGGGCATGGGCCCTTCGGTGCTGGCGCCGGTCGCGGCGGTGGCGACCACCGCGGCCACCGCCGGCGCGGCCGCACTCGGGGGCCGCTTCTTCCGGGTCCTGCCGCGCAGGCTGGTCGAGCGGCTCGCACCCAAACCCGGCACCGGGCCCAGCGCCGAAGCGCGCGAGCGCGGCTACTACCGGGTCGAGACCTACACGACCACCACCAGCGGCGCCCGCTACGTGGCGACGATGTCGCAGAGCGGCGATCCCGGTTATAAGGCGACGTCGGTAATGCTGGGGGAGTGCGGCCTCGCGCTCGCCCTCGACCGCAACAAGCTTCCCGAACGCTATGGCGTGCTGACGCCGGCGGCCGCCATGGGCGATGCGCTGCTGGCGCGTTTTCCCGCCGCCGGGATCTCACTGGACTCCGCCCGGCTGAACTGACGCGGGCAGTGCGATGCCCGCAGCGGAATCGGGTGTACCGCCGGCGGCGGGGCGGCTAGTGTCGAAGCAGTCGCGGCACAACTCACACGAAGGCGGAACCTCAACATGGCCGGTCTCGATGACCTCTTCAACCAGATTCCGGTGGCGGATATCGCCAGCAAGCTCGGAGCTGACCCGGGCGAGGTGAGCCAGGCCATCCAGACGCTGGTGCCCACACTGCTCGGCAGCCTTCACGAAAACGTTCAGGCCTCCGATATCGATTCCACCCACCTCGAGTCGGCCGTCGTCGCCGAAGGCCAGAGCGATCTGTTGACCGGTGGCGTCAACGTTGATCAACTCGATGAGGGCCAGGGCAACCAGCTCATCGCCAGCCTGTTCGGCGGCAATGACACCAATCAGGTCGCGTCGGCGCTGTCCGGCGCCGGTGCCGGCGGTGGTGACCTGATCAAGCGTCTGCTGCCGATGCTCGCGCCGATCGTGCTGGCCTATGTCGGCAAGCAGTTCGCCCAGAAGAATTCCGGCGCGCAGGCCCAAGCTGCTCCGTCCGGCGGTATCGGTGACGTCCTGGGCGGTCTGCTCGGTGGCGGCGCGGCCGGTGGCGGAAACAATGCCCTCGGCAGCATCCTGGGCGGCGTGCTCGGTGGTAATCAGGGTGGGGCGATCGGCAACATTCTCGGTGGGCTGCTGCGCGGCGGCCGCTGATAGTTCGGGGCTGCGCAGGTCGGCCGTCGGCCTGCGTGCACCCGTTCCTAGAATCAACGCGTGACCACCACTGATGACTCCCGCGCCGAGGCTCTCCCCAAGACGTGGGAGCCAGGCGCGGTAGAGACCGGGATCTATCAGGGCTGGGTCGACGCGGGCTATTTCACCGCTGACGCCGCCAGTGCCAAACCGCCGTACTCGATCGTGCTGCCGCCGCCGAACGTGACCGGCAGTCTGCATATGGGCCATGCACTCGACCACACCCTGATGGATGCGCTGACCCGGCGCAAGCGCATGCAGGGCTATGAGGTGCTCTGGCTGCCCGGGATGGACCATGCCGGAATCGCCACCCAGTCGCTGGTCGAGAAGCAACTCGCCGAGGCCGGCACGACCAAGGATGAAGTCGGCCGGGAGCGGTTCATCGAGCGAGTCTGGGAATGGAAGCAGGAGTCCGGCGGCACGATCGGCGCGCAGATGCGCCGCCTCGGCGACGGGGTGGACGCCAGCCGTGACCGGTTCACCATGGATGAGGGGCTATCCCGCGCGGTGCGCACCATCTTCAAGAGGCTCTACGACGCCGGATTGATCTACCAGGCCGAGCGGTTGGTCAACTGGTCACCGGTGCTGCAGACCGCGATCTCCGACCTCGAGGTCAAATACGAGGAGATCGAGGGCGAACTGGTGTCGTTCCGCTATGGCTCCCTTGATGATTCAGCACCGCACATCGTGGTGGCCACGACCCGGATCGAGACCATGCTCGGCGACACCGCGATCGCGGTCCATCCCGACGACGATCGCTACCGGCACCTGGTCGGGACCACCCTGACCCATCCTTTCCAGGATCGCGAGATCGTGATCGTCGCCGACGACCACGTCGACCCCGAATTCGGCACCGGCGCGGTGAAGGTCACCCCGGCGCATGACCCGAACGACTTCGACATCGGCATCCGGCACAACCTTCCGATGCCCTCGATCATGGACACCCGAGGCCGGATCACCGGAACCGGAACGCAATTCGACGGGATGGACCGTTTCGCGGCCAGGACCAGGGTGCGCGAGGCACTGGCCGATCAGGGCCGCGTCGTCGCCGAGAAGCGGCCCTACCTGCACAGCGTCGGACACTCCGAACGCAGTGGCGAACCCATCGAGCCGCGCTTGAGCCTGCAGTGGTGGGTCAACGTCGCCTCGATGGCCACTGCGGCCGGCGACGCGGTTCGGGGTGGCGACATCGTCATCCATCCCAAGAGCCTGGAGCCACGCTGGTTCGACTGGGTCGACGATATGCACGACTGGTGTATCTCACGTCAGTTGTGGTGGGGGCACCGCATCCCGATCTGGCACGGCCCGGATGGGCAACGGGTGTGCGTGGGCCCGGACGAGACACCGCCGCAGGGTTGGGAGCAGGACCCGGATGTGCTCGACACGTGGTTCTCATCGGCGCTGTGGCCGTTTTCCACCATGGGCTGGCCCGACCGAACCCCGGACCTCGAGAAGTTTTATCCCACAAGCGTTCTCGTCACCGGTTATGACATCTTGTTTTTT
>JAPLAO010000362.1 GCA_026393245.1 Mycobacterium sp. | reverse complement strand
CTTCGAGTTCACCGTCGCCGAACCGGGTTGGACGATGTACATGATCAGCCACTTCCACTCCGACCCGGTCTGGTGGAACACCCAGCGCGCCTACACCAGCCTGTGGACCGAAGACCCGCCCGGACGGTGCAAGCAGAACAACGCGTTCGCTCTTGTCGCAGCGCACCTGGAGATGGCCCGACGCGAACCGGTCTACAAGTTCGTGCTGGCCGAAGTCGACTATCTCAAACCCTATTTCGACGCCCACCCCGAAGACCGCGCCGACCTGTTGCGGTTCATCGCCGAGGGTCGCATCGAGGTGATGGGTGGCACCTATAACGAACCCAACACCAACCTCACCGGGCCGGAGACCTCGATCCGGAACTTTGTGCACGGCATCGGTTTTCAGCGCGACGTGCTCGGTGCTTCGCCGGCCACCGCCTGGCAACTTGACGTGTTCGGCCACGACCCGCAGTTCCCGGGCATGGCCGCCGACGCCGGGCTGACGTCATCGTCGTGGGCGCGCGGGCCGTATCACCAGTGGGGGCCGATGGCAGCCGACGGAGATCCGCGGCGCATGCAGTTCCGTAGTGAGTTCGAGTGGATCGCGCCCTCTGGGGTGGGCCTGCTGACGCACTACATGCCGGCGCACTACGCGGCCGGGTGGTGGATGGACTCCTCAACATCACTGGCCGAGGCCGAAGACGCCACCTACAGCCTGTTCTCCGAACTGAAGTCCGTGGCGCTAACCCGCAATGTGCTGCTGCCGGTCGGCACCGACTACACCCCGCCCAACGCCTGGGTCACCGATATCCACCACGACTGGAACTCCCGCTACACCTGGCCGCGATTCGTCTGCGCCATTCCGTCGGACTTCTTCGCCGCCGTGCGCACGGAACTTTCCGAACGCGGCACCACGGCCTCGCCGCAGACCCGGGATATGAACCCGATCTACACCGGCAAGGACGTCTCCTTTATCGACACCAAGCAGGCTAACCGCGCCGCCGAGGACGCGGTGCTCGGCGCCGAACGGTTCGCGGTGTTCGCTTCTCTGCTCGCCGGTGCGCGGTATCCCGAAGCGGCGTTGGCCAAAGCCTGGGTACAACTTGCCTGGGGCGCACACCACGACGCAATCACCGGCAGTGAATCCGATCAGGTGTACCTCGACTTGCTCACCGGTTGGCGGGATGCCTGGGAGTTGGGCACCGCTGCGCGGGCGGGGGCACTGGGGCTGCTCTCCCGGGCGGTGGCTACTCCGGTGCAGTCGGTGGTGGTGTGGAATCCGTTGGCGCACAACCGGACCGATATCGTCACCGTGCACCTCGAGGATCCGGTGGGCCCGGCAGTGCGGGTGCTCGACACCGACGGTGCTGAGGTAGCGGCCCTTGTGGAGGACGACGGTCATTCGGTGAGTTGGCGGGCTGACGGGGTGGGCTCGCTGGGTTGGCGCAGCTACCGGCTTGCTTCCGGTTCGGGGTCGTGCGAGTGGGAACCCGTCGAGGGTATGGCGATCGCCAATGAACACGTCCGCCTGCGAGTCGACCCGGCGCGCGGCGGCGCCGTGGTCTCCCTCGTCGAGATCTCCTCGGACCGGGAGTGGATCGCCGACGGCGGCACGGGCAACGAACTCGCCGTCTACGACGAGCATCCGGCCCATCCCGACGCCGGCGAGGGCCCGTGGCATCTGCTGCCGACCGGCCCGGTGCAGTGCTCGTCGGCCGCAGCTGCCGCATCGGTGCAGGCCTACCGCAGCCCACTGGGTGAGCGCATTGTGGTCCGCGGCGCCATCGGTGAGGTACTGCGCTACACCCAGACCCTGACGCTGTGGCACGGCATCGACCGGGTGGACTGCCGCACCGTGATCGACGAGTTCACCGGCGCTGACCGCCTGGTGCGGTTGCGCTGGCCGTGTCCGGTGCCCGGGGCACTGCCGGTCAGCGAGGTCGGTGACGCCGTGGTGGGTCGCGGGTTCGGGCTGATGCACGATCACGAATCCGGCGAGGATCGCGCGGTCGATACGGCGCACCACCCGTGGACGCTGGACAACCCCGCACACGGCTGGTTCGCCGGGGTGACCGCCACCTGCAGCACCGCCGAGCACACCCGCTACGGCCACCTCGAGGTCGACTCCAACCTCCCGGATGCTCGCATTGCGCTGGGCGGGCCGGACGACAACGTCTTCACCGCCGCGGTGCTGAAGGCTGCCGACCCCGTCTATGCCGCCGAGGCGGCACGCCAACTCGCTGCCACCGGATCCGCCCGGGTGTTCGTGCCCGCCGCGAGTTCCCTTGCCGCCGTGTGGCTTCCGGACGCCGACCTTCGCGGCGTGCTCGCCCTACCGGTGTTGATCATCGCCGGCGACGGTGCGGTCGAGGCGGTGGTGGCCGACCTCGGTGACGCCGAGATCATCGTCGACCAAGACGTCGTCGCCGACTGCGGCGACTTCGAGTCGCGCACCGTCGCGTTGATCAACCGTGGCGTGCCCGGTTTCGCCGTCGAACGCGACGGAACCCTGCACACCTCGCTGATGCGCTCCTGCACGGGCTGGCCGTCGGGGGTGTGGATCGACCCCCCGGCCCGCAAGGCGCCGGACGGGTCCAACTTCCAGCTCCAACACTGGAGCCACACCTTCGACTTCGCTCTGGTCTGCGGTTCCGGAGATTGGCGGACAGTTGAAATGCCCTCCCGCAGTGCCGAATTCAACCATCCGCTGATCGCCGTGATGTCCGATGAGGGAACCGGAGAGTTGCCGCCCGACGGCTCACTGCTCAGTATCCAACCCGAACGAACCGTCCAATTGGGCGCACTGAAGATCAGCGGCAACCCGACCGCGACTGGAAGTTCAGCCAATTCCGATCCCGCGGCAGTGACCCTCCGATTGGTTGAAACCACCGGTGCACCAACCGATATCGTCATCTCCAGCCCGGTGGGCACACTGTCGGACATGATGTCGGCTGATCTGCTGGAGGCCGCGCGGTTGACCGCCGACCCGCCGCTGACGCTGCACGGCTACCAGATCGCTACCGTCACGGCCCGACTGGAAGCAACTGCGCTGATCGACGCCGACGGTGCTGCTCTGGCGCCCGATTCCGAAGCGGCCCAGCCGCTGTATGCCCGCTACTGGTTGCATAACCGCGGCCCGGCACCGCTGGGCGGACTGCCCGCCGTCGCCCATCTGCACCCCGAAGCGCTTTCGGCCAACCCCGGCGAGACGGTCCGGGTGCGCCTCACCGTGGCCAGCGACTGCAGCGACGCCACCATCGCCGGAGCCGTGCGGATGCGCTACCCACTCGGATGGGAACCGAGCCCTGACGTGCCCTTTGAATTACCGGCTCGCGGACATCGCGAGGACGAGATCACCGTCACCGTGCCCCGCGATGCCGCGCCCGGCCACTACCCGGTGCGCGCCGAGTTGACCCTGTCCGGCGACGTGCCTCCGGCCTGGCGTCAACCGGTCGAGGACATCTGCGTCATCTCGGTCGGGGCCGGGCCACCCGAGGATCTGGTGCGCCTGGTCGCCGACCCTTCCGACGTCATCGTCACCCGCGGCGAACGCGCCCGGATCACCGTGACCGTCGGCAGTGATGCCCGAACCGATCTGGCACTGGAGGCCCACCTGATCAGTCCGTGGGGAACCTGGGAGTGGATGGGCCCGGCGGCCCGCGGTGCGGAGTTACCCGCCGGCGGAGACGTCGAGGTGGGTTTCGACATCACCCCGCCGCCGTGGGCTACACCCGGAACGTGGTGGGCGTTGATCCGCATCGGGTGTGCCGGGCGATTGCTGTACTCGCCTGCCGTCGCGGTGACGGTCCGATGATCGCCGCGACGGTGGCCGGGGCACCCGTGCCGACCGCTGAGGTGGACGCCCGCGAAGCCGCACTCCGGGACTCGGCGCAGGCGGCCGCACTGCCGCGGCCGCACACCAGTGAGGGACGCCAACTCCGGCGCTGGCTCACCCAGGTACTGGTGACCGAACGCGTGGTGGCACGCGAAGCGGACGCCCTCGGCGTCGTCGTCACCGCCGCC
>JAPLAO010000276.1 GCA_026393245.1 Mycobacterium sp. | reverse complement strand
CCGTGCGGCCCGGCCAGTGGTGCCTTCGCCGATGAGTACACCAAGAAGTTCGGTCAGGCGCCCGGCACCTACAGCCTCGAGGCCTACGACCTCGCTACGATCCTGCTGAAAGGTATCGACTCCGGCGCCCTCACCCGGGAGGCACTGCTCGACTACGTCCGGAATTACTCGGGCCAGGGCGTGGCGCGTATGTATCAGTGGACCCCCAATGGGGAGCTCACTTCGAACATGATCTGGATCTACAAGGTTCAGTAGGCACTTCGGCGAGGGGGCGTGCGGGCTTGTTATCCCGTACGTCCCCCACCGGGTACTGATTGCAGGGAGTCCGCCGCCGAATGATTCACCAGTGCCTCGGCGACTATGCGTGCCTGGCCGGCAATATCGGTTTCAACGTCGAGAACCTGCGAAACGGCTTCTGGCAGTTGACAATCGACGGCTTGGCCTGGGGCGCTATTTACGCTTTGGTCGCGGTGGGCTACACGCTGGTGTTCGGTGTGCTGCGGCTGATCAACTTCGCGCATTCCGAGATATTCATGCTCGGCATGTTCGGCGCGTACTTCTGCCTGGACAAGATCCTGGGCTTCGCCCCGAGTGGTAACGCTTACAACAAGGGCGTTGGACTGACGGTGCTGTATCTCGGCATCGCCATGCTGTTCGCCATGGGCGTCTCCGGCATCGCGGCGCTGGGTTTGGAGGCGGTGGCCTACCGGCCGTTGCGGCGCCGAAACTCCCGGCCACTGACATTCTTGATCACCGCCATCGGAATGTCGTTTGTCATCCAGGAGTTCGTCCACTTTGTGCTGCCGCGGATCATCACCGGCTACGGCGGCAGTAATGCCCAGCAGCCGATCATCCTGGTACGGCCCAGGGTCCAGTTCCACATCTTCGGCGCCGACGTCACCAACGTCACGCTGGTGATCGTGGCATCGGCGGTGGTGTTGGCCGCGCTGACCGATATCGCGATCAACCGGACGAAGTTCGGCCGCGGAATCCGGGCCGTCGCCCAGGATCCGACGACGGCGACGCTGATGGGTGTCTCCCGGGAGCGCATCATCATGACCACCTTTCTGATCGGTGGCCTACTCGCCGGCGCGGCCGCGCTGTTGTTCATGCTCAAGGTGCCGCAGGGCATCATCTACTCCGGCGGATTCCTGCTCGGCATCAAGGCGTTCTCCGCCGCCGTGCTCGGCGGTATCGGCAACCTGCGCGGCGCACTGCTGGGTGGGCTGTTGCTCGGTGTCATGGAGAACTATGGCCAGGCGCTGTTCGGCACCCAGTGGCGTGACGTCGTCGCGTTCGTCCTGCTGGTCCTGGTCCTGCTGATCCGGCCCACCGGAATCCTGGGCGAGAGTCTCGGGAAGGCGCGGGCATGAGCGCCGCCCACGCACTAGCCGCCCCCGGTGATCGGTTGCGCACCTGGTGGTCGGATCTCGGCCGGGTCGAAAAGTGGGGTTTCGGTCTCGTCGGCTTCGCTGTGATGGCGCTGTTGCCCATTTACACGCCGTCGTTCATCAACACCCCGGGGATCAACTTCGACGCGGTGATGGCCCAATTCGCCATGGTGGCGTTGATCGCCATCGGACTCAACGTCGTGGTGGGCCAGGCCGGTCTGCTTGACCTCGGCTACGTCGGCTTCTACGCCCTCGGCGCCTATACGGTCGCGCTGCTCACCAGTCCGGATAGCCCGTGGAACAGGGTGAGCCCCAACGGTTTTCTCAGCGACAAGTGGGCCTGGCTGTCGTGTGTACCGATCGCGATGGCCATCACCGCGCTGGCCGGGCTGATCCTCGGCATCCCGACCCTGCGCCTGCGCGGGGACTATCTGGCCATCGTCACCCTCGGCTTCGGCGAGATCATCCGGTTGGTGGCTGACAACCTGTCGGACATCACCAACGGCTCGCGGGGGCTGAACCGGATCGCCTTCCCCGGCGTGGGCGAGGACCGGGTACCGGGCGGCTACTTCTCCAGCGGCAACGCGTTGGGAAACTCGAACTACGGGACCTGGTGGTACTGGCTCGGTCTGATCCTCATCGGTGTTGTACTGCTGCTCGTCGGCAACCTCGAACGTAGCCGGGTCGGCCGGGCCTGGGTGGCGATCCGTGACGACGAGGACGCCGCGGAAGTGATGGGCGTCAACACCTTTCGGTTCAAGCTGTGGGCGTTCGTGATCGGCGCCGGCATCGGTGGCCTGTCCGGTGCGCTGTACGCAGGGCAGGTGCAGTACGTCGCGCCGACCAACTTCAACATCATCAACTCGATGCTGTTCCTGGCCGCCGTGGTGCTCGGCGGCCAAGGCAACAAACTCGGTGTCATCTTCGGCGCGTTCGTCATCGTCTACCTACCGAACCGACTGCTCGGGGTGGAGGCCTTCGGTATCAACCTCGGCGACCTGAAGTACCTGTTCTTCGGACTGGCACTGGTGGTGCTGATGATCTTCCGCCCGCAGGGTCTGTTCCCGGCGCGCCAGCAGTTGCTCGCCTACGGCCGCTCGGCGCGCACCCTGCTCGCCGGCGGCGGTAAGGCCGCGACATGACCGAGGCGCTGCTGGAGACCCGCGATCTCAGTGTCAGCTTCGGCGGGCTGACCGCACTGGACGCGGTGAGCTTCTCGATCAACCGCGGCGAGATCCTAGGCCTCATCGGCCCCAACGGCGCCGGTAAGACCACCTGCTTCAACGCGATCACCGGGGTGTACCGGCCCAGCGCCGGCACGGTTGTCTTCGACGGTGAGCCGTTGGGTCGGTTGAAACGCCACCAAATCACCCGGTTGGGGATTGCGCGGACGTTCCAGAACATCCGGCTGTGGGGGGAGATGACGGCCCTGGAGAACGTCGTGGTTGGGACCGATGCGCGGCACCGCACTTCAGTGCCCGGCGCGCTGGTCCGCTCACCTCGGCATCGTCGCGAGGAACGCGAGGCCGTCGACCGCGCGGTCGCACTGCTGGAATTCGTCGGAATCGCCCATCGCGGCGAGGAGAAGGCCAAGAACCTGCCCTACGGCGATCAGCGCCGACTTGAGATCGCCCGCGCGCTGGCCACCGAACCCCAACTGCTGTGCCTCGACGAACCGGCGGCCGGGTTTAATCCGAGCGAGAAGGCCGCGCTGATCGAGTTGATCCGCGCCATCCGCGACAACGGCTACACGGTGCTGCTGATCGAACACGACATGCGGCTGGTGATGGGTGTGACCGACCGGATCGTGGTGCTGGAGTTCGGCCGCAAGATCGCCGACGGCCTGCCCGCCGAGATCCGTGAGGACCCGGCTGTGATCGCCGCCTACCTGGGGGTGCCCGATGACCAACTCTGAGAAAGTACTGCTCGAGGTCCGCGACGCGATAGTCCGCTACGGCAAAATCGAAGCGCTGCATGGTGTTTCGCTGTCCGTGCGGCAGGGGGAGTTGGTGACCCTGCTGGGCGCCAACGGTGCCGGCAAGACCACCCTGATGCGCGCCATTTCAGGGTTGCTTCCCCTGGCCGAGGGGTCGGTGTGGTTCGACGGCCGTGATATCACCCGGGTCAAAGCGCACCGGCGGGTCATTGACGGCTTGATCCAGGCACCGGAGGGCCGCGGTGTCTTCCCCGGTATGACAGTCGCCGATAACCTCGAAATGGGTTGCTACGGGCGCACATTCGAATCGAAGACCGCCCACGACGAGCGTCTGGACTGGGTGTTGACGACGTTCCCGAGGCTGGCCGAACGGCGCAAGCAGGCCGGCGGCACGCTGTCTGGCGGTGAGCAGCAGATGCTGGCCATTGGGCGGGCGCTGATGGCTCGGCCGCGGGTGCTGCTGCTCGATGAGCCGTCAATGGGGCTGGCACCCATGATGATCTCGCAGATCTTTTCGATCATCGCCGAGATCAATGCCGCCGGCACCACCATTCTGCTGGTCGAGCAGAATGCCGCTCAGGCACTGAGCCGATCCGACCGGGCCTACATCCTGGAGACCGGCAACGTCACCCGCGAGGGCCCGGCAGAAGAGTTGTTGGTCGACGACAGTATTCGCGCGGCGTATTTGGGTGTGGCCTGAACGACGATGCGGGCCGCTTGCGGCACGAGGAGGAGGCAGGCAATCGGGTCTTGCCTGAGCCCGGTCTGGCACTAGCGAGCGACGATCACCGATGACCCGTGGCCGAACAGGCCCTGGTTCGCGGTGATGCCGACCTTGGCACCCTCGACCTGCCGGCCGGTGGCCTGACCCTTGAGTTGCCAGGTCAGTTCGCAGACCTGAGCGATGGCCTGGGCCGGGATCGCCTCGCCGAAGCAGGCCAGCCCGCCTGAGGCATTGACCGGGATGCGTCCGCCGATCGTGGTGGCACCGGAGCGCAACAACTGCTCGGCCTCACCCTTGGCGCACAACCCGAGGTGTTCGTACCAGTCGAGTTCCAGTGCGGTGGAAAGGTCGTAGACCTCAGCCAGGCTGAGATCCTCCGGGCCCATACCGGCCTCGGCGTAGGCGGTGTCGAGGATGTGGTCCTTGAACGCCCGGTCCGGCGCGGGCACCACGGCCGTCGAATCGGTGGCGATATCGGGCAACTCCGGCATGGACTGCGGGTAGTTCGGGGTTGCACACGACACCGCGCGCACCGACGGCACACCGGCCAGCGACCCGAGATGCTTCTCGGCGAAAGCCTTACTGGCCACGATCAGTGCGGCCGCGCCGTCGGAAGTCGCGCAGATGTCCAGCAGTCGCAGCGGATCGGAGACCACCGGGCTGGCCTGGACGTCCTCGACCGAGGATTCCTTGCGGTAGCGCGCATTCGGATTCGCCAGTCCATGGCGAGAGTTCTTCACCTTCACGTTCGCGAAGTCCTCCGTGGTGGCTCCGTAGAGATCCATCCGGCGGCGCGCCAGTAGCGCGAAGTACACAGTGTTGGTGGCGCCGATGAGGTGGAAGCGCTGCCAGTCGGGATCGTCGCGGCGTTCCCCGCCGACCGGGGCGAAGAACCCCTTCGGCGTGGTGTCGGCTCCGATCACCAGGGCAACGTCGCACATCCCGGCCAAGATCTGCGCACGCGCCGACTGCAGGGCTTGTGAACCCGACGCGCACGCCGCATAACTCGAGGACACCGGGATGCCTGTCCAGCCCAGCTTCTGCGCGAACGTCGCGCCCGCGACGAATCCCGGATAGCCGTTGCGGATGGTGTCCGCGCCGGCGACGAGTTGAATTTGGCGCCATTCCATCCCGGCATCGCGCAGGGCGGCGCGAGCGGCGACGACGCCGTACTCGGTGAAGTCACGACCCCACTTGCCCCACGGATGCATACCCGCGCCGAGGATGTAGACGGGTTCCGGCGGGCAGGAGCGAAGCGACCCGGGGAGGAGATCTGTCATCAGGCAATCCTCCACGCGTAGACGGTGCGCGCGATTCCGTCGTCGCCGACGTAGAGCGGCATCGTGGTGAGTTCCATCGCCATGCCGACCTTCAGGTCTGCGGCACCGGTTCCCTCGACGACCTTGCCGAGCACGATGATGCCCTCAGCGTCCAACTGCACCGCGGCCACCGCGAACGGCTCGAACGGATCCGCGGCCGGATACGGCGCGGGCGGGGCGTAGTGGTTCTCGGTGTAGCTCCACAGCGTGCCGCGCCGAGACAACGCCACCGGTTCGAGTTCGTCGGCCGCACATGCTGGGTTGGGGCAGTTATTCGCCCGGGGCGGGAAGACGTAGGTGGCGCACTGCGGGCATTTGGCGCCCACCAGATGCGGGACGCCGGCATCGTCGGATGCCCACCACCCGTCGATGGCGGGAGTGTCTGTCATACCTGGCACCCCGGTAGCGTAACCCGTGCCTAGAGTGAGGGCGTGAGCGAGAAGCCGACCCTGATGTTGCTCGACGGCAACTCGCTGGCATACCGGGCCTTCTACGCACTGCCCGCGGAGAACTTCAAAACCAAAAGCGGCCTGACCACCAACGCCGTCTACGGATTCACCGCGATGCTGATCAACCTGATGCGCGATGAGGCACCCACCCATATCGCCGCCGCCTTCGACGTCTCCCGGCAGACCTTCCGCTCCGAACGGTTCCCGGAGTACAAGGCGACCCGCAGTGCGACGCCGGATGAGTTCCGCGGCCAGATCGATATCACCAAGGAAGTGCTCAACGCACTCGGCATCACCGCACTGGCCGAACCCGGGTTTGAAGCCGACGACATCATCGCCACCCTGGCCACCCAGGGTGACGCGGCCGGTTACCGCGTGCTTGTCGTCACCGGCGACCGCGATGCACTGCAACTCGTCAACGCCGATATCACCGTGCTGTATCCGATCAAGGGCGTCAGCACGTGCTGTATCCGATCAAGGGCGTCAGCACGCTGACCCGCTATACCCCCGACGCGGTGGTGGAGAAGTACGGTCTGACGCCCGAGCAGTACCCCGACTTCGCGGCACTGCGCGGCGACCCCAGCGACAACCTGCCCGGCATTCCCGGCGTGGGGGAGAAGACCGCCGCCAAGTGGATCGTCGAATACGGCTCACTGCAGGGCTTAGTCGACAACGTCGACACCGTCCGCGGCAAGGTCGGGGATTCGTTGCGGGAGAATCTGTCCACCGTGATGCTCAACCGGGAACTCACCCATCTGGTGCGCGACGTTCCCCTGGCGCAGACACCCGACACCCTCGGCCTGCTGCCGTGGGATCGCGACAAGATCCATCAACTCTTCGACGATCTCGAGTTCCGGGTGCTGCGCGACCGACTATTCGACACTTTGAGCACCGCCAAACCGGAGGTCGAGGACGGCTTCGAGGTGCGCGGCGCTGCCCTGGAACCCGGCACGGTGGCGGACTGGCTGACCGAACATGCCAGCGGCACAACGCGATCCGGGCTGGCCGTGGTCGGAACTCATGCGGCCCATGACGGTGACGCCACCGCGCTGGCCATCGCGACCGCCGACGGCGACGGCGCCTTTATCGACACCGCCACGGTGACGCCCGAGGACGAGGCGGCACTGGGTGCCTGGCTGGCTGATGAGAACAAGCCGAAAGCGTTGCACGAGGCCAAGGTTGCGATGCATGACCTCGCCGGGCGCGGTTGGCGGCTTGCCGGGGTGACCTCCGACACCGCGCTCGCCGCCTACCTGGTACGCCCCGGGCAACGCAGCTTCGCCCTCGACGACCTGTCGGTGCGTTATCTCAAGCGCGAACTACGGGCCGAAGAGCCTGAGCAGCAACAGCTTTCGCTCCTTGATGACGACGATGGCGTCGACGAACAAGGGGTGCAGACACTGATCCTGCGGGCTCGCGCCGTCACCGATCTGGCCGATGCACTGGATGTGGAACTGGCGGCGATGGAGTCATCGGCACTGCTGAGTGACATGGAACTTCCTGTCCAGGTGGTGCTGGCCGGACTCGAAACCCTCGGTATCGCGGTGGATATCGGCAAGCTCGAGGAACTGCAGAGCGAATTCGGCGATCAGATCCGCGACGCCGCACAGGCCGCCTACGCGGTGATCGGCAAGGAGATCAACCTCGGTTCGCCCAAACAGCTGCAGGTTGTGCTGTTCGACGAACTGGAAATG
This sequence comes from Mycobacterium sp., assembly GCA_026393245.1. Taxonomy (GTDB): domain Bacteria; phylum Actinomycetota; class Actinomycetes; order Mycobacteriales; family Mycobacteriaceae; genus Mycobacterium. Next base: position 313 of record JAPLAO010000276.1, on the reverse strand, counting down.
CCGAAGACCAAGAAGACTAAGACCGGCTACACCACCGATGCCGACGCCCTGCAAACGTTGTTCGACAAGACTGCGCATCCGTTCCTCGAGCACCTGCTGGCTCACCGCGATGTCACCCGACTGAAAGTCACCGTCGACGGCCTGCTGAAATCGACAGCCACCGACGGCCGCATCCACACCACGTTCAACCAGACCATCGCCGCCACCGGCCGGCTGTCGTCGACCGACCCGAACCTGCAGAACATCCCGGTCCGCACCGAGGCCGGCCGCCGTATCCGCGACGCATTCTGTGTTGGTGACGGGTATCCGGAGT
>JAPLAO010000007.1 GCA_026393245.1 Mycobacterium sp. | reverse complement strand
TCGCCATCCAACTCAGCGCTCACTCAAACAACCAGCAACCACAGGCGGCCACGCCCGTCACCCTCGCCGACGCCGACCCAGTCCGCTTCCCCGCCACCGCAAAGACCTTCGCCTCCGGCGCACTGCCGATGACACTGGCCGAGGAATTCACCTACGGCCTCGACCTGATCCTGGGGATCGACCGACTCGAGAACCATCGCCGCTGACCGCGACACACCTCAACGCGCATCGCCGCATCGGCGATGCAAAATTGCGCTGCATCGCAATACGGTGGGGTAAGGGGTCAAGCCACACCGCCGCCGCCGAATACCCTGCGCTGCAACGCAATACGGTGGCTTATCGGGTCAACAAGTCAGTCGAACGGCGATGGTGCACCCGACGTAACTCTAACTCTTGTTTTCCGACAAGCTCTACTCGCGCTTTTCGACAGAAAATGCCGCGTTCATCGCGAGTTCGTCGTCAAAACGGTCGTAAAATCCGAATCAAGCGGCGGGGTGATCACCCTGGTCGAGTTTCTCAGCGATCCAGACCTTGATCAGCGACTGACGGGTCACCCCGAGTCGGGTCGCCTCACGATCAAGCTCGGCGATCATCCATGCCGGAAAGTCGACATTAACTCGTCGAGGTTCTTCACCGGGGCGCCTAGCCCGCGCCGTATCCAAAGCAGTAGCCATGTCTTCACCGGCGTCGAACCGCTCGTCAAATTCCTTAGCCTTCATAAAGGGCCGCCTCGCCTTCTCTCGATGTTCGTACGGAAATGATCCGGACGAATTCACCGCGGTAGGTCACCACCGCGGACCAAACCCGGCCGTCGATCTGACCGATCACCATCCACCTCGGCTCATCCGTCGTCCTCGCGGTGACCTCAATGCGGTGAACATCCCGCCATAGCGCCTGTGCGTCGATGAAGTCGATTCCATGCTTCTCGCGATTGGCCACGCTTTTGGCGGGGTCAAACTCGAAATCGAGCACGGTATAAAAACTATACCAAAATCACGCGCCGTGACCGTCCATCCCTCACACCTCTGTGTGGGGGCACCACGGGAGAGCAAGAGTGGCGTAAACGTCGTCAAACTGTGGTCAAACAGCCACCACAACCCCCACCCAGCAAAAACCCGAGACCGTGTGGTCTCGGGTTTTTGCCTGTGGAGCTAAGGGGATTCGAACCCCTGACCCCCACACTGCCAGTGTGGTGCGCTACCAACTGCGCCATAGCCCCAGGTCTGTCGAAACTACACCACCGGCACACCCGCCTCAAAAAGCGATCAGTGCAGGTCCTCTACCGACTCGGGCGCCAAAGCCCCCATCGGTGTGTGTTCCAGGGGCGACTCGTCGCGGGTTTCCGGGGCGAACATCCATCCCACTGCCGCCGCCAACAAGACAGCCCCGCTGATGGCGAACGCCCACGCGAATGAGAATCGCTGGGCGATCAGCCCCAATCCGAACGAGCCGACGATGGATCCGAAGTCCGACATCATCTGAAAGGCCGCGACCGCAGTGCCGCCGCGGGCCCGGCCGATGATGTCGGCAATCGAGGCCTGCTGCGGTGAGCCGTAGATGCCTGAGGCCGCCCCTGCGATAACCGCCTCGGCGAGGAACACCGGCAGCGACGGCGCCAGGCCGAGGAATGCCGTGGATATCCCGGAAAGCAACAATCCAGTGATGAGCAGCGGCTTACGTCCGATGCGGTCCGAAAGCCGGCCGCTGGGGATCACTACGGCGACATTGCCGACGGCGAATGCCGCCAACGCTAACCCCGCCACGCTCGCGCTGTGGCCCAGCACTTCGGCGGCAAACAGGGGAACCAGCGCGAAACGAAGTCCGAAAAAGGACCATCCGGTGGCGAAGTTGGACAGCAATGCCGCGCGATAGGCGCGGTGGCGCAACGCAACCCGCACCGTGACGGTCAGCTCGTCGTTGTCGGCCGGCGCGGCCAGCGCAGAACCTCGAAGGCTCACCAATACGACGGCAGCCGCGATCAGCAGCATCGCGCCATAAACCAGGAAGGGCGCAATCAAGCCCAGGCCGACGGTCAGGCTACCGAGCACCGGCCCGACGACCGAGCCGACCAGGAAGCCACCGGAGAACATGCCCGCCACCCGGCCGCGGGCATCATGCGGACTCATCCGGATCATCAGCGCCAACGCGGAGACGAAGAACAAGGTCGACCCGATTCCGCCGAGCGCCCGGAACACCAGCAACTGCCAGTAGGTGTGCGCGAAGGCGCAGGCCGCCGTGGACAGAGCCACGATCACCAAACCGGCGACGTAGATCCGGCGCTCCCCCAGACGCTGCACCAGCAGCCCCGCAGGGGGCGCCGCGCATAACCGCATCGCCGCGAAAGCGGTGATGACGAACGTCGCCGCACTGATGCTCACCCCGAAGTGCCGCGCCAGCTCCGGTAGCACTGGCGCCACCACGCCGTATCCCAGCGCGATCACGACGTTGGCCCCGATCAGCACCCACACTTCGCGGGGCAGCCGCGCCTGTGTCGTCGACACATTGGCGCCCTGCGCGACGGAACTCACGAGATGACTGTATTCACCAGCTCTCGGGCGGCTTGCTGCACCTGTGCCAGATGCTCCGGGCCCAGGAAGGACTCGGCGTAGATCTTGTAGACATCCTCGGTGCCGGACGGGCGGGCGGCGAACCAGCCATTTGCGGTGGTGACCTTCAACCCACCCAGCGGCGCGCCATTGCCCGGTGCGGCGGTGAGCTTGGCGGTGATCGGCTCACCGGCGAGTTCGGTTGCGCTCACCTGTTCGGCGGAGAGCTTGGACAGCCGGGCCTTCTGATCGCGATCGGCGGGCGCGTCAACGCGGGCGTACACCGGGGCGCCGTACTTGGCGGCGAGTTCGGCGTAGCGCTGCGAGGGGGTCTGTCCGGTGACAGCCAGGACCTCCGAAGCCAGCAGGCACATGATGATGCCGTCCTTATCGGTGGTCCACACCGAGCCGTCCGTACGCAGGAATGACGCCCCGGCAGATTCCTCGCCGCCGAATCCGATTGTGCCGCTGATCAATCCGTCGACGAACCACTTGAATCCGACGGGAACCTCGACCAGGGTACGACCCAGGCCGGCGACCACTCGGTCGATGATCGAGGAGCTGACCGCGGTCTTGCCCACGGCGACGCCGGCCGGCCAGTCCGGGCGGTGGGTGTAGAGGTAGTCAATCGCAACGGCGAGGTAGTGGTTGGGGTTGAGCAGCCCGCCGTCGGGGGTGACGATGCCGTGGCGGTCGGCGTCGGCATCATTGCCGGTGGCGATCTGATAGGACTCCCGGTTGGCGATCAGTGACGCCATCGCGTTGGGTGAACTGCAGTCCATCCGGATCTTGCCGTCGGTGTCCAGTGTCATGAACCGCCAGGTGGCGTCGACAAGCGGGTTAACGACCGTGAGGTCGAGGTTGTGCCGTTCGGCGATCGCGCCCCAGTAGTCGACGGCTGCCCCGCCCAGGGGGTCGGCCCCGATCCGGATGCCCTCGGCCCGGATG
>JAPLAO010000015.1 GCA_026393245.1 Mycobacterium sp. | reverse complement strand
GGCCACAATCCCAGCGACGGGTTGAGGAATCCGGACAGCGATGCCGCGAAGAGAAACTGGGTGGGATGCCAGATCGCCAGATTCAGCGCCGAGCCGCCGGACATCGACAGGCCCACAATGGCATTGCCCGTCGGGTCGATTCCCCTATTGGCCGCCAACCAGGCCGGTAACTCGTTGGTGAGGAACGTCTCCCACTTGTAGGTGACGGTGCCTGCCTTGCCGGTCGCGGGCCGATACCAGTCGCTATAGAAGCTCGACTGACCACCCACCGGCATCACCACCGATAAGCCGGATTGGAAATACCACTCGAAGGCTGCGGTGTTGATATCCCAGCCGTTGGTCTCCTCCTCGGCGCGCAATCCATCCAGCAGGTAGACCGCGTGCGGTCCACCGCCGGAGAACTCGACGCGGATATTGCGATTCATCGCCGGCGAGGGTACGTAGACGATTTCGATCGGTAGGCCCGGCCGGGAGAAGGCGCCTGCACTCGGGGTGGGTGTGGCCGCCATGGCCACTGCGGGTAGCAACAGTGCGGCGCCGACGGCCGCGGCAAGCCGGTTGACTCGCGCGGTCGGGGCGGGCCCTGCTTCCTGTCGTGTCATCGACTTGGAAGTTAGCAATGCGACCCGCCGGATTGCGCCGGGCCACGCGGGTCTTCACTGCTTCGTTACCTGACGCGTGTCAGACCTCGGGGGTGTACGCGGTTCGACCCCGAAGATAGGTAGCGAGCACGGCCACGGCGGGAATGTCGAGCACCGGGGTGTCTCGTGGATCACGGTCCAGCCAGACCAGGTCGGCGCTGGCGCCGGGCGCGATGATGCCCCAATTGCCCTCGGCAAAAGCCTGATACGCCACACCGGCGGTGTAGGCCGCAAGTGTCTGGTCGATCGGCAGGATCTCCTGCGGTGTCCAGCCGCCCTCGGGCTCGCCTGTCTCGGTGCGCCGCGATGCGGCCACCGCGATGCCGTCCAGTGGTGCGCCAGAGGACACCGGCCAGTCCGATCCCAGTGCTAGCCGTGCGCCCGATGTGATCAGAGACCGCATCCGGTACTGGTTATCGGAGCGTTCGACGCCAAGTCGGGGCACGGTCAGCACCGTCATCAGGGCGTCCATCTGTGCCCACAGCGGCTGCATATTCGGGATGACGCCGAGTTCGGCGAACCGGTCGAGATCGGCGTCATCGGCGAGTTGAACGTGCGCGATCACCGGCCGGCGGTCGCGGGCAGGGTTGTGCGCCACCGTGTACTCGATCGCATCGAGTGCCTGCCGGATCGCGGCGTCACCGATGGCGTGGATGTGGATCTGCAGACCCAATTCGTCAACACGACGGGCAGCCTCGGCCAGCGAGTCGCCTTCCCAGGTCCGCATACCGTGGCTGTGCAGGCCCGAACAGTAGGGCGCGAGCAGCGCGCCGGTCTCGTTCTCGATAACGCCGTCGGCGAAGAACTTCACCGTGTTCGCGGTCAGCAGCGGTGAGCCGGTCTGTTCAACCTGGCGCCTCGATTCGGCGAACTGCGCCACCTGCTCATCGAAGTAGCGCGGATCGGCGTAGAGCGCGAGGTTGAACCGCATCC
>JAPLAO010000200.1 GCA_026393245.1 Mycobacterium sp. | reverse complement strand
GGAGTCCATCGTGAATGTCGCGCACAATGGCGTGCAATCGCACGCAGCAGTCATGCCGGCCCCTGCAGCACCGCCGCAGGACGAGCACTGGGCCCCGGCCGCAGCGCCACTGTCCGCTGATGCGTGGAGCGTCATCGATCGCATCCAACAGGAGACCGCGAAACAGCACGAGCGCTATCTGGATGTGGTGACTCATAGCCACCAGGCATTCCTGGAGACAGCAGCACAGATGATGGCCGAGATCGTCGGCGATCACTCGGCCACCACGCAGGCCCCCCGGCCGGTGGTCCAGGCTCAGCTGATGGCACCCGCGGCGCCACGTGCGCTGCCGCAACCGGTCGGCGCACCGGTCGCCGCCCAACCCTCGATCGTCCCACCTCCACCGGCCGCCGCACCGGCGCCGACCCCAGCGCCCGCTGTCGCACCGGCCGTGTCGTCCGCTTCGGCACCGGCACCGGCCGTGCCATCGGCCTCCGCTGCCGACGTGGTCCTGGCGATCGTGTCGGAGAAAACCGGCTACCCCGCCGACATGCTCGGTCTAAGCATGGAAATGGAATCCGAACTCGGCATCGACTCCATCAAACAGGTCGAAATCCTCGCCGCACTCCAAACCCACTTCCCCGGCGCACCCGAAGTCCCCGCCTCCGAACTCGCCCGCCTGCGCACCCTGCAGGACGTCGTCGACTCCATCGCAGACTTCGCCTCCGCCGTAACAATTCCCGCCGCGGCGACTAACGGATCCGCGGCGCCGGCACCGGCCGTGTCCTCGGCTTCAGCCGCGGACGTGGTCCTGGCGATCGTGTCGGAGAAAACCGGCTACCCCGCCGACATGCTCGGTCTAAGCATGGAAATGGAATCCGAACTCGGCATCGACTCCATCAAGCAGGTCGAAATCCTCGCCGCACTCCAAACCCACTTCCCCGGCGCACCCGAAGTCCCCGCCTCCGAACTCGCCCGCCTGCGCACCCTGCAGGACGTCGTCGACTCCATCGCGGGATTCGGATCCGATGACAACCCCGGAGATGCTGCGGGAGTGAACCATTCGGCTGCGTCAGGTTCCGGCGCATCCGATTCGGGTAGCTCGGGCTCGGCCGCAGCCGGTTCACCGTCGGCCAGCCTGGTCTCCACAGAGGCGACATTCAGCGAAGTGCCGCCGAGCGGTTTGACGATGGCGGGCCTGCGTGACGGCGAGGTCCTCATCACCCGCGAGGACCCGGCCTTCGCCGACGACCTCGAACGCGTGATGACCTCCCACGGGATCAAGGCCCGGGCCGTCGACGACGTCCCAGCCGAAGCCTCCGCCGTCATCTCGCTGGCCGCACTGGCGCCGGCCCGTACGTCGCAGGACTGCGTCGACATGCACGTGCGCGCGTTCCACGCGGCACGCAGTGTGGCCAAGAGCAATTCGCGGTCGCGACTGCTGGTCACCGTGCAGTCGACGGGTGCGCGTTTCGCCGGCGCGGATGCCCCGGTGGGTGTGGCCAGTCTGGTCAAGACCGCCGCATGGGAGTGGCCCAACGCCTCGGTGCGGGCCATCGACCTAGAAACCTTGGACGCGACCCGACTGACGCAGGAGTTGCTCGCCGGCGGCAGTGGGATCGAGGTCGCGTTGCGCGCCGACGGTACCCGTCTGGTCCTCTCCGACACCGCCGTCGCCGACACTGCTGTTTCCGGTGCCGCGCCGGATACGATCAGCGTCGCCCCGGGCGGTGTCGTCGTCGTCACCGGCGGTGCCCGCGGTGTGACGGCAGGCTCAGCCCTGGCGCTCGCGGCACGGCACGGACTGCGGTTGGCGCTGCTCGGCCGCACCCCGCTGCACGCGGCGACACCGGATGAACCGTCCGGCACCACCACCGCCGAGATCGCCACCGCGCTGGTGGCGTCGGCGAAGGCCCGCGGTGAGTCGATCACACTGCCGCAGGCTCGGGCGGCGGCGGACAGCCTGCTCGCTCAACGTGAGGTGCGTGCCACCCTCGCGGCCGCCGAACAGCAGGGCACCGCCGCGCGCTACTTCCCCGCTGATATCAACGACGGAACCGCGCTGCGCGGAGTCCTCGACGAGGTGCGCCAGACCTTCGGGCCGATCGTCGGCGTCGTGCACGGTGCCGGCGTGCTCGCCGACAAACGCCTCGAAGACCTCGACGACGAACAGTTCGTCACGGTGTTCAGCACGAAAGTCGTGGGTGCCGAGGCACTGCTGGACGCGACATCCTCCGACGACCTGCGGTTCATCTCGCTGTTCTCCTCCATTGCGGCGCGGGCCGGCAACCCCGGGCAGGCCGCGTACGCCGCCGCCAACGCGGTGCTGGAATCCATCGCGGCGCGCGAGTCCATCCGTCGCGGGGCCGACTGCGTGGTGCGCGCGTTCGGTTGGGGTCCGTGGGACGGCGGCATGGTCGATGCGACGCTCAAGAGCCGGTTCGCTGAGGCCGGTGTGGGTGTCATCG
>JAPLAO010000354.1 GCA_026393245.1 Mycobacterium sp. | reverse complement strand
GACCGCCGCGGCCAGCCGACTGGAATCCGAGGGAGTGATGCGGGTGATGTCCGCTGCGCTGCGGGACGATCCCGCGTTGGCCGCGGCCTATCGGCGGGCACACGAGTCCTACCTTGCTGAGCGTGACGCCATCGAACCTCTCGGTACGACGTTCTCCGGCGGCGGCATGCCCGACCGGGTGAAGTGTCTGCACGTGGTGATGGCGCATGCGCTGGCCAAGGGGCGCGGGGTCAACCCGTTCGGCGATCAGGCACTGGCGATGCTGGCCGCCGAACCGGCGATGGCCGGGATCCTGATGAAAGAGGAGTGGATATGAGCACCAAGCCGGAAACCGTGGCGGCGATTGACTGCGGAACCAATTCGATCCGGTTGCTGATCGCCGACCGGATCGACGGCCGGTTGCAGGACCTGCATCGCGAGATGCGGATCGTCCGACTCGGCGAGGGTGTCGACGCCACTGGGCGATTTTCGCCTGATGCGCTGGCGCGCACTCGGGCGGCGCTGATGGACTACGCCGCACTGCTGCGCAGCCACGGTGTGCGCAAGCTGCGGATGGTGGCGACATCAGCCACCCGGGATGCGGCCAACCGCGAGGAATTCTTCGCGATGACTGCCGCCGTGCTGGGCCCGGCCGTTCCCGGCGCGATCGCCGAGGTGATCACCGGGTCCGAAGAAGCCGAGCTGTCCTTTAACGGCGCAGTCGGCGAATTGGATTCCGCCGCAGCGCCATTCGTAGTTGTTGACCTTGGCGGCGGCTCCACCGAAGTGGTGCTGGGCACCGGCAGCGGGGTGCAGGCAAGTTATTCGGCCGATATCGGCTGCGTGCGGATGACCGAACGGTGCCTGCATTCGGATCCGCCGACCGCTGCGGAGGTCGCGGAGGCACGCGAGGTGGTGCGGGAGCGTCTGGCCGAGGCACTTCAGGTGGTACCGGTGGACCAGGCCAAGACCTGGGTCGGGGTGGCCGGCACATTCACCACGATCGCGGCACTGGCGCACGGAATGGCGGAGTACGACGCCGAGGCGATTCACCTCTCCCGGGTCCGGTTCGGCGACCTGTTGGCGGTGTGCGATCAGTTGATCGGCATGACTCGCGCGCAGCGCGCCGTGCTGGGGCCGATGCACGAGGGCCGGGTCGACGTGATCGGCGGAGGCGCGATCGTCGTCGAGGAACTGGCCGCCGCGTTGAGCGAACGGGCCGGAATCGATGAAATCATCGTCAGCGAACACGACATTCTCGACGGGATCGCGCTGTCGATCCCGTAATCCTCAGCTAGCGAGGCTGAGAACTCAGAGCTTGACCTTGCAGCCGCTGCCGATGTTGCGGCAGTGGTGTCCGCCATCGCAGGCGTTACAGCGGCAGCTACATCCACCGGTGTGCTTGGTTTCGACAATACCCATCACAGATCTCTCCTTCGCCGACCCCGCTGTGTGGGTCTCTCAATAACCATAGTTGGAGCGCGTCGGCTATGTCAGGTGAACTTTGGGACTGCGGCCGGGCTTTCTCCGACTTCACCCGTGTACAGGCCAGGCCCGGGGCACTGCGGCGCCAACTCGGTGTCCGGCTGCCCGCCGACTGCGGGCAGGTACGGTTTCTGATGCTGAGATCGGCTCGCCCCCATAGCCCAATTGGCAGAGGCAGCGGACTTAAAATCCGCACAGTGTCGGTTCGAGTCCGACTGGGGGCACTCGTGAACTTGCCCAATTCGCCAGCGACCAAGATATGACCCCCGAGGAGATGTGCCGACACATCCGCGCACTGGCCCGACTCGGGCTGATAGAGCAGATGCGACGTACAGCGGCGGTCGGTGAAACTAACGCACTGAAAAACCGAACGGGCCGCGTGCCAAAGTCGCGCGGGAGGCCATTGTCGTTACGGCCGTGGCCGACCTGCTCCCGAACCCCGGTAGCGCTCGGATTTTGAAATACCGGGATCAATCTTTACGATTTTCTCCGGTCCGCGCGGATCGACTTCTGGGTCCAGCCCCACAACTCATCTGGGAAAGAGAGTTACATCATGAACGTTCCGACAGTCCGCACCACAGCCGTCGCTGCCGGCCTCGCCATCGCCGTCACGCTAGTCGCGGGTTGTTCGCAGACCAAGGAGGCCACCAAGGGCGCCGTGTCCAGTGCCTCGAGCGTGGGATCGTCGGCCGCCAGCAGTGCCGCTAGCAGTGCAGCCGAGACGGCGGCCAGCAGTGCGACGGGCGCGCCCGCAAGCGCCACGACTCTCTATTACCCCACCCAAGCGGAATCGGTGTTCTCAGTCGATATACCTGCTAATTGGGAAGTGACCCAGATCGAACAGTTCGGCGACTTCACCGACCTCAAGAGCGAGAACGGATCGGTTCTCTCATTCCGCGCGCAGAATTTCGACACCGAGGAGGAGGCCACAACGGAGGCTGGCTCGATCGTCGATTCGACCCTGGAATTCCTCAAGGAGAACTACACCGACATCACACTCGGCGATGCCACTGAGGTGACCATCGGGGGAAAGCCCGGCTTGGAAATCACGGGCACAGGCAAGGACGAGGACGGGAACGCGGTTAAGTTCCTTTCCACCATCATCGAGCTCGGCCCGAAATCAATCGCCGAGATCTGGGCCGCCAACCTCCCCGAGGGCAAAGACCTTGCGGAGGCGAACGCGGTGATCGGCTCGTTCAAGCCGACCAGCTAGGCCGTCCAGCCAGTCAGTCTTCCGTTATCCGCACGCGGCCTGGTCCGGGTTCCGCTAGCTGCGACGCCGCCGGGTGTTCGGCACCGGCACAGTCGGCCCGGACGGCGAGCCAGCCTCATCCGCCGGCTCGTTCGGTACCGACCACCACTTCCCGAAGTTGATCCGAAGTCGCCGCGTTTCCGACGACGACTGCAACGCAATGCCCCCGACATTCCGTGGCGGGTTCACGCGGTCGTCGCAACGCTCTCGATTTGAGAGGTTGCGGCGACCGTGTCATTTTCGGAGGATTGTGTTCGGTTTGGAGATCAGCTAGCGAGGCTCGTTGATGCCGGGGTGCCGGTGAAGGAAGCGGCGGTCGCCGTCGGGATGTCGTTGTGGCCGCCGCCGGGGAGGTCGGTGTCAACGTGCGGACGGCGCGGGACTGGCGCAAGGGGATCCGACACATCAACAACACGCGGATATACCTCGATGGGCGGGTCGTGGACTACACCAACCAGATTGTTTACAAATAGCCGGTGAGCAATCTGATCCGCGATGGCACCGGGCGGGCGGCCATCGATCACCGGAATTTGTCGGTTCAGGACCGAGTGGCGATCGCCGACAGCATCCTCGTGAAGGAGTCCCTGCGCACGATTGCCGGGCGGATCCGCAAGAACGTCTCCGCGGTCGCTCGGCTGGGGTATCCCAGCCGAGCGTTTTGCGTGGGCATGATTTTTATACCGTTTCTGCTGCTGCTTTTTTACGGCCGAACTTGAAATAGGCAAGCACGATAGCTGCAGCACCGAGGATCACTCCGATTGACAGCAACGGGCGAACAAAAAACCAACCGATAGCAATAACGGTAACGCCGATGGCCAAGGCTAGAATCAAGGCAACCAGCCCAGTGGTGAAGCCGACCATCGATCCGAAGATGGGGATGACGTCGCCCAAAACGCTGAAAATTTTGAATATCAAAAGAAATCCAATAAATAGTGCCACAATTCCGCCGGCCCTGATCAGCCAGGTCAGGGTCGTATTATCAGCCTGCCCACTGGCGAACATTGCTTGTGCTGGCTCACGGCCCGCAGCCAAAAGAAGTAAATTTCTCCCGTTTTGAGTGGTGTAATCGGATATGGTCGTGCCGTTTTGCATTCCGACGACACTCACCTCGGGAAGAACCAGCTCTTCGTATGTGATTTTAGTGTCTCCGATCTCTGGGGCGTCTTCGTTCGCACCGAAGTAAAGGGCCCCATTGACGGCGCGGCCTTCGCCCGGATAGCCCGAGGCCTCGGAGGCAGCAGTTGCCTCATCAACAGAAATCGGATGGACGTTCCGCGCAGCCACTCCCGCCAACTTTTCACCCGACAGCTCAAATGCTCCCAGCATTGCAACGTCCACATAGGTCGTTGAGGAGGGTAGCCAGAAAGCCGGGTTCACCTCATTCTGCGGTTGCTTGAACGTAGACGAATCAACGGCAACGTCGGTCCATTCTTTTTTATAGCTGTAGGTTTTGACCTCTTCTTCACTACCGCCCAGTTTCTTTTCCGTCTTGGTGCTTTCGTTCTCTACCCATTGATACATTTCAACGTGTCTTGCCAAACCAACAGCTCCGGCACCCGTGATCCCAGTCTCTGGGTCGGCCACATCGGCATTCGGCGTGACATCACTTTGGATGTGAATAAGTTTCCCTTCGAGGGAGGGATCAACACTGGCGGCATCTGTCGACACCACGGCGGCAGAGCCTTCTTTCAGAGATTGATAGGTGGCTACCGAGCGCCCCTCGTTCCAAAGCAACGCAACGATTGCACCGATCACAAGGACAAGCCCGAGAGCACCACCTGTCAAAGCACCGCCAATACGCGAAAACCACGATGTCGATGTTCGTTCTTCTATTGCCATGTCGGACCCTAACCACCTCTCAGGAATGAGCCGGGAGTGACTTTGCACGACCGGCCCTTGGGGAGTCAATAGGCAATGGGATGCCACCAGCAACGCGGGGGTGTACGGCTACGCCGCAGGGAGCGGTGATAGCGCACTTCAGTAGTCGACGTGAGCCGTTCGACGGCTCACGTGATAAGTCATCGCGTCTCTGACAACGGAGTAACGCAAACCATTCCACTCCGCCTGAGACTGAGCGCTCAACACGCGTCATTGCACTGCGCCAATTGCGGTGGTAACTTCGTCCGAATCGCGTTTTGGCGAAATCAATGCTCTGCACCTGTCGGGCTGCCTTATCGGCCTTTTTGCGTTGCGGATTTCAAGTTAGGGAGTCAGGGATGACCAGCGGACCGCCACCGGGGACACCGATGCCCCCGCCGTTTGATGCACCGATGCCTCCGGTGCCGGCCACCGGTAATCCTCCGCAGAATGGCATTGGTACGGCCGCCCTGGTGATGGGTATTCTGCAGTTCGTTTGCCTCGGCCCGATCGGAACCGTGTTGGCGATTATCTTCGGGCGCATGGGAATGAAGCGGGTGGAACGTGGTGAGGCGGATAACGGGGGACTGGCGAAGGCTGGGTTCTGGCTCGGGATCGTCGGCCTGATCCTGTCGGTGATAGCAGTGGTCGTCGTGGTGGCCACGGGTGCCACCGTTTTCAAATTTGCTCAAGAAACCGTGAAGTCCGTCAACGAGAGCACTGATCCGGCCAAGAACTCCCAAACCGGATTGGCCGACGGCGACTACCAGATGACTCCCAGCAGTACTGCGCAGATGAACGACAGCTGCGGTTTCGAAGGCCCGGCTGTGGCCGTCGGCACGGGGGAGACGACAAGCCCCAAGGTCCTCGTCGTCGGTCAGAGCGTGAGCGATTGCAGCACATCGGTTTCGGTGGACTTCACGGTGACCGGCGGGGTTGCCAACATCACCTCGATCAGCTCAGGGGGCACTCAGACCGGTCAGGCTGCGACACCGACCCAGGGCTCACCGGCGGGCGCAATTCCGGCGATTACTGATCCGTCATTTATCGCGCTGGGTGATCTGAGCGGTGATTGGAACGGCACCGGAACCGATGGGCAAACAGCAACTCTGACGGTGAGCAGTCCTGACGCACTGAACGGCACCATTGTTTACAACGATGCCAGTGGAACGTGCGTGGAGAGCTGGACCCAAGTCGGCATTGATGCTGGGGCAGTCTTGATCGACGAGAAGCCCCTTCCTGACAGCACTCTGGATACGTGCACCACCGAGCAGTACAGCGTGACAGTCGACGGTGCAAGCTTGGCCGCCAAGGTCGGGGATTACACAATGGTGTTGACGCGCTAGCTTTTACGTCGCTCACAGAGGGTTTTCGCTGAGCCACTTTTCGACTGCTAGCCAACCATGCCCAGCGGGCCCGCCGTCGAATCCAGCGTCACCAGGGTGGCGGCGGGTCGAGCATTTCAACGTGATCGCCCTGCCATTCGTACCGCACCGCTACTCGCGGCCCGTCGCATGCGGAACAGACGTACCGGGGGTCTTTGTAGGAGAGAAGGACCGAGTCGGTGGTGGATGAGGCGTGCTCAATCTGCGTAAACGGGTAGGCCTTCCATGTTCCCGTGCCAAGGAACTCTCCGCGGTGGAACATCAGCGCCTGGTCGGGTGAACTTCCGGTTCCACGCTCAATGGTCACCACCATGGCCGATAGATCGGCACACGAGTCGTAGTTGCTGTCCTCCACATCGTGGCTCCAGGGAAGACCAAACATCGGGTCGGGTGGCAACTGTGCAAGCGCCGAGTTGAGGGCCTCTGCAGGGGTCGGGCCGCAATCGGCCGACGCTGAAGCTGTTGGCCCAGTCGATAGCAACGACATAACTGTGCACACCGCCGCAAGAAGTGGCGTCGGTCTGCTCGTTGCTCGCCACCCTCGAGAGGGAGAAAAACTGTCTATTGTCTCCACGGGAGCGGACGATAGCACCGCTTGAGCCTGACCTCCTGAACCCCCAACAACAAGCGTTCAGTTATCGTTTCGGAGTCCGGCGGCCGGTAAATGAAAAAGAGGTCTGGAACGTGGGTTCACGATTTGGGTCACAGATGCGCGCTGTCATCGCGGTGCTGATGATCGTGGCCGCGTTCGCAGCTTTGCCGATGGCGGGGTTGGCGACCGCCGCGCCGCGGACGGTAACCGTGGCCACCCGCAATCTGGCGCCGTTCGTCATTACCAACGATAGCGGGAAGTCCGGTTTCACCATCGAACTGTGGGAAGAGATCGCCAAGCGTCAGGGGTGGACCACTGAGTATGTCGACGCAGAAAACGTGACGGCACAGCTGAAAGACGTAGCGGACCGTCGTGCCGAGGTGGGTGCCGGCGCCATTTCGATCACGGCCGAGCGACGTCACACGTTCGACTTCTCTCAGCCGATATTCAATGGCGGCCTCCAGATTCTGGTTCCGCACCGCGCTTCGGTGCCGTCCCAGCCGGGGCTGGTCAACTTCCTGCCCCTGCTGTTCTCCAAGGCGATGGGCGTGTGGTTGCTGGCGGGTTTGATCCTGTCCGTCATTCCGGCCCATCTCTTTTGGTTGATCGAACGCCGCAAGGCTGAGGGCCCTAAGGTCGCCGGCGGAGACGACGATGACGGAGCCGACGACGGCGGGGATGACGAGGAGGAGGAGGAGGGCATATCGCGTTCCTACTTCCCGGGGATCTTCCAGGCATTTGCATGGTCAGTGGGCTTCCTGGGTTTCATGCCCGACACCTTCCCGCACCGATCGCTGGGCCGACTGCTGGGGATCCTGTGGGGATTCATCGCCATCATCTTCGTCTCCTACTTCACTGCGACGCTGACCACGAACTTGACCGTCAGCACCTATGAAGGGCAGATCACCGGCCCGTCGGACCTCGTCGGTAAGAAAGTGGCAACAGTCGCCGGGACGACCTCGGCGCGTCACCTTCAGGATATTGGTGTCCCGGCGACAGGCCTGCCGAACATTGACGACTGCTTACTCGGATTGAGGGACGGCACCTACGAGGCGGTGGTTTTCGACTCCCCGGTGCTGCGTTATTACGCGGCCGGGGATGGTAACGGCGCAGTGCAACTCGCCGGGCCGGTCTTCAACCCTGAAGACTACGGACTTGCCTTCGCGCAAAACAGTGATCTGCGTCCGCAAGTGGACCAGGCACTGCTCGAAATCCGGCAAGACGGCACCTACGACTTGATCAAACGGAAGTGGTTTGGCGCGGAGACAAC
Organism: Mycobacterium sp.; assembly: GCA_026393245.1. Classification (GTDB taxonomy): domain Bacteria; phylum Actinomycetota; class Actinomycetes; order Mycobacteriales; family Mycobacteriaceae; genus Mycobacterium. The sequence goes on along the minus strand of JAPLAO010000354.1, from coordinate 3,247 downwards.
CGAGTCAGGGGACCAGCCGGGCTGAGCGAGGCCGCCGGTCACGGCCCACTGAACCGCGGTAACACAGAGCAAAGCCACTAATCGTCATCGATACCGGTGACGCGGGAACGGATAGAAAACGAGGTCTGGACATGAGATCGCGCTGGCGTGGCTTGATCGGTGTGCTGATGATCGTTGCCGGGTTTGCCCTTCTGCCGCTTGCGGTTCCGGCTGGCGCTCAGCCGCGTGAAGTGGCTGTGTCTGTTCGTCCGCTTGCACCCTTTGTGATGACTAAGGACAACAACCGGACCGGATTCACCATCGAGGTGTGGGAGGAGATCGCCAAGCGTCAGCAGTGGAGCACTAGGTATGTGGACGCCGAAAACGTTGCAGCGCAATTGAAAGATCTCTCCGAGCGCCGTGCAGACGTGGCAGCCGGGGCCATCTCGATCACCAGCGACCGGATGAAGACTTTTGACTTCTCCCAGCCCACCCTGGCTGGCGGTCTCCAGATTCTCATTCCCAAGCGTTCGACGGCCGCGACAGAGCCAGGGATCTTGAATTTCCTACCGATTCTATTCTCCAGGGCCATGCTGTTCTGGCTGCTGGGCGGGTTGGCGATGGCGCTGATCCCGGCTCACATCACCTGGCTGGCTGAGCGCCGGCATCCGGACTCCATGGTGTCGAGGTCCTACTTCCCCGGCATCTTTCAGGCATTTATCTTCGCCGGCGAGACGCTGACCGCAACCCAGGAAGCTGTTCCGCGACACTGGGTCTCGCGCTCACTGACGATCCTGTGGGGGTTTGTTGCGATTGTGTTCGTCTCGTTCTTCACCGCGACGTTGACCACCACCTTGACGTCACCGTGACGGGAACCACCTCGGCGAAGTATCTGCAGGGGATGGGCGTGAAGGCGCCCGGGCTACCCAGCATCGACGACGCCTACAAGGCGCTGGAGAACGGCGACGCTAACGCGGTCGTGTTCGACTCGCCGGTGCTGTCCTACTACGCCACCCATGACGGAGCTTACGTCGCAGACCTCGCCGGTTCGGTCTTTCAGGAGGAGGACTACGGCTTGGCGTTCGCCCAGAACAACCCGCTGCGCCAAATGGTCGACGAGTCGCTGCTGGCGATGCGGCAAGACGGCACCTACGACGAGATCAGGGCGAAGTACTTCGGCGATTAGGAAGCCGGAGCGTCGGCTGTCGCACTCTCTCAGCCGATATTCGATATCTCCAATCCGTTCTGACGAGAGGCTCATCAAGTGAAGGTTCGTGCTGCAACTGTTTCCGTGGCGGGTGTCGCCGCTCTCGCCGCCAGTGTGATGCTCGCGGGCTGCGGATCGGGGTCTAAAACCACGTCGAGCAGTACCGAATCCGCCTCAAGCAGTGCAGCCGCCAGCACCTCGAGCGCGGAGTCCTCCCAGGCGTCCGACTCGAGCACGCCAACCGATACCGACACCCAAACCGGACAGGCTGCGGCAACGGACGTGCCGGGTGACACTGGTCCGGCGATTACTGATCCGGCATTCATCGCCTACGCGAAATACGAGTGCACCAAGAACAGCGGCGCAGGCTCATATGCCATGTATTTGGGTACGTGGGATGACGGGAGCAATACTTGCCTGGCCGCCGGAGAGGCAGGCAACGAGGTTGGTTCGTATAGTGGCACCGCTACGTTCGCCGGCAAGCCCGGGGACGCCATCCCGCAGTCATACTTCCTCGCCTTGCTCAAGGATCTGGTGACTCAGGGATTCGGAAACCGAAACGTAGGTGACTTTAAATGTCCGGATGGCTCACCGACCACCTCTCCCTCGCAGGAATGCATTATTGCCGCGGCGAAGAACTGGTCGTCCTAGCCCAAAACCCAGAGCACCTCGCACCCACTCCGTCTGTCTGGCCGCGCCGCTCTCAACGGGCCGTGTCTAGGCCGTCTAATCCTCCAACGACACCGTCGTGCCCAGCCGGTGGGGGCATTCCAATCACGGCCACCTGCGCGGCCTACCACCGCTATGACTAAGACCTCTCCCCCCGAGCCTCAAGATTGGCTCTGGGTTCAGAGGCGGGGATTAATTTACTGAATCGCGGACAACCGTCATTCCCACCGATACGGTTCTCCAATCTGTCCTGACGAAAGGTTTCTCAAGTGAAGGTTCGTGCTGCAACTGTTTCCGTGGCGGGTGTCGCCGCTCTCGCGGCGAGTGTGATGCTCGCAGGCTGCGGATCGGGGTCGAAAACCGCATCGAGCAGTACCGCGCCGAGCAGTACCAAATCCGCCTCAAGCAGTGCAGCCGCCAGCACCTCGAGCGCGGAGTCCACCTCGGCGGCCGAGTCGAGCACGGCCGCCGACACCGCTTTGCCCGTTATCACTGTGCCTGAGTTACCGGGGTGGTCCGATGACCCAACGGTTAATTGGATAGGCGGCGAAGACGGAACGAAGGCGTTTGCGGGTAAATACGGGGACTCCGCCACCCTTCAGGTTCAGGGTGGCCCCGGGGGACCAGGCGACGACCTGTCGAGCGAGGGCATTAAGAAGGAGCTTGTGGGGGCTGGGATGGCCGTGGCGCTGGCTGGCACCGATATGGCAGATACCTGTGAGCCCAACGGTGATCCCGTCCCTGCGACCATGAGCGAAGCCAACGGTTACCGCGGAGATTTCTCGTGCCACAGCGGAGTGCAAGGTACCGTTGCAATGTTAGGGATTCCCGGGACCGGTGATGCGCCCGGAACCATAGTGGTGATCGTGGGTAGGGCCGAGCCTGCCGACGCCGCAGCGCTGAAAGAAGCCGTGGACCTGGTCTTGAGCGAGGGAACTGTCGTTCCCTGATTTAAGTCAAGAAGGCAAACGCGTCGATAATGTCAGTTGGCGCCTGGGGCTCGACGACGTCGCGGCCGAGCTCTTTGTAGCCGCCGATCCGCGGTCGAGTACTCCGCCAGGCAGGTTTGCGTAACCGATTAAGGACCGGCGGCGACGAAAGCTCCCTCGTCCCAGGGTGTCACGTGTAGCAACACCGTGATCGTCCCTCCCGTCGGTCGTATGCTGAACCCGGAGGTAGGTCAACCATGATCACGACGAAACTCATATCGAGCGGGGTTCTGGCCGCCGCCGTCGCGTCGTGCGTGATTGCCGCACCCTCCGCTGGTGCTTCCGAGGGACAGGAAGTGACGACGCAGTCGGGCCGGGTGCGGTGCTGGGTGACCGCCACTGGCTCCGTCTTGAGCCTGACGCCCCCCGACGGGGCAGGGGGATATGTAATCTGCGAAGCCGG
>JAPLAO010000164.1 GCA_026393245.1 Mycobacterium sp. | reverse complement strand
TGCCTCGGCGGTGGCCAGGCCCAGGCCTGAGGCACCGCCGGTGATGACGGCTACCGCGTCCTTGATCTCCACGTCCGTGTTCCTTTCGAGGGCTCGACCTACTGGTTGGTTGGCGACTATACCCAGTCGCGCAGCACGGCTTCGGTGTCGGCACCCGGAACCCCGGGGGGGGTCGGTTTGTCCGGCACGGTGCGGGAGAACCGCGGGGCAGGCGCCGGGAATAGCGAGCCGGCCTCGGAGTAGAAGGTGTTGCGTTCGGTGTTGTGCGGCTCGGTCTCGATCTCGGCGAAGGACAGCACCGGCGTCACGCACGCATCGCTGTCGGCGAAGATCCTCGCCCAGTGGTCGCGGTCATGGGCGGCAAAGGTCCCGGTGAATATCGCCCGCAGTTCCGGCCAGCGGGCGACGTCGTTCTGGCCGGGCAACTCGGCGGCGTCGAGACCGAGTTTTTCGAGCAGTTCGGCATAGAACTGCGGCTCGATCGACCCGACGGCGACGTAACGCCCGTCGGCGCATTCGTAGGTGTCGTAGTAGGGCGCCCCGGTGTCGAGCATATTGGTGCCGCGCACGTCGCTCCACAGTCCGGTGTGCCGGAAGGCGTAGATCATCTGCGCCAGCGCGCTGGAGCCGTCGACCATCGCGGCGTCGATCACCTGGCCCCTACCGGAGCGCTCCCGCTCCCACAGCGCCGAGAGGATCCCGAGGAGAAGGAACATCGAGCCGCCGCCGAAGTCGCCCACCAGGTTCAGTGGCGGCACCGGGCGCTCGCCGGCCCGGCCGATGGCGTGCAGCACGCCGTTGAGCGAGATGTAGTTGATGTCGTGGCCGGAGCGCTGGCTGCGTGGGCCGGTCTGGCCCCAGCCGGTCATCCGCGCGTAGATCAGCCGCTCGTTGACCGCGGCGCAGTCCTGCGGCCCGAGGCCCAGCCGTTCAGTGACACCGGGCCGGAAGCCCTCGATGAGCACATCGGCCTTGGCGATCAGGCTCAGGACGAGGTCGCGGTCGGTCGGGCTCTTGAGGTCGGCCGCCACCGAGCGCCGGTTACGCAGCGCGTAATCCTTGCTCGGACTGGTTTTCGGTGGCGTGCTCGGCCGCTCCACCCGCACCACATCGGCGCCAAGATCCCCGAGGATCATCGCCGCGTGCGGACCCGGGCCGATCCCGGCCAGTTCGACGACCCGCAAACCCGTCAGTGGTCCCGCCATGGTCTACCGCCCTTCGTCAGTGAAAGCCCACTCTTTGTACCTCCCGCGCGGCAAGCCGGTACAGCGGGTCTACCGTGCAGCCATGAATTACACCGGCATCGACGATCTCACCGTCACATTGGACGACGGTGTGTTGTCGTTGACATTCAACCGGCCGGACAGCCTCAACTCACTGACTGAGGCCATGCTCACGACGGCGGCCGACACCCTGGAACGTGCGGCCACCGACCCACAGGTCAAGGTCGTGCGACTGCGCGGTGCCGGGCGCGGATTCAGCTCCGGAGCCGGAATTAGCGCGGAAGATCAAGCGGCCGCGACGATTTCGTCAGACGTCGATCCGCTGCTTGCCGAGGCCAACCGCACGGTGCGCGCCATCGCGGCGTTACCCAAGCCGGTAGTCGCGGTGGTTCACGGCCCGGCCGCAGGCGTCGGGGTCTCACTGGCATTGGTCTGCGACGTCGTACTGGCGTCGGAGAAGGCGTTCTTCCTGTTGGCGTTCACCAAGATCGGATTGATGCCCGACGGCGGGGCCTCGGCTCTGGTGGCCGCCGCCATCGGCCGGATCCGGGCGATGCGGATGGCTCTGCTGGCCGAGCGCATCTCGGCGGCGCAGGCCTTCGAGTACGGCCTCGTCAGCGCGGTCTACCCACCCGGGGATCTCGAGTCCGCTGCCGACGCGGTGATAGCGACGTTGGTGTCAGGGCCGGCGGCGGCGTTGCGCAAAACCAAGCAGGCCATCAACGCCGCGACGCTAACCGAACTGGACGCCGCGATCGATCGCGAGACCGAAGGCCAACTCGGTCTTATCCATTCGCGAGATTTCGTCGAGGGCACCAAGGCTTTTCAGCAGCGTCGCGCCGCCAATTTCACCGACGTGTGAGCCTTCGCTACAACCCGAATATCGGCGGCAGTGCCAGCACCATGATCAGCCCCCACACCAGGTGGGTGAGTACCGGTGCCAGTACACCACCGGTGGCCCGACGCTCGCATGCGCAGATCGTTCCCAGGATCACAGCGGCGAAGCCCAGCATGGCGTTGCCGCTGGCCGACGACGCGCACACATAGAGCAGAGTCGAAATCGCCACCGGGTAAAACCGGCCGAGTGCGGTGTAGAGCGCACCCCGGAAGAACAACTCCTCGGCGACGCCGTTGAACAGGGCGATCAACACGATGAAACCCAAATGGCCATGATTGGTGTACTCGAGCACCCGGGTGATGCGATCGGCGATCGGCGGGATCTCCCGCGCCACCAGTCCGCCGGCCAGGAAGGCCGCGCCCAACAGCACCCCGACCGAGATGCCGGTGAGCACGGGCCGCTGATTTCGCCCGCGCCAATTGATACTGCCCAGATGCAGTGGCCCGGACAGGAATGCGCCCACGGTCCACACCGCACCCAACGACACCGCTGATACGAAGAAGGACTGATCGCCGGGCCGACTTCGCAGCGAGTACCCGAGCAACACCGCGCCGATCACCAGGACCACGCAAACGATCAGGCGCCGCCGGCGTACGACCGAGGGCCCTTCCCGCTGCGGCGCAGCGGCGTTGGTGGCGGCCGCACGGATCTCACCCGGAATCGTCACGCGGTCACCGGATTCAGATCGCGGCATCGCGGCCGAATCAGGACACACATGAACTCAACGGTACGAAATATTCGTGCCAAATAGGTGACGCAAGGCTGACGTCGTCGCATCAGCCCTGCCCGGCGCCGCGGTGCAGGTCGACGAGATGTTCGTAGACGGTGGCGTTGTGCCGGTTGGCGGCGACTTCGGCGTCGCTCAGTTCACGGCGGACCTTGCCGGGCACCCCGGCCACCAGGGAGCGCGGCGGCACCACGGTGCCCTGGGGCACCAGCGCGCCGGCGGCCACCAGCGATCCCGCGCCGATGACGGCGCCATTGAGGACGATCGCGCCCATGCCGATCAGCACGCCGTCCTCCAGCGTGCAGCCATGCAGCACAGCGTTGTGCCCCACGGTGACTCCGGCGCCGACACGGACCGGAAAACCGGGGTCGACGTGCACCGTCACCCCGTCCTGGATATTGCTGCCGGCTCCGATGTCAATCAGTTCGGCCTCGGCCCGCAGGGTTGCCGAATACCAGATGCCGACCCCGGCGGCCAGGCGAACCCACCCGATCAGGCTCGCGTTGGGCGCGACCCACGATTCGGGGTCCAACTGCGGGGTGTGACCGGCGACGGTCACGATGAGGGGTTCGGCCATGGCGGCTATCGTAAGGCCGCCCCCAACATTCACCACAGCGACCTGCGACTTCGAATCCCGGTCGCCGTTTTGGGTAACGAAACGCCTTCCGACTACGATTCCACAGGCGTTACGCGAAGACCGAAGAATTCAGGAGAAGTGACGTGAGCCCTCGTACCCAGACCCTCGGCCTTGTCGCGGCGATCGCCGCGATCGCCGTCGCGGTTCCGACCGCCGTGAACGCATACGCGGACCCGGCCCCGGTCGATCCCGCCGCGCCGACTACGGCCGTCCCCGCTCCCACGTCGACCAAGGTGCCCGACCCTCAGGGTCCGGGCTGCGGCGCCTACCGCAGCCAGGTGCCCTCCGGCGCGGGGTCAATCGCCTCCATGGCGGTCCAGACCGCGTCCCAGGCGATTGCGAGCAACCCCGATCTGAGTACCTTCAGCGCCGCGATATCGGGCAGGCTGAACCCCGATATCAATATCGTCAGCGTGCTCGACGGCGGTCCGTATATCGTCTTCGCGCCGACCGACGTGGCATTCTCCAAGTTGGACCCAACCGTGGTGGCGACCCTCAAGACCGATCCGACCGTACTTTTGCCGGTGCTCTTTTACCACATGGTGCTGGGTAACGTCGGCCCCGCGAATGTCGCCGGCAAGATGCCGACCCAGGACGGACGGCCGTTGGTCGTCACCGGTAAAGACGGCGATATCAAGGTCAATGACAACCGCGTGAGCTGTGCCTATGCCGTCCGCGGTGGCTACGTCTACATGATCGATACCGTGCTGACTCCGCCAACGCCGGCCGCTGAATCACCCGCGGCCGCCTCGGGGACTGAGACACCGTCGTCGGCAGCAGTGTCGTCTGCAGCACCGACCACCTCGGCCGCGCCGGCCAGCGAATCGGCGGCGCCGACAACCTCGGCCGCGCCGGCATCGGCGACTGAGGCGGCGCCCAGCACGACGCAAGCCGCTCCGACCAGTGAGGCTGCCCCGACCAGTGAGGCTGCCCCGACAACGACCGCCAAGCCGGCCGCCTGAGTCAGCGCTTCAGCGCGCCTTCCACACCGGGGGGCGTTTCTGGGCGAAGGCCAGCGGACCCTCCATGGCGTCCTCTGATCGGAAAACGCGGTTGGTCTCCCGGTTGGAACGCTCCCAGTGCGCGGTCTCGGCGGTGATGGTGCCGTCGTCGGCGCCCACCGCCACGCGCTTGCTGGCCTGAACCGCCAGTGGCGCATTGACGGTGATGAGGCCGGCCAGCGCGATGGCTGCGTCGAGTACGGAACTGCCGTCCGGGACGACCTCGTTGATCAGGCCCCAGCGCAGTGCCTCATCGGCACTGATCGGTTCGCCGGTGACCAGCAGGCGCATCGCGATCTTTCGGGGTAGCTGCTCGACGATGCGGAAGACTCCGCCGGCCGCCGCAATCAAGCCGCGCTTGACCTCGGGTAGACCGAATTTCGCACTTGAGGTTGCCACCACGAGGTCGCTGGCCAATGCCAGTTCGGTGCCCCCGCCCAGCGCGGTGCCGTTGACGGCTGCGATGGTCGGCTTGTCGATGAAGTGCTGGACGTAACCGGCGAAGCCCCACTCGGGATGATCCGGGTGATAAATGTTCTCCCGACGCGAGAGTGCCTTCAAGTCGGCCCCGGAGCAGAACGACTTGTCGCCGGCACCAGTGATCACCACCGCCCAGATTTCCGGATCGTCCTGCGCCTGCTGCAGTGCATCGCCAACGCCGATGCTGACCGCGGCGTTGACTGCGTTACGGGCGTCGGGCCGATTGATCGTGATGACAAGGATGTTGCCCCGGCGCTCGGTGAGAGCGCCGAGCGCTTCGTCCGACGACGATCCCTGAGGAGCCGGACCGTCAGACACCATGTCGGCCACTACAGCAGTTCAAGAATGGTGGCGTTGGCCTGTCCGCCACCCTCACACATGGTCTGCAGGCCGTAACGAATGTTGTTGTCCCGCATGTGATACAGCATTGTGGTCATGATCCGGGCACCCGAGCCGCCGAGTGGGTGACCCAACGCGATAGCACCACCATTGGGATTGAGTTTGCGCTCGTCGGCGCCGATCTCCTTGAGCCAGGCCATCGGCACAGGGGCGAATGCTTCATTGACCTCGAAGACACCGATATCGTCGACGCTCAAACCGGAACGCGCCAGCGCCTTCTGGGTGGCCGGAATGGGCGCGGACAGCATCATCACCGGATCGGCGCCCGCAAGGCAGGCGGTGTGTACACGGGCAATCGGCTTGAGCCCCAACGACTTCGCTTTCTCCGCCGACATGAACAGCAGCGCACCCGAGCCGTCGGAGATCTGCGAGGAGTTACCGGCGTGGATCACACCATCCTCGGAGAATGCCGGCTTGAGCTGACCCATCTTCTCCAGCGTGGTGCCTCGACGGATGCCTTCATCCTTAAGCACCATGTTCCCGTCAGCGTCTTTGATACCGACGATCTGATCGTCGAATGCACCGGAATCCTGTGCCCTGCCCGCTTTTTCGTGCGAGTCCAGTGAGAACTGGTCAAGCATCGAGCGGGTCAGGCCCCACTTGGTGGCCATCATCTCCGCGCCGATGCCCTGGTTAGGCGTGCGGGTGTAGCGGCTCTTGAAGTTGGCCGGGTAGGGGTTGCCGCCGCCTGCCAGCGAGGCTCCCATCGGAGTGCGCGACATCGACTCGACCCCACCGGCGATGACGGCGTCGTAGTGGCCGGCCACGACACCGGCGGCGGCGAAGTGCACCGATTGTTGGCTGGAGCCGCACTGGCGGTCGACGGTCACACCGGGGATGGTCTCCGGCCAGCCGGCCGTCAGCACCGCGGTACGTGCGATATCCAACGCCTGCTCACCGGCCTGCATGACGCAACCCCAGATGACGTCGTCGATGATCTCGGGATCGATTCCGGCCCGCTGCGCCAGGCCGTTGAGAACCTGTGCCGACAGTTCAGCAGGGTGCACTCCGGACAGTCCGCCATTGCGCTTGCCGACGGGTGCGCGCACAGCCTCGACAATTACCGCTTCCGCCATGGGGATACTCCTTTGAGTGGGGTGATGTTGATCTTCGATTTCTAGCACCGCAGTGCCGGTCACCGACGTCCGGGGTCAACCAACCGTTCGGTCAGCACCGGGTTCGCGCTGGTCTACGTGCACCGGCAGGTCGTCGTCCCAGGGCTGGCGGGCGACCATATCCGCGACTTCGACATAGCCGCTCTCGAACTCGCCAGTGGCGGCGTCGACCAGTCGGTAGGCCTGACGCTGCTGATGGATCGGCTGGGCGTCGAGCAGCACCACCCGGACCTCGCCCGGGGTGAATCCGCAGCGCTTCTGCATCGCGGCGATCAGTTGTTCGTTGTGCATGTGGCCGTCGCCGAAGTTCCAGCCCAGCGCCATGCTGCAGATCCGCTCACCGTCGGTGATGGAGTAGTCGGCCTCGTTCTGCCCCGCCATGGCCCGGTGAACGAGGGTGAACAATGCCTTGCCGTGGGTGTTGAAGGCGCGGAAGGCGTAACCCATGTACAGCGGTATCTGGGCAGCTTCGGCGCTGCCGTAGAACTTCTCAAGTTGAGCGGCCGGCATGTTCGCGATCGCGACGAGGTTCTTACCGATCTTCTCCTCTGCAGAGGGCTTAATGCACCACATGGTGGTGTCCCAGTTTCCGGCGTAGTAGCGCATACCCGGCAGGAACGAGACCTTGCGGGGGAACATGTTGCCGACCACGACGATGCCGGCCATCACCAAGAACAGCAGCACCGGAAGCGGGCTCGTGAGATCCAGCAGTCCGATATCGGCATGTGCAACGAACAGCGACAGCACCCCGAAGATCATGAACACGTTCCACTCCAGCGGAACTCCCATCGGTATCGAGGACAGGATGCCGAAGTGGAAGCAGACCATCACGAACGCAGCCACCGCGGTGACCCAGCCACCGTGGGAGAAGAACAGCACCAGCGACACGCCCATCTCGATTGCGGTGCTGATGTGCGCGACCACACGTGATGGCAATCCAGGCCGCAGGTCGTCGGGGAAGTGCGCAAAAAACATCCGCTTGATGACCCGCGGCCGGAACACCGGACTGTTGGACATCATCGTCGACACCACGAAGGGGAAGTGCTTGTTGAGCTTCGACGTCGCCGCACCCATCCAGATCGCCAGACAAACCAGCTTGGCGGCAACTAGCGCGTTGATGCCGCCGAACATGAACGCCACCGCGAAGCTGCCGTACACCTCCCCGCGGGCAGCCAGGAATATCACCTTGTCGCGTAACCCGATGAGCGCCAACAGGACCAGAACAGCCGCAATCTGCCAGGTTGGCAACAGACCGACAGTGGTATTCAGATCGGGAATACCCCCGGTGCCGTCGGACAGCAGCGCGACCAACAGCATGATGAGCAGTCCCGCATACAGCGCGATATCAACCGGAGTGCGACTGTCGCCCCGGGTCAGCGGAACTCGGGTGGGCCACGGTGGCAGTCGAATCGTCTTGGGCCGCAACCAGTAGATGATCGACCCCATGGGCGGGAAGAACCGGTTGTTCAGCGGACCGAAGCCGCAGCCGAGGCCGATGACTTCAAAAAGCATGGTGTACAAAACCAGCTTCTCGAAGACGATCGGCTCCGACCACCACGACGCGACGCCCAAGAATCCGTCGATCCCCTTGGTGGCGAGTGCGAAAAGCCAGGCGCCAAGGATGTAGAGACCGATTTTGATCACGTAGAAGAGGTGCAGGGCAACCGGCGTACCGAAACCAACCTCGGCCCAGTGCTGGGCCATCGGTTTGATCTTCTCGGCGCGGGTGCCCTTACTCCACTCATCGAAATCGATGGTGGGCACTTCCTGTTTGAGAAATCCCATGCGAGCAGACTAGATCGCGGTGGCGTCCGCCTCAGACTTTCCTGGGCGGTAGAAGATCAGCAGTTGGCCGATTCCGCCGGCCAGGCCCAGTCCGAGCGCCATCAGCAGGCCTGACCAGCCGTGCAGCAGATGAGCGAACCTGGTGCCGGCGAACAACAGCTGGTCAAGGCTCAGACGACCGGGGGCGACTGCAACCGATACCGCCGCGGCCGCCAGCACCAGGTTGTACTCCCAGCCGTCCTTGACAATGAAGAACCCGTTTCGCCGGTGCACCGTCCACGCGGCCACCAGCATCAGCGCAACGAAGCCGGCGGCTGCGACCGGAGTCAGCAGCCCCAAGGCCAAGCCCAGACCCGCGGACAATTCAGTGCTCGCCGCGACTCGGGCGTGGAAGGCTCCGGGTCGCATCCCAATGCTGTCGAACCACCCGGCAGTGCCGGCGATCCCGCCGGGGCCGAAGAACTTGTTGTAGCCGTGGGCGGCCATGGTCAATCCCAGAACAAGCCGCAGGATCAGAATTCCGACGTCATAGGCCCTCACAGCTGACAACCTAGGGCATGAGACAACCGGTCGGTGTAGTCCTCGACGTCAATAACACTCGGGTCGGCATGCACGCTCAGCGCCACGCGTCCGCCGATGCCGTGCACGCCGTGGGTGAGGCCCATCATCGGCGACAGTGCCGGATACCCGGCGGTCAGCACCACCGGGTGGCCTCCGAATGACAGGTCGGCCGGCCCTCGGTTAACACTGGACACCACGGTGTGGCCGGTGACCGTCACCGAGCGCACTGTCGGGTCGAACCTGCCCATCCCCCAGCGCAGCAACCACGCCGGCACTGCGGCGAAGGCCGCAGTGGACGCCACCATCGCCGGGTGTGCACCACGACGACGGTGGGCAAGCAGTTGTTCAGCGATGCGCTGCGCTCGTTGGACTCGACTCAACTCCGGGTGCAGGCCGACGCCGACGTTGCGCAGGTTGTTGTGCGCCTTGACTACCGGTGGCGGCGCCGCCCCCGGTGACCACGCTCCCCCGTTTGCCATCGGAACCTCGGCGCCCAGTGCGGTGATGTCCTCGCCATGGTCGCAGAGATAACCTGCGAGCGCCTCGGAGATGGCCACCAGCGCGCCGACGGTCACGGTGGGTCCGAGCAGTGCGTTGCGGTTGACGACGAGGGTGCGTACCGCGGCGGCACGCCTGGGGCCGCCGTTGATGCCCAACGCCGGCCGCGGGAGCACCGGCGGCGCGAGCAGTCCGGCCTCAGTGTCGGCGACCAGGCGACGGTGTGCGGCCGCAGCCTGCGCCGCACGCCACGGCAGCAGTCCGCGATCCGGCGCCACCGGCCCGATGGCCCCGGGCCGACCCAGCAGCGCACCCGCCAGTGCTGCCGATCGGGTTCCATCAGCCAGGGCGTGGGCCATCTGCAGGACCACCACCGATCCTGCTGCCGGCAACCCGGGAACATCATGTATTTCCGGGAAAACATCTACGCGCCAACACATTCGGGATACATCAAGTTGGTTGGCGGACAGTCGCGACACCCGGTCCAGACAGCTCTGCCAGCCCTCGCCACCGGAATCGTGCACCGCGAACTGGCCCGGTGTTATCTCACCCGGTTCCCATCGCGGGTATCGCCACGGGTGGCCATCGACCACGCGCAGACGCAGCGCCCCGCAGTGCTGGGCGCGTCGGCGCAATTCATCAACCGCCTCGGCAATATCGCGCGGCACCCCGTCAAAGGCGTACAGCAGGAACTGGTCATTGGGAACCTTGGCCGAGAGGAGGAACATCTGCGCATCGAGCGCAGCCATATCTGACCCGGCCGCGGTCGGCATAGTCCCGCTAGGCTTCGGCCATGTCCTCATTGTTACCGGCCCCTGGTCCGAACCGGGCCGCCTTGATCACCGGCGCATCCTCGGGAATCGGTGCCGAGATCGCCCGCGATCTCCACGGCCGCGGCCATCATGTGGTGCTGGTGGCTCGGCGGGTCGATCGGCTGGCTGAGCTGGCAGCAGAGTTGGGTGGGCGCACTTCCGTTGTGCCGGCAGATCTTTCCCGCCGGGAGGCACGAGCGACACTGGCCAGTCAGGTGGCCCAACTCGGCCTGGAGATCGACATCCTGGTCAACAATGCCGGTCTGTCGACCATGGGACCGCAACAACGAGCAGATACCGACGCCGAACTCGACATGCTCGAGGTAGACGTGGCCGCCGTGGTCGATCTGTGCACCCGCTTCGTTCCGCCGATGGTCAGCCGGCGGCGTGGTGCAGTTCTCAACGTTGCATCGGTGGGCGCGTTCGGACCGCTGCCGGGCCAGGCCGTCTACGGCGCATCCAAGGCGTTTGTACTGTCGTACACCCACGCATTGCGCGCCGAACTGAAAGGCACCGGGGTGTCGGCGGCGACCCTGTGCCCCGGCCCGGTTCATACGGGCTTCGGTGAGCAGGCTGGTTTCACGGATGCCGAGGCCGAGGCGCTGATGCCGAAGCCGATGTGGGTATCGGCGCGCGATGTCGCCCGCGCAGGTGTCGACGGATTGGATGCCGGCCGCGCGGTGATCGTCCCGGGCGGAATCAACCGGGCCGCGGCTGCGCTCTACCACCTCGCTCCGCGACGGCTGCTGGTGCCACTGCTGGCCCGGATACACCCCGGTGTCAAGCGCTGAGGAATTCGACAATGCGCCGGCCGACCTCGTCGGGCCGTTCAAGTTGCAGGAAATGCCCGGCACACTCGACGACCACCGCTGCACTTCCACCTGGCAGTGCGTCGGCCACGAATGACGTGAAATCCGCTGTCATACAACCATCGTCGGCACCGTGCAGATACAGCGTCGGCACCCGTGGCACCTCGGTCCACCAGCGGTGCAGTTCGGCATAGCGGGCCGGCGGCGACGAGTTACGGATGGTCGCCCGATACGGGCCAAGCGCGGCTCGCCAGCGATCCGGCGCGCCGATCGCGGCGTCGACATGACGCAGGTCCTCGGTAGCGTCATAACCCGGCGACCATCGACGCCACAGTAGCGGCACGATCCACGACGACGACCGCTCGGGCAGCAGCGGCAGTTGGAAGTAGCTGATGTACCAGCTGCGAACCAGCTGGGCAGGCAACAACTTCAGCACCCCGGCGCGCAGGGGGCGGAGCGTCGCCGACGGTGGCACCGACATCACCACCGCGCGGCGAAACGGGCTGTCGGGCATCGCAGCCAGTCCGGTCGCCGCGATGGCACCCCAGTCGTGGCCGATCACCACATCGGCATCGGTGGGGTTGCAGGCCGCGCGCACCTGCAGCGCGTCATCCATCAGCGCGCCGAGGTGATAAGCCCGGTCCGACGCCAGCGAGGACGGTACATAGCCCCGCATAAACGGCGCGATCACCCGATAGCCCGCTGCCACCAGATGCGGCGCGATTTTGCGGAACCCATAGGCGGTATCGGGAAAACCGTGTAGACACAGCGCAATCGGACCATCGTCGGGACCCCAGCTCAGCGCACGCAACTGCACCGCAGGCGCGGCGACGTCTATCCATCGCGGCTCGCTCATCGTTACCTCCTCACATGATGGTCAGGCTAGATCGGATCGAAACCGGCGATCAGCCAACGGCCGTCGATCTTCTCCATAGTCACCCGCACACTGGAGTTGGTGCGGGTCGGTGCAGCGGAACCGACGGCAAGTGACTGGTCGACATAGGCCAGCACTATGGTCCGGTCGGCACCGCCGGAGACCGCCGCCGCGGCCGGCACCTCAGCCGTCGCGGTGATCTTCTTCTGTTTGGCGCCGGGAATGACGACGGTCTGAATCAACTGGTTGTAGTCGGCGAGAAACGGCCCGGTCAGCCGATCGCGCGCGGCGCTGAGCTTCTTATCGGCGGTATCGGGCCGGTAGCTCAGCATCTCCACGATCGACTCACGGGCAGCCGCAACCGCATCGGCGCGGGCAGTCTCAGCCGCCCGGCGCAAGGCGGTGCCGGAGTACGACCAGATCGCGCTGGCGACAAGAACGATCGCCAATACGGCAAAGGTGGCGGCGCGTGCGCGGCCGATCTTCCCCGAACCGATCGTCACGGCACGAACTCCACTTTCGAAACCTTGGCTGCGTCGTCGACCCGGATGACCGTCACCCGCATCCGCCAGCCCTGCGGCTGCTGCTCGGGCACACCCCGGTTAGAAGTCATCACGGTCATGGCCACCAGCACCCGACCCTCGTCACCACTGACCTCCTCCAGGCCCGCCTCGGTGACCGTGCCCACCGACTTGGACTGGGCGCGGCGCGCCGCTTCGCTGAACGGCTTAACGCGCGCGGCGAAGTCATCGCGGAATGACCCGGTCGAGGAGTCCAGGATGCGTTGGACATCTTCATCGACGCGTTCGTGGTCGATGGTGGTCAGGTTGATCGCGCCCTGCCGCGCCGCCTCGACCATCTCACTGCGGACGTCATCAGCGTCACGGGACTGATAGTCGCGGAAGCCGAGCCATGCGTTGAGACCCACCAGTGCGGTCAGCACCGCCAGACCGACGATCAGCGCTCGGCGCTCGGGACGAGGTCCGTCGTCAGAGTGCCCGGCCTCGACCTCGTCGGCCCGGTCGGCCCGGTCGGCCTCGTCGGCCCGGTCGGCCTCGTCGGCCATGGTGGCTCCTCGGTATGCGGTATTCAACCTGCGAGGCCAAAGGCTACCGGTAGAGCGCACAGGTAACGTGCGGAGCGCACACAACAGAGGAGTCGCCGTGAGCGCCGGGCCGGTAACCGTCAGGTTCCGTGGTGACCAGTCATTGACACTGCTGGCCGACGAATGGAATCGCGGTGATGCCGCAACCGACCGCCCGACGATCCTGATGTTGCATGGCGGTGGACAGAACCGGTTCTCCTGGAAGAACACCGGACAGGTTCTGGCCGATCAAGGATTTCATGTGATCGCACTGGATGCGCGGGGCCACGGCGACAGTGACCGTTCGCCGGACGGTGAGTACAACGTCGACGCATTCGCCCGCGATGCGGAGGCCGTGATCACACAGATCGGTCGCCCGGTGGTGCTGATCGGCGCCAGTATGGGCGGTCTGACCGGAATCGTCACCGCGAATCAGGTCGGGCGTGAGAACGTGACCAAACTCGTTCTGGTCGATGTGGTGCCGCGATTCGAGAGCGAGGGCAGTCACCGCATCCGGGATTTCATGACCCGCCACGTGGACGGATTCGAGACCCTCGAACATGCTGCAGACGCGATCGCGGAATACCTGCCGTACCGCAAGCGCACTCGCAATCTTGACGGGCTGAAGAAGAATCTGCGCCATCGCGATGGCCGGTGGCACTGGCACTGGGATCCGGCATTCGTCACCTCGGTCGGCGACAACCCCTTCGTCGAAGTGGAACGACTTGAGCAGCAGGCGATCGAACTTCAGATACCCATCCTGCTGATCCGCGGCAAACTGTCCGATGTCGTCAGTCCCGAAGGGGTTGAGGACTTCCTGGCCAAGGTGCCGAACGCGGAGTTTGTCGAACTCTCCGACGCGGGCCACACCGCGGCCGGTGACGACAACGACGCGTTCAGCGAGGCCGTGGTGGCGTTCGTCACGCAATGTCCGTGAACCCTGAGGAACTGCGAAAGTGCTGCGATGAGCCAGCCTCCCGATCCCGAATGAACCCGTCTAGCCAGAACCCCAGACCGCGAGCGTTTTCCCCTGCGGGTCACGTAACGCAACCTGGGTGATGGACCTTCCCTCCGGCACGTCAAACGCGACGTGGCCGACGACGGTCTGCCCCGCAGCGAGTTGCCCCGAGGTGATTCCTGGTTTGACCGCGCCGACCGCCGGCGCGATTGGGACACCATCCGGGTCACCGGCGACGAAGAAGAATCCGTTGAAAACCGTTGTGCCGCTTTGCGCCTCAATGGTCACATCCACCGCGTACATCGTGCCTCTGGCGGGGATGATCTGGGCGTCGAGCGGAACCGGCGCCAGGTTGCCGACCGTGTAGGACGCCGCACCGCTTGCGCTTGTGACATCCAACGTCGTCCCAAGCGCCGCCGCCTGCGGACCAGGTGGCGGTGTCGAACTCACCTCGACTGTGGTCTGGTTCGGTGCGGTGGGCGGCGAGGGCTCCGCGCAACCGGCTGGCAACGCCATCGCCGCGACCGCCACCGCGACGCCGGCCATCAACCGGACCGGAGCCAGGGCCGCGCGGCTAAACATTGAACCGAAACTCCACCACATCGCCGTCGGCCATCACGTAATCCTTGCCCTCGATCCGGACCTTGCCGGCCGCCTTGGCCGCCACCATTGATCCGGCTGTCGTGAGGTCCTCGAAGGACACCACCTCGGCCTTGATGAAGCCCTTCTCGAAGTCGGTGTGGATCACCCCGGCGGCCTTGGGCGCGGTGTCGCCCTGATGGATCACCCAGGCTCGGGACTCTTTGGGCCCCGCGGTCAGGTACGTCTGCAACTTCAGCGTGTGGAAGCCCGCCCGCGCTAGCGAATCGAGGCCGCGCTCGTGCTGCCCGATCGACTCCAGCAGTTCGGCAGCGGACTCGTCGTCGAGTTCCTGGAGTTCAGACTCGATTTTGGCATCGAGGAACACCGCGTCGGCGGGGGCGACTAGCGCGCGTAACTCGGCGATCTTGGCATCGTCCCCGAGCACCGATTCATCGGCATTGAACACATAGAGGAACGGCTTGGTGGTCAAGAGGTTCAGCTCGCGCAGCAGTGCACTGTCCACCTTGGCGCCCGCGGCGAACAAGGTGGTGCCGCCGTCGAGGAGCGTCTGTGCAGCGACGGCCGCCTCGTGAACAGCCTTGCGGTCCTTGTTGTTACGGGCCTCCTTCTCCAGCCGCGGCACCGCCTTCTCCAGAGTCTGCATATCGGCCAGGATCAGCTCGGTCTCGATGACCTCGATATCGGATCGGGGATCGACCTGGCCGTCGACGTGGACGACATCATCGTCGGCGAAGACCCGAACGACCTGACAGATGGCGTCACACTCGCGGATGTTGGCCAGGAACTTGTTACCCAGACCGGCGCCCTCGGAGGCGCCTTTGACGATGCCGGCGATGTCGACGAAGGTCACCGGTGCCGGAAGGATTCGTTCGGACCCGAACATCTCCGCCAGCCTGGCCAACCTGGCGTCGGGCAGCGGGACAACACCCTCATTGGGCTCGATCGTCGCGAACGGGTAGTTGGCCGCCAGCACGTTATTGCGTGTCAGCGCGTTGAAGAGGGTCGATTTACCGACGTTGGGCAGTCCGACGATTGCCAGGCTCAAGCTCACAGGGTCGAAGTCTAGGGTGCAGCGACGCGGGAATTGTCACGGCGGGCAGGAGCGCAGCGACACGGGAATTGTCACGGCCGCCCACGTGAAGGTTCAGCCGGTACGGTCTAGGGGTGACAGCCATGCGGACGATCGCTGCTGATCAGCGTTCCGCCTTTCCCCATCGCGCGGGCGTGCCGTCGTGGGGCGCGGTGCTGATCGCCCTCACCGGGACCCTTGTGGGCTTGGCGATTGACGCGGCTTCGGGCAACGGGGAGCTCGGCGCTCCGTTCGCGATCTGTTTCGCCCTGGGCTGCATCGCGGCCGTGTTGGCCGTACGACAGTCAGGCATCTTCACCGCCGTGGTTCAGCCGCCGCTGCTGCTTTTCGTCGCGGTTCCGTTGGCTTACTTCCTCTTCCACGGTTCAGCATTCGGCGGACTCAAGGACATCGCGATCAACTGCGGTTATCCGTTGATCGAGCGCTTCCCGCTGATGCTGTTCACCTCCGCGGCGGTATTGCTGCTCGGGATGACCCGCTGGTTCTTGGCGATGTCGCCGCCAGGCCAGGCGGGTGACGTCGAGGACGACGCAGCGCCGGTGACTGCACGGCCCAGGTTGTTCGCGGGTTTGGGGGCGGCGCTGTCTGAGGCGTTCGCGCGTACCGGCGACGGCGAGTCGGAAGAAACGTCGCGCCCCCGGCACGGGACCGGCCGCCAATCTGCCACCCGCAGGCCGCGTCACGAACGTCGGCCCGAAGAGCCGGCGCGGACCCGCCGCCCTCGACCACCCCTCGAGGACATGGGCGCGCCACCACGACGTCGTCAGCCCACCGGGCGCCCGGCCAGGGCTGCCCAGCCGCCGTTGGATCCGCCGCCACGTCGGCCGCGAGCAGTCCGCGATCCCGGTCGCACACCCCCGCCGCCACGGCGTGAACCCCGGGAGCGCCGAGACGACCGTGACCAGTACCCGCCGCGGCCGGCCCGTTCCGGTCGCTATGAGCCGTACCAGGCCGAGCGCGGATATCCGTCGCGCGAGCCGTACGAGCGCGGATATCCGTCGCGCGAGCCGTACCCGCCTTACGAGCCACGGCGCCGTCCAGCACCCGGGCCGTCATCGGGCACCCATCATCCGGTCTCGCGGGTTCGCTACCGCGACTCCGCCCCGGCCGACGTCGACGACCTGGACAGTTATCGGAACCGCTCCGGCCGCTAGCCCGTTCGCGGCCGACGGATCTCGCGCGGTAATGCGAAAACCAGGGTCTCGTTGGCAGTAGTCACGGTTTGGACTGTGTCGTAACCGAATTCGGCTAAGCGCTCTAGAACGCCGCGCACCAGGATCTCCGGCACCGAGGCACCCGAAGTCACCCCCACGGTCGCCACGCCGTCAAACCATGCCGGGTCGATGTCCTCGGCATAGTCGACCAGATGTGCGGCGTCCGCCCCGGCGCCCAGTGCCACCTCGACCAAGCGCACCGAGTTCGACGAGTTCCGCGAGCCCACGACAATCACCAGATCGCACTCCGGTGCCATCGCCTTGACCGCAACCTGCCGGTTCTGGGTTGCATAACAGATGTCGTCGCTGGGCGGATCCTGCAGTGTCGGAAAACGATCGCGCAGGCGCGCAACGGTTTCCATGGTCTCGTCGACGCTCAGCGTCGTCTGCGACAACCAGATCACCTTGGTCTCGTCGCGCACCGTGACGCTCTCGACTCCGTTGGGTCCATCGACCAATTGAACGTGGTCGGGAGCCTCGCCGGCCGTACCGATGACCTCTTCGTGGCCCTCATGACCGATCAGCAGAATGTCGTAGTCCTCGCGAGCGAAACGCTTGACCTCGTTATGCACCTTGGTCACCAGCGGGCAGGTGGCGTCGATCACCTGAAGATTCCGGGCCGCGGCCGACTCATGCACGGTCGGTGCCACGCCGTGAGCCGAGAACACCACGATGGATCCCTCCGGCACTTCGTCCGCCTCGCCGACGAATACCGCTCCGGCTTCGGCAAGAGTCTCCACGACGTGGCGGTTGTGGACGATCTCGTGACGCACGTACACCGGAGCGCCGTGCTTCTCCAACGCCCGTTCGACGGTCTCGACCGCGCGGTCGACGCCGGCGCAGTAGCCCCGCGGCTCAGCCAGGAGGACGCGCTTATCGCCGCGGTGCGCGGCCGGGCCGGTGGTACCGGGAATCCCCATGTTGACGGTTGACGGCATGGATTCAGCCTACGTTCTCCCCCACGCGGGGGCCCAGTCGTAGTCTGTTGCGCATGGCAATCGCACCGTACGGGGTCCGTCTACTGGTCGGCGCGGCCGTGACCGCGATCGAAGAGACCCTCAAACTGCCCCAAACAATCGCTATGTACCCGATGACACTGGCCAGCAACGTCGCGCAGGCGGTGATGAAGATGCAGCAGGATCTGGCCGATCTCGCGATCAAGGGCGACTCGGCTCTGGAGGGCTTCTTTCCGCCGAAGGACGAGCAACCCGAGTGGGCGACATTCGACGAGGATCACGCCGGAGCCGAGGCGCCGCAGGGCGGTACCGGTGAGCGGCGGACCGAGGGCCGCTTCGCGCTGTACTCGGTGAGCGACGACGCGGCTCCCAAAAGCACGGCCCCGTCCGCCCCCAAACCCAAGGCCGTCAGGGTCGCCAAGGCCGCAAAGAAGGCTCCGACGAAAGCTGCGGCGGCACCCAAGGCCCCAGCCAAAGCCACAGTGCCTGCACCCGCTGTCGCCGTGGAGCTGGATTATGAGTCGCTGACGCTGGCCCAACTCCGCGCCCGGATGACCTCATTGAGCGTCACCGACCTGCGGGCACTGCTGGCCTACGAGGAGGCGGCCAAAGCCCGCGCCCCGTTCCAGACCCTGCTGGCCAACAGGATCACTCGCGCGACTGCCAAGTGACCACCGAGCCGGGTAGCACTCCGGGTAGCTCCGTGGAGAACCCTTTTCCGGTCCGCGCGGTGGCGACCCGGGTGCAGACCTGGATCGACCGACTGGGTGCGGTCTGGGTAGAGGGGCAACTCACCGAGATCAAGGTTCGCAGTTCGACGGCGTACATGGTGCTGCGTGACCCGGCCGCCGATATGTCACTGAGCGTCACCTGCAGCAGTACCCTGGTGGCATCGGCTCCGGTGAAACTGGTCGAGGGCACCCAGGTGGTGGTGCGCGGCAAACCACAGTTCAATACTCGGCGCGGCTCATTCACGTTGCGGCTCAGCGATATTCGCGCCGTGGGCCTTGGTGAGCTACTGGCCCGTATCGCACGTCTCCGTCAATTACTCGATGCCGAAGGACTCTTCGATCCGAGACTCAAACGACCACTGCCCTTCCTGCCCAACATGATCGGACTGATCACCGGACGGGCCGGGGCAGCTGAGCATGATGTGACCACGGTGGCCGCCGCACGCTGGCCCGCCGTGCGCTTCGCGATCCGCAATACCGCCGTACAGGGCACGTCCGCGGTGGCGCAGATCGTCGATGCGTTGCGTGCCCTCGATGCCGACCCGGAGGTCGACGTCATCGTGATCGCCCGCGGTGGTGGCAGTGTCGAAGACCTGCTGCCGTTCTCTGACGAAACCCTGTGCCGGGCGATCGCGGCCTGCAGGACGCCGGTGGTCAGCGCGGTCGGTCACGAACCGGACAACCCACTGTGCGACCTGGTCGCCGATATGCGCGCGGCGACCCCGACCGATGCCGCCAAGAAGGTGGTGCCCGATGCGGTGGCCGAACTGGCGATGGTCGCCCAGATGCGTCACCGCGGCGCCCGGGCGCTGCGCAACTGGGTCGCCCGCGAACTCCACACCCTGACGCAGTTGCGAAGCCGGCCGGTGCTGGCCGACCCGATCCGGATGATCACTGATCGTGCCACCGAGGTGAACCGGGCCCGCGAGACGACACGGCGCGATGTCAAACGCATGGTGGCCGCCGAATCCGACCGCATCGGACACCTGGGCGCGCGACTGGCGACACTGGGACCGGCGGCCACCCTGGCGCGTGGGTACGCCGTCGTGCAATGGATCAATGGGTCAGCATCGGCGTCGGTGCTGCGCTCGGTGATCGATGCGCCGGCAGGAACCGCATTGCGGATCAG
Source organism: Mycobacterium sp. (assembly GCA_026393245.1). GTDB lineage: Bacteria > Actinomycetota > Actinomycetes > Mycobacteriales > Mycobacteriaceae > Mycobacterium. The sequence continues at coordinate 39,836 of JAPLAO010000164.1, read as the reverse complement.
GCTTTCCGACGGCGCGGTCGGCGCCGTCAGCACCGGGCCGGAGGATGGAACCCCATGAGCGACAAGCAGGAAGCGCCGAAGCCCGTCAGGGAGCTCGGCTACGAACAATGCCGAGACGAACTGATCGAGGTGGTCCGAGTCCTGGAGCAGGGCGGCCTGGATCTAGACGCATCGCTGAAACTCTGGGAGCGCGGCGAAGCACTGGCCAAACGGTGCGAGGAGCATCTGGCAGGCGCGCAGGCCCGGATCGAGGCGGCACTGGCAGCCCCGGAAACCGATGAATCGTGAACTCGGTACGTGATATTCCGGTGGCCCGTACCCCACCCGGTGGCTACGGCGACCACAGCGTTGAGCCTTACGACCGCGACTTTCCCGCACCAGTATTGGTCGGCTGCACGGAACCGCTGACCGCTGGTGCACCAGATCTCCGCGGAACCTGGAAAGCAGTGGAAGTCCGGGTCAATGGCGAACTCGCACCGCAGGGCGGTGACTCCATGGCAAGCAAACTGTGGCGACATACCGAACGCATTGAGCAGGCCGGTAGCAGAGCCGTGATCACCGGTGGTGGTGTGATTCACGATTTCATGGCCTGCGATGGGACAGCGGAAAACGGCGTGCACGATGTCATGGCCCGAGACTTCACCACACCGATTGTTGTGCCTGCCTCCTACGAAGACGGCGTGCTTGTCCTTCGGCCCGAAGGTTTGCCCGGCATCGAGGTCAGGCGTTGGCGTGACGGCGGCACCCTGGTCTGGGATTACGCGGCAGGTTGCACCGTCCGCTTGGAGCGCATCGACTGAGACGATTCACGATGGGGCGGAGTTGGCCGGCTTCTGACAACCGGGCAAGATGACGTGCCTAACCGTTCCTGCGGCGAAGGGGTGCCAGTGGTCGATAGCCGAGTCGCCGTCATCATCGGTGGTGCCTCCGGAATCGGGTGGGCCACGGCACAGGTACTGGCCGCCGAGGGTTGCCGGGTGACGGTGGCCGACCGCAACACCGACGGGGCATCCACGCGCGCCGCCGAACTCGGCGAACCGCATACCTGGGCAGCGGTCGAAGTCACCGACGAGGTTAGCGTCGCAAGGCTTTTCGACGAGGTCGTCGCCCGCGAGGGCAGCCTGGACGTGGTGGTCAACTGCGCCGGATTCAGCGGGTTCGGGCTGATCACCGAACTCGACGCCGAGCAGTTCCGTTCGGTGGTGGACGTCTGCCTCACCGGCGGATTCCTGGTAATTAAGCATGCCGGCCGGCACTTCTCCCCCGGCGCGGCACTGGTCTCGCTGACCTCACTCAATGCCCGCCAGCCGGCGATCGGCATGAGTGCGTACTGCGCGGCCAAGGCCGGGCTGTCGATGCTGACCCAGGTCGCCGCATTGGAGCTCGGCCCACGCGGGGTGCGGGTCAACGCCGTCGCACCCGGGTTCGTGCACACCCCGCTGACCGAGGGCGCGACGCTCATCCCGGGCGTACTCGACGAGTACGTGGAGAACACCGCTCTGGGCCGGGCCGGCACGCCGGAGGACGTTGCCGCCGCGGTGGCATTTCTTTGCTCGGCACAGTCGTCGTGGCTCACCGGCGAGGTCCTCGACCTCAACGGCGGAGCGCATCTCAAGCGCTACCCCAACATCCACGAACACCTCACCAAGCTGATGGGGCAATAACGTGAAGACCGAGTTCACTCCCAGCCAGAAGCGCGCACTCGCCGTCGTGACGGGGATAGCCCTACTCGCCGGTGCCTACTTCCTGCGTCGCTATTTCATGTTGATCATGATCGCGGCCGTCGTGGCCTACCTGTTCGCTCCGCTGCACAACCGCCTGCGCGCCAAGACCAACGGTGGGCTGGCAACAACGCTGACCGTATTCGCAGCCCTGGCCACCGTCGTCATCCCGGTCATTGCGGTGGTCTCCCTGGCGACCATTCAGGTTTCGCGCATGCTGATCAGTGCGTCGGAATGGGCCAAGACAGCAGATCTGAATGCGCTCGGCGACAAGGCCATCACTACGGTCAATCAACTGCTGGGCAAGCTCCCGTTCCAAACCCCCACAATCACCCTGGAGTCGCTACGCAGCAATCTCGGCAAGGTGGCCCAGACCATCGGTGAGTGGTTGCTACACACGCTCAGCGGCGCCGCGGGCGGCGCGATAGGGCTCATCACCTCGGCCATTATTTTCCTCTACGTTTTAATTTCGCTGCTGGTCAACAAGACAGAGTTGATCACCTTGATCCGTCGGATGAACCCCCTCGGCGAGGAAGCCACCGATCTGTATCTGGCGAAGATGGGCGCCATGGTGAAAGGAACGGTCAAGGGCCAGTTCATCATTGCGCTCATCCAAGGCATCCTCGGCGCGGCATCGATCTACATCGCCGGCTTCCATGACGCCTTCTTTGTCTTCGCAATACTGCTGATCGCGCTATCAGTGATCCCACTCGGCAGCGGCATCGTGACCATTCCGTTCGGCATCGGGATGATGTTGTTCGGCAACGTCGCAGGCGGGGCGTTCGTGGTGCTGTTCCACCTCATCGGCATTACCAACGTCGACAACTTCCTACGGCCGATCCTGGTGCCGCGCGAAGCGCGCCTGGACCCGGCATTGATGCTGCTGTCGGTGTTCTCCGGGATCGCGATGTTCGGCTTCTTCGGCATCATTCTGGGACCGGTATTGATGATCGTGATTGTCACCACCATCGCCGTATATCTCGCGGTCTACAAAGGCGTGGCAATGGAATCCGATTCGACGCCCGAGCAGCGTCGCAAACTGTTCAAGCGCCGCCGGCCCAAAACCGAAGCCACGCCCGATACGAACGAACTCGCATAACCGCCTACACCAACCGTTCCTTGAGGAACTCCACAACGCGCTTGCGTGCCTCATAGGCCGGGTTACCGGGCGTCTCACGCACTTCCAGGGTGAGCACCGAATGGGCCATCCGGCCAAAACCGCCCGGGTTGCCCTTCGATGAGTCGAGTTCGATGACCTCGAACGCGCCGCCCAGCCTTTCCTTGAGGGTCCTGAACCGCTCGGCCGGCACCAACGGGTCGCCGCTGAACCGCAAGCCCATAGCGCACAGGCCTTCGTCGGCGGCGCGCTTCTCGATGATCTTGAGTTCGGCTTCGGAGACACCGGAATCGGCACGCTGTCGGGGTGTCAGCGGCATGGGCAACGAGGGCTGACTCATTATCGGCGCCAGGACGCTGTCGTCGACGGCCGCAGCAAGCGCGAATCCGCCCGAGAAGCACTGACCGATCACGCCGACGCCGCGGCCGGGGGTCTTGGCGTTGAGGTCACGGGCCAGCGCGCGAAGGTAGTGACTGATCGGCCGGTCCGTGTTAGTCGCGAAGGCTGCGAACTCCTTTGCGACGCACCCGCGAGCGATGACACCGAGCGCTCCGGCCCGAACAGCCGGTGCCCCGGGCGTGCCGTATAGCGACGGGATCACGACCGTAAAGCCGTTGTCCACCAGGTAGTTTCCCAATGCGAGCACACCGGGGTGCGCGCCGGGCATCTCAGGGATCAGCACCACGCCGGGGCCGGCACCCTTGCGGTAGACGTCATAGGTGAATCCGGCGGCGCTGAATGGCTCACAGGCCCAGCCGGTGAGATCTGCTTCGGGTGCGGTCATGCCAAGTCCTATCGCTTTACGGTTAGCGGGGTTTGAGTTTGGGTGGCGATTGCCAGCGTACGGAAGTCTTCTCCGGATCCCGCCCCGGTGATCGCCAGTTGCGCGGCTCCGGCCGGCCCGTCCAGCCTGGTGGTCCACACCGGTTCGGTGTCCTCACCGCCTTGGTAGACAACCCATTTCACGCCGTTGATGTCCTGCGCGCCTGCGGGATAAACGGAAATGTTTATCGACTGAACCAGTGCGGTCTCGTCGGCGTCGCTCTGGGTCAGGCTGACGAACATCTTCGACGGTGCGATGTAGCCAACCCGGGTGAGCACCGCACGCTGGCGCTCCGCGGTCCGCGAATCGGTCCGGCCGGCCTCGATTCCGGCGCGGCTACCAGAGTTGGCCTGCCACCCCGCCGGCAGCCTCGGCAACCGGATCGGGAACTTCAACGCGTCGGCATCGGCCTGCAACGCGGCTGCAGCGTCGTAGGCCGGGGCCATACCGTCGGCAGGTCCGGTGGGTCGAAACGAGCACATCCCCACCAGCCCGGCGAGCACAATGCAGGCCACCACCAGCGGTGCCAGCGACCAGAACATGTCGCGGCCGTCCTGCAGCAGCCTCGGCTTGGCGGGTTTGGGAGCCGGAAGGCCGGCGACATCAGATTCCGGAGCCGGAAGGCCGGCGACATCAGATTCCAGAGCCGGAACGTCTACCTCTGGCTCGTGGTCCGGCGGGTTCGTCACGGAAGTCAGTATCCCAGGTCTAGACGGATGGCTTGGTTCTGGGACAATCTGCTGATGTCTGATGCCCGTCGCCGCGAAGCCCCCGACCGCAACCTTGCCCTGGATCTGGTTCGGGTGACCGAGGCGGGTGCCATGGCTGCCGGGCGCTGGGTCGGCCGGGGCGATAAGGAAGGTGGCGACGGCGCCGCCGTCGACGCCATGCGCCAGCTGGTGAACACGGTGTCGATGCGCGGGGTGGTGGTGATCGGCGAGGGCGAGAAGGACAACGCTCCGATGCTCTACAACGGAGAGGAAGTCGGCAACGGAGACGGACCCGACTGCGACTTCGCCGTCGACCCCGTCGACGGCACGACCCTGATGAGTAAGGGTATGCCCAATGCGATCTCAGTGCTCGCGGTGGCCGAACGCGGAGCGATGTTCGACCCGTCGGCAGTGTTCTACATGGACAAGATCGCCGTCGGTCCCGATGCCGTCGGCATCATCGATATCGCCGCACCGATCGGCGAAAATATTCGACGCGTCGCGAAGGCAAAGAACTCCTCGGTCGCGGACCTCACGGTATGCATCCTGGACCGGCCGCGCCACCAACAGCTGATCGCCGATGTGCGTGACGCCGGCGCACGGATCCGCCTGATCACCGATGGTGACGTTGCCGGCGCGATCTCGGCCTGCAGGCCCGACTCGGGTACAGACATCATGGCAGGCATTGGTGGCACGCCCGAGGGCATCATCACCGCAGCGGCCATCCGCTGTATGGGTGGGGAGATCCAGGCGCGGCTGGCTCCGACGAATGACGCTGAACGGCAGAAGGCCCTCGACCGCGGTCACGATCTGAGCCTGGTGCTGGGTACCGAAGACCTGGTGTCCGGCGAGAACGTCTTCTTCTGCGCGACCGGAGTCACCGACGGCGACCTACTCAAAGGGGTCCGATTCTTCGGCGGCGGATGCACCACGCAGTCGATCGTCATGCGGTCCAAGTCCGGTACGGTCCGGACCATCGAGTCCTATCACCGGCTGTCCAAGCTCAACGAGTACGCGGCAGTCGACTTCACCGGGGACAGTTCCGCCGCACATCCGCTTCCCTAGCGAGAACTTCCACAGGACGACTTCCGTAGGAACGAGAAAAAGGAACCATGACCCCCAACACCCCCGCAGACGGCGAATACCGGATCGAGCACGACACCATGGGCGAGGTCCGAGTTCCGGCCAAGGCCCTGTGGCGGGCGCAGACCCAGCGGGCCGTGGAGAACTTCCCGATCTCATTCCGCGGGCTGGATCGCAACCAGATCCGGGCGATGGCCCTGTTGAAGGCTGCGTGCGCCCAGGTCAACAAGGACCTCGGAAAGCTGTCCGCCGAGAAAGCCGACGCGATCATCGCCGCTGCAAACGAGATCGCCGACGGCGGCCATGACGACCAGTTCCCCATCGACGTGTTTCAGACCGGCTCAGGCACCAGTTCCAATATGAATGCCAATGAGGTGATCGCCTCGATCTGCGACCGCGACGGCGTGACGGTGCACCCCAACGACGATGTCAACATGTCGCAGTCGTCCAACGACACCTTCCCGACATCGACACACATCGCTGCCACCGAAGCCGCTGTGCGCCAGCTCATTCCGGCGCTCGAGGTGCTGCACCAATCCCTGACCGACAAGGCTCGCCAGTGGCGCCTGGTCGTCAAGAGTGGGCGGACTCATCTGATGGATGCTGTTCCGGTCACGCTCGGCCAGGAGTTCGGCGGCTACGCGCGTCAGATCGAGGCCGGTATAGAGAGAGTGCGCGGGTCACTTCCGCGCCTCGGTGAACTCGCCATCGGCGGCACCGCGGTCGGCACCGGCCTGAACGCTCCCGACGGGTTCGGCGCGAAGGTTGTCGACGTGCTGGTTGTCCAGACCGGGCTGGCCGAATTACGCACGGCCAGTAATTCTTTCGAGGCTCAGGCCGCCCGCGACGGACTGGTGGAGGCATCCGGTGCACTCAAGACCATCGCGGTATCGCTGACCAAGATCGCCAATGACATCCGCTGGATGGGCTCCGGTCCGCTGACTGGCCTGGGCGAACTGCATCTGCCCGATCTGCAGCCTGGCTCCTCGATTATGCCGGGCAAAGTCAACCCGGTGATCCCCGAGGCGGTCACCCAGGTGGCCGCACAGGTCATCGGCAATGACGCGGCTATCACCGTGGGTGGCCTGTCCGGTGCATTCGAACTCAACGTGTACATCCCGATGATGGCGCGCAACCTGCTCGAGTCATTCACCCTGTTGACCAACGTCTCGAAATTGTTCGCGAGCAAGTGCATTGACGGCCTGGTGGCCGATGAGGCGAGGCTGCGCAGGTTGGCCGAATCGTCACCGTCGATCGTGACGCCGTTGAACTCGGCAATCGGCTACGAGGAAGCCGCGGCGGTGGCCAAGGAGGCCCTCAAGGAGCGCAAGACGATTCGGCAGACGGTGATCGACCGCGGCCTGATCGGCGACGAGCTCTCCGAGGCCGAGCTCGATAAGCGACTCGATGTCCTGGCAATGGCCAAGGTGCGCGACGACGGCTAACGCAGTGCCGCGGCCGATCGGTAGCCGCGTATCCCCAACGGCGCAGTGATGCTGTGCAGTAACAAGCTGAGCGTGACGGTGACGACGACGACCTGGCTGATCAGGTCGACATGTTCGATCTCACCGCGTTCGATGACCAGCAGACCAAGAACCACGGTGCCGATGCCGCGCGGTGCGAACCATGCGATGAACCCGCGGCTGTAGGCCGGCAGATCGCTGCCGGTCAGCGCAATCAGTACCGAAACGATCCGTACCACCGACAGCGCCAGCACTGCGAACAGCACCACTCGCCAACTTGCGTGACGCCAGCCATCGATCGCGGCGAACGCGCCGAACATGGCGAAAACCAACAACTCAAGCAATTGGGCCGTCGCATCCGACACCTGAGAGGGCACCTGCGCGTTACTGCGCTTGGCAACCAGTGCGAAGGCGAGTCCGCCGGTGAAGGCGGCGACAAAACCACTGGCCTGCAAGCGCTCCCCGATCTCAAAGCAACTCAGTGCGATCGCCAGCGTGGCCAGCTGGGCCCAGGTGTCGCTCATCCAACCGCGACGGTAGGACCAGGCGATGGCTGCGCCGCCCAGGAGTCCGGCCAGCACGCCGATGATCAGCGACAGCACCTCGGTGCGGACGATGAACCATCCCCAGTGTCCGGGCTGTGGATCGGTACGCGCTGAGGCCAGCGCCAGCGCGGCGAGCAGTGCGGCCAGTGCGAAGCCGTCGTACAACCCGCTCTCGATCGACAACGCGCGACGGACCTGCTCGGGAATCCGCCGATCCTCGGTCAGTGCGTCGATCAGGGCCACCTCGGTGGGTGCAACGATCACGGCCAGACACACCGCTTCCCACCACGGCAGTACGGGTAGTACCACCGCGGCGGTCAGCGCCCCGAGGATCAGACTCAGTGGTATTCCGATGATCAGCAACCGGAAGGTGATGCGGCCGCGTTGCAGCACTCGATCCAGGTCAAGTTTCGCCGCCTGATCGAAAAGGATGACCGTGAGTGCCAGTTGGGCGAGAACCGTGTAGCCCTCGGTACCCGTACCGGCATCGAGGAGGTCAAAACCGAAGGGCCCCAGAGCCATTCCCAGTAAGACGAAGATCAGCGCAGGCGCTACGTACCACTGCTTGACCAGACCGGAGACTAAGGCGTAACCAATCACCAGGAGGGTTAGGACTAATGCGGTCCCGCTATGCACCGCCATCCCCGAGGTTCGATTCAGACACCGTTGGTAGGCCCACCGGAGTTGGCGCCCGGGATGTCGGTGATGGGGAAATTCGGCATCGGAGCCGGCGACGGCGTTGCCGGCAGTGTGGGGATCTCATCGGCCGAAACGTCATGCAGCGCAGTAGCCGGCGGCCCATTCTCGCGGCCACCGTAGACACTGCCGGGCGCTCGATCACCCAGCAGTTGACTGACGGTGACCAGGTGGTAGCCGTTAGCTTTCAGCACCGGGATGAACTGATAGACCAGATCAACGGTGGACGAGTAGGTGTCGTGGAACAGCACCACCGAACCGGGTTTGATCTGGGTCATCAACATGTAGCGGGTGGCGGCGGTATCGGAATTGTTGATCCAGTCGAATGGGATGACATCCCAGAGGATTCCGGCTTGCCCCTGACTGACCGCAACGGAGTTCACAGCGTCATCGGTCAGCCCGCCCGGCGGGCGCCACAGTTTCGGAACCTCGCCGGTCGCCGCAGCAATCGCGTCATTGGCCCTGGTGAACTGCGCTGGGACATCCGTGGCCGGGATAGTCGTCATATTGGGGTGTTCCCAGGTGTGATTGCCGATCTCCATACCGGCCTCTGCGACCCGCTTGGCAGCGGTGGGATTGGCAGCCACCTTGTTTCCGATCATGAAGAAGGTGGCCTTCGCACCGGCGTCGTTCAACACCGTCAGCAATCGGTCGGTGAACGGGGTCGGGCCGTCATCGAAAGTCAGCGCTACACATTTGTCGACCGCACAGTCGACGGGCTCCGCTTGGGCAGTATTGGCCGCCCGGCCGCAGCCGACCACCACAAGTGCAACGAGAACCAACGAGAGCGGTCTGCGTAGCATCGACTGAGTTTACCCGCGGAGTCACGGTAAAGCGTCGGGCGTGATCTCTTCGAGCATCTCGGTGACCAGGGCTGCGATCGGTGAGCGTTCGCTGCGCATCAGCGTGATGTGCCCGAACAGCGGGTGGCCCTTGAGTTTTTCGATGACAGCGGCAACGCCGTCGTGGCGGCCGACGCGCAGATTGTCGCGCTGGGCCACATCGTGGGTCAGCACGACTCGTGAACCCGAACCCAATCGGGACAGAACCGTCAGCAGGACGTTGCGCTCCAATGACTGCGCCTCGTCGACGATGACGAACGAGTCGTGCAGGGAGCGGCCCCTGATGTGGGTCAGCGGCAGCACCTCGAGCATGCCTCGGGAGAGCACCTCTTCGAGAACCGCCGGGCTGGCCAGGCCTTCCAGGGTGTCGAACACCGCCTGCGCCCAGGGGCCCATCTTGTCGCTCTCGCTGCCGGGGAGGTATCCCAACTCCTGACCGCCCACGGCGTACAACGGGCGGAACACCACAACCTTGCGTTGAGTGCGCCGTTCGAGAACCGCTTCCAGACCCGCGCACAGCGCCAGGGCCGACTTACCGGTGCCTGCCTTACCACCGAGGGAGACGATGCCGACCGACTCGTCGAGCAGCAGGTCCAGGGCGACCCGCTGTTCGGCGGAGCGCCCACGCAATCCGAACACCTCGCGGTCACCGCGCACCAATTGGACGCGCTTGTCCGCGTTCACCCTGCCCAGGGCGTGCGACGTACCACCGAGCAACCGAACTCCGGTGTGGCAGGGCAGGTTTCGCGCATCAGCCAGGTCGATCTCACCCTCGGCGAAGAGCAGGTCGATCTCCTCGCACGCCACCTCGAGCTCGGACATGCCGGTCCAGCCGGATGTGATCACGTCCTGTGCGTGATACTCGTCGGCTGCCAGTCCGACGGCACCGGCTTTGACCCGAAGCGGAATGTCCTTGCTTACCAACGTGACTCGCTTGCCCTCGGCGGCGAGATTGGCCGCGCAGGTCAGGATCCGGGCGTCATTGGTATCGGTGCGAAAGCCCGCCGGCAGTACCGTCGGGTCGCTGTGGTTGAGCTCAACGTGCAGGGTGCCGCCCTGGGTGCCGATCGGGATGGCTTGATCAAGACGGCCATGCTTGAGCCGCAGATCGTCGAAGAGCCGCAGTGCCTGGCGGGCGAACCAGCCGAGTTCGTGATGATGGCGCTTGGCCTCGAGTTCGCTGATCACTACCAGCGGTACGATCACCTCATGTTCGGCGAACCGCGTGCACGCCCAGGGGTCGGACAACAGGACTGAAGTGTCAATCACATACGTCCTGATAGGCGGGTGCGGATCGGTCACAGGCGCTCCTCTGGACTCGCTGGCTAACGATTCCGACGCTACCCCGGTGCGTCCCGGCGTGTTCGCGCGGCGCGCCGCCAATGGGTTACGCGCGGACGAATTTCTTGAGTCGCGCGTCGTCGGATAAACCCCAGGCGGCGATGCGATCGGAGATCACCGTCAACGTGGTGTCCCGATCGAAGATGCCGGCATCGGCGATCACGTGCAGCTTGCCCGCGTACTCGAGAATGTCACCGCCGACCACCCCCAGTTCAGCCACGCGGCGAGCGATCGCGCCGGTGGTCTGGTCGGGATGGTGCACCAGGCAGTGAGCGACCAGTTCGTGGAAGAACGCCTCGTGTCGTTCCTCATCGGCGGCGATCCGGCTCACGAGCCGCTTGAGCACGGGTTCGGTGATCCTCGCCTCGAGGTTGCGCAGGAACACCGCATGCGCACGCTCGTAGAGCGCCATGAACACCAGCGTCTCGATTTGGGTGTAGGTATCGGCGCGGTAGCCACGCATCACATGAGCCAGCCGGACGTCCTCATCGGCGGCTGGATCGAAGTTGCGGGTCACAACCAGGTAATCGCGGATCGCGATGGCGTGCAGGTTCTCCTCGGCGGTCCAGCGGCCCAACCACCGTCCCCACTTGTCCTCCAGGATGAAGTGCTCGACGAGTTCGCGATGGTAACCGGCGAGATTGTCCTTGGTGATGAGCATGACCTCAAGGGCGTCGACGACCTCGCGGGGCAGCGTCACCTGGGTTGGATCCCAGTCCTGGCCTCCCAGGAAGGCGAAATTGCGGCCCTGGTCGAACGGGACGTAGTCGTGGGCGTACCACTCGTCCGCGGTCTCGAGGTGACGGGCCAGATTGTCGGCGACAACCGGCTCAAGTTCAAGGGTCAGCGCATTAGCGACAGGTAGCTGTGCCATGCGGTAACTGTAACCGAAGTTAACGGACGTTTAAAAGTCGCCGGAACCCCGGCGATTCCCCGGTTACAGCGTCAGACCGGGATACAACGGGTTGGCGTCGAGAAGTTCCGTCGACGCCGCGCGCACCCAGTCCGCCGTGCTGTCCACCAGGGTGTACTTGGCCTTGGATGTGCCGTGCGGGGTGGTGTTGGACAACACCTCGACGACCAGTTCGGCGACCCGGTCGAACTCGGCCGGCCCAAAACCGCGGGTCGTCAGGGCAGGCGTCCCGAACCGGATTCCGCTGGTGTACCAGGCGCCGTTGGGGTCCGCCGGGATGGAGTTGCGGTTGGTGACGATGCCCGCATCCAACAGGGCGGACTCGGCCTGACGGCCGGTCAGGCCGAACGACTGCACGTCGAGTAACACGATGTGGTTATCGGTGCCGCCGGTGACAAGCCGGGCGCCTCGGCGCAACAGTCCGTCGGCGAACACCTTGGCGTTATCGGCCACACGTTGCGCGTAAGCCCGGAACGTCGACTGGCGCGCCTCGGCGAAGGCAACCGCCTTGGCGGCCATCACGTGCGACAGTGGCCCGCCGAGAACCATCGGGCAACCCTTGTCGACGGCGTCGGAGTATTCGGCAGTGGCCAAGACCAGGCCACCGCGAGGCCCACGCAGCGACTTGTGTGTGGTGGACGTTACGACGTGGGCATGCGGCACCGGATCCTCGTCGCCGGTGAACACCTTGCCAGCCACCAGGCCGGAGAAGTGGGACATATCGACCATGAACGTGGCGCCCACCTCATCGGCGATTTCGCGCATCGTGGCGAAGTTCACCCGGCGCGGGTAGGCCGAATATCCGGCGACCAGGATCAGCGGCTTGAACTCGCGAGCAGCGGCGGCAATGGCGTCATAGTCGAGCAACCCGGTCGACGGGTCGGTGCCGTAACTGCGCTGGTGGAACATCTTGCCGGAGATGTTCGGCCGGAACCCGTGGGTCAAATGCCCACCGGCATCCAAGGCCATCCCCATCAACCGCTGGCTGCCGAGTTTGGCGCGCAGTCGTTCCCACTCCGCCTCGGAGAGGTCGTTGACGTTCTTCACACCAACCTCGGTCAGGGCGGGGGCCTCGATCCGGGTGCCCAGGATGGCCCAGAACGCGACCAGGTTGGCGTCGATACCCGAGTGCGGCTGAACGTAGGCGTAGGGGGCACCGAAAAGTTCACGGGCATGCTCGGCGGCGATGGACTCGACCTCGTCGACGTTCTGGCAGCCGGCGTAGAACCGGTGGCCAATGGTGCCCTCGGCATATTTGTCCGACAACCAGGTGCCCGCGGTCAGCAGCACGGCAGGCGAGGCGTAGTTCTCGCTGGCGATCAGTTTGAGCGAATCACGTTGATCAGCAAGCTCTTTGCGGGTGGCCGCCGCGATCCGCGGCTCGACGGACTCGATGACGCTTAGCGCCGCCCGGTAGGCCTCGCCTGCGGTGGCGGCATAGTCGGCTCCGGGGGCAGCGGTGGCTGACACAATGGCGTCGATAGTCATGCCGAGAATCCTAGTCGCCGCGGCCGGTCTCGGTCATCAGCGGCTCTGGACACCGGTGCGTCGTACCTCACCAATCCCAACCGCCGCAGTGGTAGCCGGCCGCGAGATCATGCGGTCAATTCGGCGCGCAACGAGGACGGAATCAGCGGCTCGTCGAGCAACCGGCCGAACCGCTCGGTCGGGCTGACACCCGCAGGCCGATCATCCAGCCAGGTTCGCAGCAGGCGATAACCCTCGACGTAGGTGCTGGTGTAGGCACGCCACAGCGGAGAGGACAGGAACCTCAGCGACTGCCGTGCCCGGGTGTCGTCGACCAATAGCCAGCGCTGCAGGAACGCCGCGACATCGTCGACGTCCCGATGCTCGTCGTGCAGCATCAGCGCGGCGTCCTGGCGGACCTCGGCCAGCGCCGCTCGCGCCTGCGAGAGCGCCTCGGCGCGCTCCCCGTCGAACCGCAGGCCGAGGTCGGCGTAAATCTCCGCCGCCCAGGCACCCCAGCCCGGGCCCACCGCAGCATGCAGGGCCAGATCGGCCAGCCCTTCAGCCATCAGGCATTGCGGCGTGTTCACCAGAAATATCGTCTGCTCGCAGTGGCCGAGACCGGCGACCAATCCGGCTTCCTTTCGGCAGTGTTCAGTGTGGTGACCCGGGTAGGACTCATGCGCCACCAGGCCGGGAAGGTTGGACATCTGCTGCTTGAGATCGGCATTAATGGCGACCGTCGAGCGGTAATCGCCCTCGTAATAGTTGAAACCCGACCACGGCTTATCGGTCACCACCTCATAGACCACGGTCTCGGTGTCGGGCAGCGGGTAGGTGGACCGCACGACATCGCGCAGGGCGCTGGAGAACGCGCGGACGCAGCCCTCCAGGCGGTCCGCGGGTATCTCGTCGGCCCGGCGGTCAGCCTCCATCCGTTCGACCAGCCCACCGGTGCCACCGAGCACCTCATCGATGCGGGCATGGGCGGCGCGGTAGCGATCCGGATCTCCCCGGCTGATCTCCACGTCGAAGTAATGGCGCACCTCGTCGACGAATCCGATGTCCTCGCCGGCGAAGCGCCGACCGGCGCAGGCAAGGGCCCGCAGATGGGCGGCAATGAAGTCCGCTCGCTGATCGGTGAACCCCGCCGCGGGATCCGAGCTGCGCGGAACCCCGCTTAGCCCAGCCAGCAGTCGGTCGGCCTGCCGAGCCAGCCCGGCCGGATCGGGGGCGGGCTCATCGGCCACCTGCCGACGCAACCGGGGGTCGCCGGTGAAGGCGTCCACGTAGCCTTCCTCGATGCGGTCGAACCGCAAGCCGAGCAATAGGTATTCGTCAATGAGGTGGTCGGGCTCCATGGCATCCACGCTAACTGCAACACTTGTTATATGGCGCGGCTGAGTGAACCCAGCCCCTACGTGGAGTTCGATCGGGCTGCGTGGCGGGCCCTGCGGATGTCGACCCCGCTCAAGCTCACCGAGGAGGAACTGGTCGGCCTACGCGGAATCGGCGAGCAGATCGACCTTCTCGAGGTCGAAGAGGTCTATCTGCCGCTGGCCCGGCTGATCCATCTGCAGGTCGCCGCCCGACAAGGCCTGTTCGCCGCAACCTCGGAATTCCTCGGCGAACCCCGACAGAACCCAGACCGGCCGGTGCCCTTCGTCATCGGCGTCGCCGGGAGCGTCGCGGTCGGCAAGTCGACCACCGCGCGCGTGCTGCAGGCACTGCTGTCCCGGTGGGAGGACCACCCCCGGGTTGACCTTGTGACCACCGACGGTTTCCTTTACCCCAACACCGAGCTGGCCCGGCGAAACCTCATGCACCGCAAAGGATTTCCAGAAAGTTATGACCGGCGCGCACTGATGCGGTTCGTCACGTCGGTGAAGTCAGGATCAGATCAGGCGTGCGCGCCGGTGTACTCACACCTGATCTACGACATCGTGGCCGACGACAAACATGTCGTCACCCACCCCGACATCCTGATCCTCGAGGGCCTCAACGTCCTGCAGACCGGTACCCGACTGATGGTCTCGGACCTGTTCGACTTCTCGGTGTATGTCGATGCCCGCATCGAAGACATCGAACAGTGGTATACCGAACGGTTCCTGGCCATGCGCGCGGGCGCCTTCGCCGACCCGGCATCGCACTTCCACCACTACTCCAGCCTGACTGACCAGCAGGCGGCCAGCGCGGCCCGTGACGTCTGGCGAACCATCAACCGCCCCAACCTGATTGAGAACATCCTCCCCACCCGTCCGCGGGCCACCCTGGTGCTGCGCAAGGACGCCGATCACTCCATCAACCGGCTGCGTCTCCGCAAGCTCTGACACTCAGACAAGCGACGACTAAGCGCCGAAGCGCCGATGTCGGCGGCTGTAATCGCGCAGCGCCCGCAGGAAGTCCACGCGGCGGAAGTCCGGCCAGTGCGCCTCGGTGAACCACATCTCCGAATATGCGCTCTGCCACAGCAGGAATCCGCTCAACCGCTGCTCGCCGGAAGTGCGGATCACCAGGTCCGGGTCGGGCTGGCCGGAGGTGTAGAGGTTCTCCGAGATGCCGTCCACAGTGACGGCCTCGATGAGTTGCTCGGCGGTGGCACCGATTGCGACCTCCTTGCCCAGCAGCGCCCGGACCGCGTCGACGATCTCCTGTCGGCCGCCGTAACCGACCGCGACGTTGACATGAAAACTGCCGCTCGCCCCGGCCGTCGAGTCCACCGCGTCACGCAGTCGGCGGGCCGGTTGGTCGCCGAGAAGTTCCAGATCGCCGACAGTGCGCACTGTCCACCGGTTGGCCGGAGCGCAGATCTGCTCGACCACCTCGGTGATGATCTCGATGAGGGCCGTCAACTCCTCGGCGTGGCGCCGCAGGTTCTCGGTCGAGAGCAGATAGACCGTCGCCATCTCGATGCCGGCTTCGTCGCACCACCGCAGCATTTCGGCGATCTTCGCGGCTCCCATTCGGTAGCCATAGCTGACGTCGTCGTAGCCGGCATCACGTGCCCAGCGCCGGTTACCGTCACACAGCACAGCGATATGGCGCGGAAGTGCGGATTTCGAGAGTGCGAGTTCTTGCCGCAACCGCATTTCGTAGAGCCGGTAGGCCGGCTCCTTGAGTCGCGGCGGAATGAGCTCCACGACAGCCCAGACTACTGTGGTCCTGTGGAGACAGTGGGGGCACAGGCCCTCCCGGCGGTAACGGAGATCGCGATGACCACAGGGACCGAGGCCGAGGACTTTCCCGAGGCCGTCGTCGACGGGGTCGCCGAGTTCCTGGGTAAGCCGCGGGCCCGCGGCTGGATTCACGTGTACTCGGCGTTCATCGCGGCCGTCGCCGGAGCGGCCCTGGTCTCGGCGTCCTGGTCGGCCCAGTCCAACCGGGCCGGAATCGCCACTCTGATCTACACGCTGACATTGGTGGCGATGTTCGCGGTCAGTGGTGCCTACCACCGCGTGCACTGGCGCTCAGAAACCGCCCACAAGTGGATGAAGCGGCTCGACCACTCGATGATCTTCGTCTTCATCGCCGGCAGTTACACGCCGTTCGCCCTGCTGGCCCTGCCCGAACACGACGGTTGGCTGCTGTTCTGGATCGTGTGGGCCGGCGCATTGGCCGGGGTCGTGCTGAAGATGTTCTGGCCCTCGGCACCACGCTGGGTTGGGGTTCCGCTTTACCTGTTGCTGGGCTGGGTCGCGGTGTGGTTCATCGGGCCGATCATGAACGGCGCCGGTCTGGCGGCGGTGATTCTGCTGATCGTCGGCGGGGTGCTTTACAGCATCGGCGGGGTGCTCTACGCACTCAAATGGCCCAACCCGTGGCCGACGACATTCGGCCACCACGAGTTCTTCCACGCCTGTACCGCGGTGGCGGCCATCTGCCACTACATCGCCATCTGGCTCGCGGTCTTCTGAGCTACTACAGCGGCGTCACGTAGGCCGGTGACCAGTAGGCCTTCATCGAGGTGATCTTGCCGGCGGAGTTGAAAACCATCACGTCGATCGGTTCGATACGCATCTTGCCGTCGTCGCCACCTACGGTGATGGAAAACATGAACGCCGCCTCGTGGCCGGCCACCCGAAGAGCATGCAATTCCGTTGCGCGCGGGATGTTCTCGATGTTCTTGTAGAAACCGTGGATGGCCTGGCGGCCGATGTGCACCTCGCCGCCGCCTACCGGATCCTCCACGGTGGCGTCTTCGGCATAGAGCGCCGCGATCTCATCGGCGGTCCCGGTGGCAACGAGTTCGAGATAGCGATTGACGGCATTAGTGATGTCTTCGACGCTGACCATGGCGCCACGCTACACGGGCACCCCGAGCGCCGCGGACAGTTCCGCCGCGGTTGTCACCGGCAGGTCGCATACCGTGCCGCGGCAGATATAGGCGGCGTCGACGCCACGCACCCGATCCCGCCCGGCCAGCAGCGGCATCGAATCCGCCGGGCCACCGACGACGATCGCCCCACCGGGTGCCAATCGGCGTGCCGCGGCAAGCAACTCCGAGTCCTGACCGGAGCAGGCGACCGCGACTTGGATCGGGCCCCGCACCGCGGCCTCGGCCACGGCCAACCAGTGTCCGGATCCTCGCGGCGCCCGCGCCAGTAGCGGCGAGTGGGCCAGCAGTGTGGCGGCGGCGGCCTCGCGGTAGCGGCCGGCGCGGGCGGCGTCGACGAGATGCGCCGCCGTGAGCAGTGCCTCGGCGATCGACGACGCCCCCGACGGGGTCGCCCCGTCCATCGGATCGGCGGGACGCACCATCAGTTGTTCGGCATCGTCGGCGGTGTCGAACCACCGGCCGGGCCGGTCGGGATCGGCGAAGTGCTCCAGGGCCATGTCGATCAGGCCGATGGCCGACGCCAGCCACGACTCATCCCGGGCGTGTTGGTAGAGCGTCAGCAGACCGGTGGCCAGCATCGCGTGATCCTCCAGGATCGCCGCGCTGTCCCCGACCCGGCCGCCGAGACTCGCCCGGCGCAGTCGGCCGCCGGCCAGATGCAGATCGAGCAGCGTTCGCGCGCACCGGCGCGCCGCCTCGATCAGGTTGCGGTCCCCCAGTGCGACTCCGGCCTCGACCAGTGCGGTGATTGCAAGACCGTTCCACGCGGTGACGATTTTGTCATCGCGCGGCGGCTGCGGACGTGAATGCCTTACTGCCAGCAACGTCGAACGCACCCGCGCGAACCGGTCGGCCTGATCCGGCAGCGGATCACTATCGGCCGGCAATTGCAGCACCGAGCTTCCGTGCTCGAATGTTCCGGCGTCGGTGACACCGAAAACAGTTGCGGCCCAACGTCCGTCACCATCACCGAGCACATCGCGCAGTCGCCCGGGCGTCCACACGTAGGTGGAGCCCTCCGATCCGGCGGCGTCAGCGTCCAGCGAGGAGGTGTACATCCCGCCGTCGCCGAGATCGCCGATGATGAACGCCGCCGTCTCAGCAGTGATACGGCGAGCCAGCGGGTCATCTGTGCGCCGGGCCCAATGCGCGTACGCCCGCAACAGC
The DNA here is from genome assembly GCA_026393245.1 of Mycobacterium sp. GTDB lineage: Bacteria > Actinomycetota > Actinomycetes > Mycobacteriales > Mycobacteriaceae > Mycobacterium. The sequence continues at coordinate 21,612 of JAPLAO010000164.1, read as the reverse complement.
AGCGCGTTGTCGTAGAGCATCTTCTCGAAGTGCGGCACCACCCACTGCGCGTCGACGCTGTAGCGGGCGAATCCGCCGGCGAGTTGGTCGTAGATACCGCCGCGCGCCATCGCCGTGCAGGTGCGCCGCACCGTATCGACCGGCGCCGCCGCACCGGTCCGCTCAAAGTTCCGCAGCAGCGCTTCCAGCAGAGCCGACGGCGGAAACTTCGGTGCCGGCCCGAAGCCGCCACGGGTGATGTCCTCATCGCGCAGTACCGACTCGACGGCCTGATCGCACAGCGCGGGCGCTACCTCGGGCCCGTCGCCCGGTAGTCCGGCAGCCATCCGGCGAAGTTCGCCCGTGATGTGATCGGAAGCCTGTTCAACCTCGCCGCGGCGCTCCCGCCAGGTTTCGACCACCGCCCCGAGCAGTTGCAGGAACTGCGGTTTGGGGTAATAGGTTCCGCAGAAGAACGGCCGACCGTCCGGGGTGAGGAAACACGTCATCGGCCAACCACCGTGCCCGGTCAGCGCCACGGTGGCGTTCATGTACACCGCGTCGAGGTCGGGGCGTTCCTCCCGGTCGACCTTGATGCACACGTACTCGTTCATCACCGCGGCCACCGACTCGTCTTCGAACGACTCATGTGCCATGACATGACACCAGTGACAGGCTGCGTATCCGATGGACAGCAAGATCGGCACGTCGCGACGGACCGCCTCGGCGAGCGCGTCAGCGCTCCACTGCTGCCAGTGCACCGGGTTTTCGGCGTGCTGGCGCAGATACGGACTGGTCGCCGCGGCGAGGGCGTTACCCACCGGGTTCACCCGGGCGCTCTGGGGTATCGGCATCGGCGGACTCGGCGCCAGCGCCGTCGGCGTCCCGTTGATCGTCGGTTGCGCCGTCGGGACCATCAAGTCCGTCGAAGCTGGCCGGGATCTTCCTCAGGTGCCGGTTCATCGACCACACCAGAGCGAACACACTGAACAGCAGCAGCACCACGATGAGCAGACCGACCGGACTGGCCTTGCCGAAATCGGGTCCGGTCTTCGTAGGGCCCTCGGCCAGCAGTGTGGTCAGGGTCTGGGTGAGTCGAGAATCCAGGCTCACTCGAAAACCTCGATTCCGGCGAAGAGATCGTCTTCGGGTAAGTCCGCGGGTACCCGGGAGCGGGCCAACTCGAACTCCTCGGTCGGCCAGAGGCGATGTTGCCATTCCAGTGGGGTTTCGAAAAACCAACCCGCCGGGTCGATCTGGGTGGCGTGCGCCCGCAGAGCGTCGTCGCGACGGATGAAGTGTTCGGCGCAGCGCACCCGCGTGGTGACGCGGGTCGAGAGCGCGTCGTGATCGGGATCCCAGTTCTCCAGCCACCGCGCGAATGGCCCTTCTCGACCGTTTTTGGCGAACTCGTCCTGCAACGTCTGCATCCGTTGACGGATGAAGCCGTGGGAGTAGTACAGCTTGGGCACCGCCCACGCCGGCCCGGCCTCGGGGTGAAGTTCATGATCAGCGGCAGCTTCGAAGGCTGCTACCGAAACCTGATGGCAGCGAATGTGATCGGGGTGCGGATATCCGCCGTTCTCGTCATAGGTCGTCATCACGTGCGGCCGGAACTCGCGGATCAACTGCACCAGCCTGGCGACCGGTTCTTCCAGCGGTACCAGTGCGAAGCAGCCCTCCGGCAACGGTGGCGGCGGATCGCCCTGTGGCAGGCCGGAGTCGAGGTATCCGAGCCAGCGGTGTTCCACACCGAGAATCTCGGCGGCCCTGGCCATCTCGTCACGCCGAACATCGGCGATGCGCTCCCGCACATCGGGAAGGTCCAGTGCCGGATTGAGGATGTCGCCGCGTTCGCCGCCGGTAAGGGTGACCACCAGAACCCGGTCGCCCTCGTCGGAATAACGCGCCATCGTCGCCGCACCCTTGCTGGACTCGTCGTCCGGGTGGGCGTGAACCGCCATCAACCGCCGTTCGGTCACATCTTTCCTCTACGTGTTTTGCCACCGCCCGTCACGGGCGGCCATCGTTATGGGCCCCACAGTTGCGGGCCCTACAGTTGTTGTGGGCCCCATCGTTGTTGTGGGCCCCATCGTTGTTGTGGACCCCATAGTTCCATCAGTGGCAGGGGTGCCCGCAATCCCGGTCACCGTCGGCAGGCACACTGCACCCATGGCCGAGACGCCCGCGGCTTCGTCACGATACGGCCGGTCGCCCATGACACCGGTAAAACGGCGCCGGTGGACGATTGCGCTGACCACACTGGCCCTCGCGGCCGGAGTGGCCGTGGCGGCGATCGCCTATCAGCGCTTCGAGGGCACTGCCGTCGAGGGCAAAACCGTTGCGTTTGACGTTCTCGACGGCCAGACCGTGTCGGTCACGATCAGCGTGACGCGAGATGACCCGGCAATCCCCGTGGTGTGCATCGTGCGGGCGCGCTCTCACGACGGTGCCGAGACCGGCCGGCGAGAGATCCTGATCGAGCCTTCCGAAGCCAAGACGGTGCAGGTCAACGCCAACGTCACGTCATACCGGCGGCCATTCGTCGGCGATATCTACGGCTGCGGCACCGACATTCCGCCCTATCTCCGCGCGCCGTAGGGCGAATCTGCCGCCTCCGCGAAGCGCAGGAACGCAAAGTACGCCAACGGCGCCGATGCTACAATTTGGCCCACAACACGGTTCCTGCTGGGAGCCGTGTATTGCTGCATTTGCGCGAGCCGTGCCCATGGATACGGCTCGTGGCTTTCCGAAGGCAGCGATACACGCAGGGTCAGACCGCAGTTCCCGGCAGCGGCTGATGACTGCACCGCAGACATCGCGGAACACACGATTGAGGAGCGCGACGAGATGAGCGATACCCAGGTGGTTTGGTTGACCCAGGAGTCGATCAACGACCGGCGCGAGGAGGGCGACCTGCGGGAGAACGGCGGCTACCACGCCGCGCGTGATCAGCAGGGCCAGGAGGAGGCCCGGATCCGCCAGTTGCAGGAGTTGCTCAACACCGCGAAGGTCGGCGAGGCTCCCAAGCAGTCCGGTGTGGCCCTGCCCGGTTCGGTGGTCAAGGTCTACTACAACGGCAAGAAGACCGATACCGAGACGTTCCTGATCGCCACCCGCCAGGAAGTCTTGGGCAACGGCAATCTCGAGGTGTATTCGCCCAACTCACCACTCGGCGCCGCACTGCTCAACGCCAAGGTCGGTGATAAGCGCACCTACATGGTTCCCAATGGCAACACCGTCGAGGTCACACTGGTCAGCGCCGAGCCGTATCACGCCTAGTCCGTCGGACACCCATGGCGCGTATCGCCGAGGATCTGCTGCTTCTTCTGCTGGACAACTCCTCGGCGCAGCCCCGATTGGACCGCTTCCGGCTCACCCGGGTGCTCGCCGCAGCGCTGATCCTCGACCTGTCCTACGACTGCCGGGTTCGTCCCGCGCTTGTCACCGAACCGGTGGAACCAGGGCGGCTAGTCGCACTGGAAGGCCAAGTCCCACTGGACCCGGCGGTGCGGCCAAGCTTGGCACTGCTGGCACAGGGGCCGATCACCCCGGGCGCGGCGCTCGCCAAAATCCGCAAACACGCCGAAGATGATGTGCTCGATCAACTGCTGCGTACGGGTCAGATCCACCAGTTCGGGTTGTCTGCACATCGGTTGCGCCGCAACACCTATGCGTGGCCGGTGAAGAACCGCAGCCGGGTCGATGCCGTCCGCTACGCGGTGCTGGCGGCGCTGTCGGGCCAACGCCGACCCGATGCGGTCACCGCGGCACTCATCAGCCTGTTGCATCGGGTCGGTGGCCTGGCTGCCGCACTGGATATCAACGACGAGGGCCTGCGCCGGGCCGGTGAAATAACTGTCGGCCCCTGGGGTACTGGATCGAATACCGCCGAGGTGAACCTCGCACTAACCGCTGCCGCGGTGCTGCCGGCCCTAGATTAGGGCGTCGCGTAGATCGGCGAGCAGATCGGCCGGATCCTCAATTCCCACCGACAGCCGGACCAGATCGTCAGGAACCTCAAGTTGCGAACCAGCCGTCGACGCATGCGTCATCGCACTGGGAAGTTCGATCAGTGACTCCACCCCACCCAGCGACTCGGCGAGGATGAAAATCTCTGTGCGGGAACACAATTTACGCGCCGCCTCCGCGCCACCACTCATCCGAACCGACACCATGCCGCCGAAACCGCGCATCTGCCGCGCGGCGACGTTGTGACCGGGGTGCCCGGCCAGCCCGGGGTAGAGCACCTGACTCACCGCCGGATGTCCGGCGAGGAAAGCGGCGACCTGTGCTGCGTTGTCGCAGTGTCGCTGCATCCGCAACTCGAGTGTCTTGAGCCCACGCATCGTCAGATAGACATCGAACGGACCGGGCACCGCACCGGCGCCGTTCTGCAGGAAAGCGAACTTGGTGTCGAGTTCCTCGCTGTCGGTCACCAGCGCACCACCCACCACGTCGGAATGCCCACCGATGTACTTCGTCGTCGAGTGCAGCACGATATCGGCACCCAGGTTCAACGGTTGTTGCAATGCGGGCGAGGCAAAGGTGTTGTCCACCAACACCAATGCCCCTGCGGCATGGCCGATTTCGGCGACCGCGACGATATCGACGATCGACAGCAGCGGATTGGTGGGCGTTTCCACCCAGATCATCCGGGTGTCGGCAGTGATCGCCGCCCGTACCGCCTCGAGGTCGGCCAGATGTACCGGCGTGTGGTGTACGCCCCACTCCCGGAAGACCTTGTCGATCAGGCGGAAGGTACCGCCGTAGGCGTCGTCGGGGATCACGATGTGGTCGCCGGGACGCAGCACCGCCCGCAGTGCGCAGTCGGTGGCACCCATCCCGGAACTAAACGCGCGGCCGAACCGGCCGTCCTCGACCGCGGCCAGTACCGATTCCAGCGCCGCACGGGTGGGATTGCCGGTGCGGGCGTATTCGAACCCGCCGCGCAGGCCACCGACGCCGTCCTGGGCGAACGTGCTGCTGGCATAGATCGGGACGTTGACGGCCCCGGTGGCCGGGTCCGGGCGGTAGCCGGCGTGAATCGCCCTGGTGGCGAAGCCGTGTCGGCGGTGTGTGTCAGTCATTGCCGTCGAGCCTAACGGCGCCGCCCAGCCGACCGATCAGACGGTCGCCGGAGCGACCGTCCCGCCGCTGAGCTTGCGGTAGGTGTACACCAGGAACAGGTAGGCGACCGGGATTGTGACCAGCAGGCCGACACCGCACAGCATGAACCCGACGATGTGCAGCGCCACGAAGGTCAGGAACGCCAGCAGAACGGAACCGAAGTTCTTTTTGACGATGTCGATACTCGCCCGGATCCCGTCGATCGGCGACATATTGCGGTCGACGATTGCGACGGTGCTGAACCAGGTGAACACCAATACGGCGAGGCCCGGCAGGATGCATGCAATCAGACCGACGATGGCCAGAATGTCGACGATCAGCGACGCGACGATGACCGCGACGACGTTGCGGGGCCGGAAGAACGATCCGATCGACACCGGCTGTCCGTTGGCGATATCCAGCAACCCGCCGTAGCCAGCCGAGGCGATGCCGCCTTTGACAAGGATCTGAACGATGGTGGACAGAATCGTCACGGCTAAACCGACACCGGTCAGGGTCGGCGTCGCCGTTTCGAAAACACCGTCCGCGGTGTCGAAGACGGTCAAGGTCTCCGGCGAGACCGCTTGCAACACCGTCCGGCTCACCCAGCTCAGAAGAAGGCCGATCAGCCAGAACACCAGGGTCGCCACCACCAGTGGCGCCGCATTCCTGGTGAACTTTTGCCAGGCCCAGGTCAACCCTTCGCCGACGCTGTAACCAGTCGCGGGCGCGCCATATCCGGGCGGCGGCGGGAAGTAGCCGCCGCCGGCGGGCGGTGGGGGTGGGTAGGAACCGGCCGGTGGGGGCGGGTAGGAACCAGGCGGCGGATAGGAACCAGGCGGCGGATACGCGCCCGGCGGAGGAGGCGGGTAGGCGCCCTGCGGCGGGGGGCCCCATCCCTGCGGCGGACCGTAACCGGGACCCGGCGGCGGATAGTTCCCGGGCGGCGGGAAGCTCCCCGGCGGCGGATAGTTCCCGGGCGGCGGCGGATAGTCACCAGCCGGCGGGAAGTTGCTGGGCGGTACGGGCGGTTCGGTCACGGGGCTCCCCACGTCAGGATTGATGCGGTTCAACCCTACCGTGTCAACGCCGTCGCGGCCCTTCGGAGAGATAGCCGAGAAGGTCGTGGCGGGTGATCACGCCGACGGGTTTGCCGCCCTCCACCACCATTACCGCGTCGACGTCGCGCAGCGCCTTGGCCGCCGCACTGACATGGTCGCCGGCGCCGATAAGCGGCAGTGGCGGGCTCATATGCTGGGCGACGGCGTCGACCAGTTGGGCACGGCCCTCGAACACCGCCGAGAGCAGTTCACGTTCGGACACGCTGCCGGCCACCTCGCCGGCCATCACCGGCGGTTCAGCGCCGACCACCGGCATCTGCGACACCCCGTACTCGCGCAGGATCCCGATGGCGTCGCGAACCGTCTCCGACGGGTGGGTGTGCACCAGGTCGGGCAGGCCCCCGGATTTGCCGCGCAGCACGTCGCCGACGGTCGGTTCGGGCAGTGTGCCGTCCAGTGGCGTGCGCAGGAATCCGTAGGACGACATCCAGGAATCGTTGAAGATCTTCGACAGGTAGCCGCGTCCGCCGTCGGGCAATAACACCACGATGAGCGCGTCCGGCCCGGCCTCGGCGGCCACCCGCAATGCCGCGACGGCAGCCATCCCGCAGGAGCCGCCGACCAGCAGGCCTTCCTCGCGGGCCAACCGTCGTGTCATATCAAAAGAGTCGGCGTCGGAGACCGCGATGATCTGATCGGCCACAGCCGGGTCGTAGGCCGCGGGCCAGAAGTCCTCGCCGACACCCTCCACCAGATAGGGCCGACCGGTGCCGCCGGAGTACACCGAACCCTCCGGGTCGGCGCCGATGACCTTGACCCGCCCGCCGGACATCTCCTTGAGGTAGCGCCCGGCGCCGGTGATGGTTCCGCCGGTGCCCACACCCGCGACGAAATGGGTGACCTTGCCGTCGGTGTCGGCCCAGATCTCCGGGCCGGTGGTCTCGTAGTGGCTCGCCGGACCGTTGGGGTTGGAGTACTGATCGGGCTTCCATGCACCGTCGATCTCAGCGACGAGTCGATCGGAGACGCTGTAGTAACTGTCCGGGTGCTCCGGCGGGACGGCCGTCGGGCAGACCACCACCTCAGCACCGTAGGCGCGCAACACATTTCGCTTGTCTTCGCTGACCTTGTCCGGGCAGACGAACACGCACCGGTAGCCACGGCGCTGGGCCACCAGTGCCAGGCCGACGCCGGTATTTCCCGAAGTCGGCTCGACGATGGTGCCGCCGGGCTTGAGCTGACCGCTGACCTCGGCGGCATCGATCATCTTGATCGCGATCCGGTCCTTGGAACTGCCGCCCGGGTTGAGGTACTCGACCTTGGCCGCCACCACCCCGGCGCCCTCGGGAACCACCGAGTTGAGTTGAACCAGAGGCGTGTTGCCGATCAGCTCGCTGACGTGCTGCGCGATTCGCATACCTACATCGTGTCAGGTGTGTGGCGCGGATGCGGTCCGCCCCGACCGAGGCGACCGGAAAGCCCGGGCGTCAGCCCCCGTGGGCAGCGCGTTGCCCGCGCCCCCGGCGAAACGGCAGCCGTTCCACGACCACCACCAACAGGGCACCGACCACCAGTCCGACCAACCCCGAAGCTGCGGTGTTGACGGTCCAGGCGAGCACGCCACCGACGGCGGGCACCCCGTGGACCAGATCCTCAAGACGGTGCACGAGATGGTAGGGAGCGGACCAACCCAGCTCGTCGAATCCGACCAGCAGAATATGCCCGCCGACCCACAGCATGGCAGCGGTGCCGATGACCGAGAGCCAGTTCAGAACCTTGGGCATACCGGCTACCAGCAGTCGGCCCAGACGCTGGGACTGCGGTGACGAACGCTCGGCCAGCTTGAGACCCAGATCGTCCATCTTCACGATGAGCGCGACCACCCCGTACACCACCGCGGTAATACCGACGGCGACAACCGCCAAGATCACGCCCCGAGACACCAAGGGCTCTTCGATGACCTCTTTGAGCGCAATCACCATGATCTCGGCCGAGAGGATGAAGTCAGTGCGGATCGCGCCCGCGATCATCGTCGACTCAGCTTCGGGTCCGACCTGTACTGCCGGCACGTGATGATCGTGGTCGTCGTGTCGCAGTGCGTGAATGATCTTGTGGGCGCCCTCGTAGGCCAGGAAACACCCGCCGAACATCAGGATCACTTCGACCACCACCGGCGCGATGGCGCTGAGCAACAGAGCCGCGGGCAGGATGAAGAGCAGCTTGTTGCGCAACGAACCGGTCGCGATGCGCCGGATGATGGGCAGTTCGCGTTCGGCGGCAAGCCCACGCACATAGGCGGGGGTGACTGCGGTGTCGTCGACGACGACGCCAGCCGCCTTCAGGCTGGCGCGACCTGCGGCCGCGGCCACATCATCGACTGAAGCGGCGGCCAGCTTAGCCAGCGCGGCGACATCGTCGAGCAGTCCCACGAGACCGCCTGCCATCCCCGCTCCTCCGTTGCGGTGTCACTCGTCCTTGAGTCTACTGGCCAACATCGCGCTGCTCAGCCAGTGGCACGTGGCCTATGGCTCAGCCAGTGGCTTCGCGGATGTACTCGCCGATCTGTCGCAGTGAGCGGGTGGCCTCCGGTATCAGCGGTGCCGCCATCTGGAAGTCGTGGATCTGGCCCGGCCACACCCGCACTTCGGTCGGCACGCCGGCCGCGGCTAGCCGCCGAGCCGCCAAACGGGCGTCGTGCAGCAAGACCTCCGAGCCCGAGACGTGGATCAACGTCCGCGGCAGGCCCGGCTCGATATTGTCCAACGGCTCATAGACACCTTCCGGTACCCCGTCGACGATATTCTTCGCGGCCGCGCGCGCAACCAGAGCGACAAGCGCGTGGAAAGCCTTGGGCGGGAACATCGCATCGCTGTAGATGTTCGGGTGCGCGAGCTTGGGATCCTTCTCCAGTTGCAGCAGTGGGGACAGCGCCACCATCGCCGCGGGCGTCTCGCCTTCGGCTTGCAGTCGCTGCGCCAGCGCCATTGCAAGGTACCCGCCGGCCGAATCACCGGCCAACACGATCTGTTCGGGTTCGTAGCCACGCAACCTCAGCCACCGGTATCCGTCATAGCAGTCGTCGATGGCCATCCCAATGGTGTGTTTCGGGATCAGCCGGTAGTCGACGACCAGCACCGGCGAGTCGGCGAACTTCGACAGTGCACCCGCAAGACGGCTGTGGGAGTTCACCCCGCACGTCATGAAAGCACCGCCGTGAAAATAGAGCACGACGCGGCGGCGGCCATCGGCGGGCAGCACCCCGGGCGCCCGGACCAATTGGGCCGATGCGTTGGGCAACCCGACCGTGGCGCGAACCGTGCCCGGTGACGGCAGCAGTGCCCGGGCGACGTAGTCCACAACACCAAATGGCCAGGGCCAGTGCGGAACATGACTGAGCACCGCCAGTGCCGGCCACATGGTGGCGCGAGCGCCGATGGAGACCAGGCGAGCCGCAAGGCCGGGGCCGTCCTCGATGATCTCGACCGGAGCGCCATCGCTGACCGGGTAGCGCCGGGGTCGCGCGGGTGCGATCGGAACCTTGTGCGCGGTTGCCGGGGACACCTTGCTGGGTGCGGTCATAGTCAACACTCCCTCCGCAGTTGTAGTGCCGGGCCGTCGTAGTGCCGTGCCGGGCCCGTCGGCCGATCCAAATGCAGCTAACGAGTAACGGGGAATTCAGCTTGACAGCTGTGACACAGACCACAACCGCCGAAGCGATTTCTTTCCGTATCCGATACCCGTCCGTAACCGAAAAACCCTGTTGGCGGGACACACTGTCACTCGTGGCCAGATGGCTCGGGACCACCAAGGCGCTAGCCGTGGCGGGAGTGCTCGCCTCGACCGGCGGTGCCGTCGTGGGCGCCCGCAACTTGTTGACCGGACAGGCCGAACAGGCCCGCAACATCATTCCCAAAGCCTGGGACGTTCCACCCCGCGCCGACGGCATCTATGCACCCGGCGGCGGAGGAGTCTGCCGGTGGGAGCGCGGCGCGCCGTTCGACATTCACCTGATGATCTTCGGGGACTCCACCGCCACCGGTTACGGCTGTACCGACGCCGAAGAGGTGCCTGGCGTGCGGATCGCCCGCGGGCTGGCCGAGCAGTCCGGCGCGGTGGTTCGCCTCGCGACGAAGGCCATCGTCGGGGCATCGTCGAAAGGGCTGTCCGGACAGGTCGATGCCATGATGGTCGCAGGGCCGCCGCCGGATGCGGCGGTGATCATGATCGGCGCCAATGACGTCACCGCACTCAATGGCATCGGCCCGTCGGCGCGGCGACTCGGTGCGGCGGTCGAACGCCTTCGGACCACCGGCGCGACGGTGGTTGTCGGCACCTGCCCGGATCTGGGTGTCATCGGCGCCATTCCGCAGCCGTTGCGGTGGACGGCCCGATCACTTGGCCTGAGACTCGCCCGCGCTCAGACCGCCGAAGTGCGCGCTGCCGGCGGTGTACCAGTTCCACTGGCCGATTTGATGGCGCCGCACTTCGCGACCGATCCCGAAGGGATGTTCTCCGAGGATCGCTATCACCCTTCGGCGGTGGGATACGCGCTGGCGGCTGAACAGTTGTTGGTCGCGCTGCGCCAAGTGCTCACGGATTAGACGCGATCGACCCTCATTCGACGAGAGGCGTTAGCCGTGCGGCGATTTTCTGCACGGTGTCGAGGTCTCGGGTCGCAACGGCGATCACCAGGTTGAAAAGTTCATCCTCGGTGTCGACGCGCACCCGGTAGCCGTTGAGCCCGTAGAAGAGCGCGGTTGCCACGAACGCCGTGCGCTTGTTTCCGTCGATCAGAGCGTGGTTAGTAGCCAGCGACTGCACAAGCGCCGCTGCTTTCTCATGAATCGTGGAGTAGGCATCCTCACCGAAAACCGTCGCTTGCGGTCGTGCGAGGGCAGATTCGAGAAGCCCGTAGTCGCCGATTTCCGCGGGGCGGCCGAGGTGGGCTTCGGCGGCAGCGAGTACGTCGTCCAACGTGAGGTAGTCGATCATGCATCAGCGAGGCGCTGCAAGAGACCGTCATGTTCTTTGACGATCCGGGTCAGCATCTCGTCGCGGCGCGCGGTGCGGCGGTCCAAGTAATCGTCGACGGCCTTCAGCACCGCGGAATGCATGGACACACCGTCGCGTTCCGCGGCGGCGCGCAGTTTCGCGGTCTGCTCGTCGGAGAGTCTCAGCGTCATAGCCATACCGCCATGGTATCAGCGTGGTGTCACTGGCCGAGTGGAGTCGGCAAGACCAGGATGAGCTAGGTTTTTCACCAACCCCGCGTCACCGAAAACAGGAGTCACCTCATGCCCGAAGCCGTCATCGTCTCCACCGCCCGCTCCCCGATCGGCCGCGCCTTCAAGGGCTCGCTGGTGAGCATGCGCCCGGATGATCTGGCCACCCAGATGGTGCGTGCGGCACTGGACAAGGTGCCCGCCCTGGATCCCCGCGACATCGTCGACCTGATGATGGGCTGCGGCCAGCCTGCCGGCGAGTCTGGGTTCAATATCGCCCGCGTGGTGGCCGTCGAACTCGGCTACGACTTCCTGCCCGGCGTGACGGTGAACCGGTACTGCTCGTCGTCGCTGCAGACCACCCGGATGGCGTTCCACGCCATCAAGGCCGGCGAGGGTGACGCCTTCATCTCCGCGGGCGTCGAGACGGTGTCGCGGTTCGCCAGCGGTAACGCCGACTCCTGGCCGGACACCCGCAACCCGCTGTTCAACGGGGCCCGCGAGCGCGCTGACGCCGCCAAGGAGGCCGGCGCCACCGCATGGACCGACCCACGGGATAGCGGCGAACTACCCGATGTCTACATCGCGATGGGCGAGACCGCCGAGAACGTCGCGCTGCACACCGGCATCAGCCGCGAAGACCAGGACCGCTGGGGTGTGCGCAGCCAGAATCGTGCCGAGGAGGCCATCAACAGTGGGTTCTTCGCCCGCGAGATCTCACCGGTGACGCTGCCCGACGGCACCGTCGTCAGCACCGACGACGGCCCCCGCGCCGGCACAGTGTACGAGAAGATCAGCGCCTTGAATCCGGTGTTCCGCCCCGACGGCACCGTCACCGCCGGCAATGCATGCCCGCTCAATGACGGCGCCGCCGCGGTGGTGATCATGTCCGATACCAAGGCCAAGGCGCTGGGGCTGACACCGCTGGCCCGCATCGTCTCGACCGGGGTGTCCGGGCTGTCGCCGGAGATCATGGGCCTGGGCCCGATCGAGGCCGTCAAGAAGGCGCTGGGCTACGCCAAGATGTCGGTCTCCGACATCGACCTGTTCGAGATCAACGAGGCATTCGCGGTGCAGGTGCTCGGCTCGGCCCGCGCGCTAGGCATCGACGAGGACAAACTCAACGTCTCCGGTGGCGCGATCGCGCTCGGGCATCCGTTCGGCATGACAGGCGCCCGGATCACCGCGACGCTACTGAATAACCTTGCGACACATGACAAGACGTTCGGCATCGAGACCATGTGTGTGGGCGGTGGCCAGGGTATGGCGATGGTGGTCGAGCGGCTCAGCTGAGTCGGCCGCCGAGAGTGCGCGCAGATCGCGGTTTGCGCCCAGCTCACGATCTCAGCGCACTCTCGACGCCTCCCACGCCCGCCTCACCCTCGCGACGACCTCACCCGGCTGGGTGCCTGCTGCCACCCGGATGATCGTCCACCCCATTGCTGCCAAGTCTTCTAAACGCGTGATATCCCTGGCGAACTGCGCCGGATCGGTGCGGTGGTGATCGCCGTCGTATTCGACGGCCAGCATCAACTCTTCCCACCCCATATCGAGGTAGTACTTGCGTCGACCGTTCACCACGACCGCGATCTGGGTTTGCGGCCTCGGAAAGCCCGCGCGCATGATCAGCAGCCGAAGCCACGTCTCTCGCGGCGACTGAGCACCGCCGTCGTAGAGCGCAAGCGCTGTGCGAAGTTGGCATATGTCGCGCGCGCCGCGATGGGAATCTGCGACCTGAGCGACCGCCGCCGCAGAGAAGCCGGTTGCGCATCCCAAAGCGTCGAGACGTTCGACGGCTTGCCAGAGTCGGCCGCGTCGGCCGATATCAAACGCGGTTCGGCTGACGGTGGTGACAGGCAATCCGCCCCGTAGAACGCATTCCGCTTCACCGAGCCGATCCTTGAATACCCGGATCCCGGGTGGTGGTCGGCCGTTGGACCAGACCAGCTCGATCGGCCGCTCATCGTCGACCCACTTTGCGCCGTGCAATCGGGCCGCGGACAGCCCACCGATGACGCCGTTGCGGCGCGACCACAGCCAGGCAGCCTCGGCCCGCTGAATGAATGTCGGCCCTAGCTTCGCCGATAGGTAGACGCCGGGAAACAGAGCCGAGTACTGGGACCGCAACTCATGCTTGCGCAGAAGTCCACCGTCGAGGGCCTCGACCCCGATGAAAGGTCCTTCGATGCGCGCCACAGGGCGAGCATCGCGGCCCCAACGCCGCCGAGAGTGCGCCCTGATCGCCCACTGGGGATAAAACGCGATCTGTGTGCACTCTCGCGGATGATCTGTGTGCACTCTCGCGGATAGGGAAAAGGCCCCGGCGATGAGCCGAGGCCTTCCCGTCGTGCAGTGACTAGTCGTTCCGGAAGTAACTCAGCAGACGCAGGATCTCGATGTAGAGCCAGACGAGCGTCACCGTCAGGCCGAGAGCGACGCCCCAGGCGGCTTTCTCCGGCGCGCCGGCCCGAATCATCTGGTCGGCGGAGTCGAAGTCGAGCAAGAAGCTGAATGCCGCGATCCCGATGCAGACTAACGAGAAGATAATGGCCACCGTGCCGCCGGAGCGCAGGCCCATGCCCGCACCGCCGCCGACACCGAACATCCCCAGCACCAGATTTCCCAGCATCAGCACCAGCACGCCGATCATTCCGGCGACCAGCATGCGGGTGAACTTCGGCGTCACCCGGATAGCGCCGGTCTTGTAGACGACGAGCATCCCGAAGAAGACACCGATGGTGCCGAGGATGGCCTGGCCGATCATCGCCCCGGCATTGCCGCCACCGACGGTGAAGTTCGCCATCACGAAAGAGAAGGCGCCCAGGAACAGGCCTTCGAGTGCGGCGTAGCTGAGCACGATCGCCGGGTTGTCCTGCTTACGGCCGAACGTCGCGATCAGCACCAGGGCGAGCCCGCCCAGTGAGCCGACCAGCACGAACGGCATGGCCAAACCGACGTTGGACGACACCAGGAAGTAGGAGATCACCGCCACCACGGACAGCACCCCGAGGGTGATACCGGTCTTGGTGACGACGTCGTCGATGGTCATGTTCCGCGAGACACCGGCCTGCGGTGCACGGTTGGTATAAGGCTCGGTCTGGTAGCCGACCTGCTGGTTTGCACCGGAGCCGCCGGTACCGAACTGCGCGTAACCGCCCTGTTGCTTAGGCAACGAACGGAAAATCGGGTTGCTGCTTTCCCGCACTGTGGATCCTTCCAAGTGAGCCGACTAAACACTGCGCCAACGAACGCCCACCCTGATCAGTTCCCGGGAAATGCACGGGGTTTGCCGTTCGAGCGCAAGCCTACCTGCCATCCCGTTGATGTGGCCGTCAAATCTCCTGGTAAAACTAGGACATCCAACCTTTCACGGACGGAGATTCCCCGGTGAGCGCTGATACCGACGAGATCCTGACCCGCATCGACGGCCGGGTCGGGTTTTTGACCCTCAATCGCCCGAAGGCCATCAACTCTCTGACCCACACCATGGTCATCGCCATGGATGCCGCCCTGGCCGATTGGGCGAGAGACGACGCGGTGGACGCCGTCGTCGTCTCTGGCGCCGGGGAACGGGGACTGTGCGCGGGCGGCGACGTGGTGGCGATCTACCACAGCGTGCAGGCCGACGGCGCCGAAGCCAGGCGGTTCTGGTTCGACGAGTATCGCCTCAACGCCCGCATCGCGGCGTTCCCCAAGCCCTACATCGTGCTGATGGACGGCATCGTGATGGGCGGCGGCCTCGGGATCGGGATGCACGGCAGTATCCGGGTGGTGACCGACACCTCGAAGATCGCGATGCCCGAAGTCGGCATCGGCCTGATCCCCGACGTCGGTGGAACCATGCTGCTGTCGCGCGCGCCCGGATTGCTCGGCCTGCACGCCGCGCTCACCGGGGCGCCGTCCTCCGGTTCCGATGCGATCGTGCTGGGCTTCGCCGACCACTACGTCCCGCACGCTGATCTTCAGGCGTTCACCGCCGCCGTCGTCACCGACGGGGTGCCCGCGGCACTGAGCGCCTACGCCCAACACCCACCGCCGAGTGATCTTGCCGCGCAACGTGATTGGATCGATGACTGCTACGCCGGCAAGACCGTCAGCGATATCGTCGCTGCGCTTCGCGGTCTCGACACAGGCCCGGCCAACGACGCCGCCGACCTCATCGCCACCCGCTCCCCCGTCGCACTGGCAGTCACCTTGGCTTCGATCCGCCGGGCCGCGACCTACACCACCCTCGAGGAGACCCTGGTCGCCGAGTACCGGGTGTCCTGCGCGGCTGCACGCTCCCATGATCTGTTGGAGGGCATTCGGGCCCAGGTGGTGGATAAGGACCGCAACCCGACGTGGTCCCCGGTGTCGCTGGCCGCGGTGACCGACGAGGATGTACAAAGCTATTTCGCACCGGCCGATCCGGACCTGACCTTTCACGAAAGCGAGGACACGTGAGTTACGAGACCATCCTGGTGAGCCAGACCGACCGGGTCGGCACCATCACACTGAACCGACCGGAGGCGCTCAACGCCTTGAACAGTCAGGTGATGGCCGAAGTCACCGCTGCGGCAGCAGAATTCGATGCGGATGCCGGAATCGGCGCCATCATCATCACCGGCTCGGCCAAGGCCTTCGCGGCGGGTGCCGATATCAAGGAGATGGCCGCGCTGTCGTTCTCCGACGTCTTCGGTTCGGACTTCTTCGCCGCCTGGGGCAAACTCGCGGACGTCCGCACACCGCTGATCGCCGCGGTCGCCGGTCATGCGCTCGGTGGTGGCTGCGAACTGGCGATGATGTGCGACGTGTTGATCGCTGCCGACACCGCCAAGTTCGGGCAGCCGGAAATCAAGCTGGGCGTACTGCCGGGGATGGGCGGCTCGCAGCGTCTGACCCGCGCGGTGGGCAAGGCCAAGGCGATGGACATGATCCTGACCGGGCGCACCATCGACGCCGCCGAGGCCGACCGCATCGGCCTGGTATCCCGGGTGGTCCCGGCCGATGACCTGCTGGCTCAGGCCAACGCGGTGGCGACGACGATCTCGCAGATGTCTCGTTCGGCGTCCCGGATGGCCAAGGAGTCCGTCAACCGGGCCTTCGAGTCCTCATTGGCCGAGGGCCTGCTCTACGAACGCCGGCTGTTCCACTCGGCATTCGCCACCGACGATCAGACCGAGGGCATGGCAGCCTTCACCGAGAAACGGCCTGCTCACTTCACCCACCGCTAAGATTCTCCGAGTGACGGTCGCCGAATCAACACCCCTCGCTGCGAAAACCGCAGCACCCAAACAGGACTGGTGGAAGCGGAGATACACCTTCACAGGCACTGCCGTCGGCCTGGTGTTCCTGCTGCTGACGATGACGCCGTCGCTGCTGCCCCGGGGACCACTGTTCCAGGGTCTGCTCAGCGGCGCCGCGGGTGCAATCGGATACGGCCTCGGCGTGTTCGCGGTATGGCTGATCAGGTTCATGCGATCCCAACCGGCCAGTCCACCGGCGCCGCGGTGGGCCTGGCCGGTCCTGGTGGTGGCGGGGGCGCTCGCGCTCGGCATGGGAGTCTTCTACTTTCACTACTGGCAGGACCATGTTCGCGACCTGATGGGCGTGCCTCGGCTGCAGTGGTTCAACTACCCGCAGGCTGCAGTGCTGGCAATCGTTTTTCTGTTCGTCTTCGTCGAGATCGGCCAACTGATCGGCAAGCTGATTCGATTCCTCGTGCGCCAACTCAATCGCGTTGCACCGCCCCGAGTTTCCTTCGTCGCGGTGGTCGCGGCTTTCCTCGCGGTGTCGATCACCCTGCTCAACGGCGTCGTGGTGCGCGGCATCATGGATGTGCTGAACAAGACCTTCTCGAGCGTCAACGACGAGCTGGATCCGAACCATCCGGCTCCGAGCACGGCGCTGCGCTCCGGCGGCCCGGGTTCGCTGGCATCGTGGGAGTCACTGGGCCACCAGGGTCGGATTTTCATCCGGGGCGGCCCCACCGTCGCGCAACTCACAGATTTCAACAAAGCCCCGGCGGTCGAGCCCATCCGTGCCTACGCAGGATTGAACTCCGCCAAGGGAATTCGTGCGACCGCCGAGTTGGCGGCCCGCGAACTTGAGCGCGAGGGCGGACTGAAGCGCAAAGTCATCGCGGTGGCCACCACCACGGGCACCGGGTGGATCAATGCGGCCGAAGCCGACTCGCTGGAGTACATGTACAACGGCGACACCGCGATCGTCAGCATGCAGTATTCATTCCTGCCGAGTTGGCTGTCGTTTCTGGTCGACAAGGAGAACGCCCGCCAGGCCGGCCAGGCTCTTTTCGAGGCCGTCGATGCACGGGTTCGGGCGCTACCGGAGGCACAGCGGCCCAAGATCGTGGTGTTCGGCGAGAGTCTCGGCTCCTTCGGCGGCGAGGCTCCGTTCCTGAGCCCCAACAACATCATCGCCCGAACTAACGGTGCGCTGTTCTCCGGTCCGACATTCCAGAACACGATGCGGGACAACGTCACCGTTAACCGCGATCCGGGGTCACCGGAGTGGTTGCCCATCTTCGACGACGGCGAGAATGTGCGGTTCGCGGCGCGGGCCGACAACCTGGGCCGCCCGGATGCGCCGTGGGGCAGCCCCCGGATCGCCTATCTGCAACATGCCTCCGACCCGATCGCCTGGTTCAATCCGGATCTGCTGTTCGCCGAGCCGGATTGGCTGCGCGAGCCGCGGGGCTATGACGTGTCCAACGATATGAAGTGGATCCCGGTTGTGACCTTCCTGCAGGTGTCCGCGGACATGGCGGTGGCGGTCGACGTTCCTGACGGCCACGGACACCGATACGTCAAAGATGTGGTCAATGCCTGGGCTGCGGTCATGCAGCCGGCGGGCTGGACGACGGAGAAGACGGAGCGCCTCCGCGGGATGGTCACCCAGGACTACCCGCAATGACTAACCGGGGTTGCTTCATCATGGCCGCCGGCGTTGCATAGATTGACTCTCATGCTCCGGACTCGTTATCACTCCCCCCGCGGCTCGGTGGTACTCGTCACGGCTGCGGTCGCCCTGCTCGCGGGTTGCTCCACCGGGGGTGGCTCACGGACTGATTCACCTGCTCAGACACCGTCCGCCGCGCAGCCTGATGCCGCGACGGCTGGCCAACCCGTCGGCGTGTCACCCGGTGGCATGACCCCCCGTCCCGCCCTCCCGGCGCAGTCCACCGAGGAGCAGTATGCCCAGGCCTGCCTGGCCGCCAAGGAGTGGATGACGGCCAAGGGCGGCGATCCGCACACCATGGTCGAGCCGTACCTCAAGGAGGTTCAGGCGTCGGTCTCCAGCGGCCCGGCCACGTTCAGGAAGACGTGGGCCACGTTGAGCCAGCCCGACCAGGCCGCGGTGATCATAGCGGTCCAGGCCGCCGCCGACGGCGGCTGCTGACGGCCTGCGAATCCCGCCAACCGAAACAGCGACGATAACGCGATGGCTACACGGGTGGCGCTGGCACTCGGCAGCGGTGGCGCGCGGGGTTACGCCCACATCGGTGTCATCAACGAACTGCTCAGCCGCGGCTATGAGGTGGTCGGCATCACCGGGTCGTCGATGGGAGCGCTCGTCGGCGGCGTGTATGCGGCAGGCTCACTCGACGAGTTCACCGAGTGGGCGCAGACCCTAACCCAGCGGGCAATGCTGCGACTACTCGACCCGTCGATATCGGCCGCCGGCGTGCTACGGGCGGGAAAGATCCTCGACGCGGTCCGCGACATGCTCGGCGACGCCACCATCGAGAACCTGCCCATCCCGTACACCGCGGTCGCGACCGACCTCATCGCCGGTAAGTCGGTATGGCTGCAGCGCGGCCCGGTGGATTCCGCGATCCGCGCCTCGATCGCGATCCCGGGGATCGTCGCGCCGCATGTGCTCGACGGCCGACTGCTGGCCGACGGTGGCATCCTTGATCCACTCCCGATGGCGCCGATCGCCGCCGTCAACGCCGATCTCACCATCGCCGTCAGCCTGTCCGGAACCGATACCGACCTCCGCGCCGAAGACGCATCCGGTTTGGAGACGACCGCGACTCGCGAGCGGCTCAACCGGCTCCTGCGCAGTACCTCAGCGCTATTGGAGACGCCGACCGCGCGGTCGGTACTCAGCCGATTTGGCACCGTCGCCGAAACCTTCTCTGCAACTGAGGATGACGACGCCGATGGGTACGACGCCGACGATGCGCCGATGCCGAAGTTGGGGAGTTTCGCGGTGATGAACCGAACCATCGAGATCGCTCAGGCGGCGCTTGCCCGCCACCAGTTGGCCGCCTACCCGCCGGATCTGCTCATCGAGATTCCCCGGACAACATGCCGAAGCCTGGATTTCCACCGCGCCGACGAGGTTATCGCGGTGGGCCGTGAACTCACTGCTAGGGCTCTGGACAGTCTTAGCGATGGCTCGGGCGATGAGTCAGACGAGTAACGCAGTTGCTCAACGGTTCCCGGCGTAGGCGCGGGCAACCCTCGTGACGAACTGGTAGACGCCTTCTTCTTCGGGTGCCAACGGTCCCGGTTGGGCGTGCGGTGAACTCAGGCCACGCTGCACGGACTCACACGCCGCCCAGTCCTGCCGGTTGGTCAGATCCCAGAAGTCCACCGCGTAGGACGGGTCGAAGTCGGGCCGCTCAACCGCATCCTTCGGGAACGCCCAGGTGCATTCCACATGGGTGCGATCCGGAGCCAATGGGGTCATCCGGTGGGTCATCACATAGTCGGGGTGCAGGCTCACCAGCAGGTTGGGGAACCCGACCAGATACATCACGGTGCGCAGTTCGCGTTCGGACAGACCTTTGATCGCCACGCCGCCACTGCGTCCGGACAGCGACATCGTTTCGGCCTCGTCGATCAGGAACATCGAGCCGCCCATCCAGTCGCCGGGCAGTTCGACGTTGTCACCACTGGTCGGCGGGCTGATCCTGGACAGCTCGGGATGGATCGTCGAGCAGTGGTAGCACTCCTGATAGTTCTCGGCGATGATCTTCCAGTTCGTCGCGAGTTCGTAGGAGTGCCGCGCGACGATGGTGAGATCCTGCGGCCGGTAGGGGCTGATGATCTCCTCGGTGCCGGCGACGTGTTCGGCGAAGTCGGTGGCTTGTCCGCTGGGATCGACAAAGAGCCAACCATGCCAGTCAACAAGCCGAAGTTCAGTCAGTCCGAACTGCGAGTGGTCGAGGTCGTCGAATCCGGGCGCCTTGCGCAGTTCGCCATTGAGCTTGAACGACCACGAGTGGTACGGGCACACCACGCCGCGCCGTTTGATGTCGGCTCCACAGGCCAACAGTTCATGCCCGCGATGGCGGCAGACGTTGGCGAACGCCCGCGCGATCCCGTCCTCGTCGCGTACCAGCAGGACGCCGTTGGCACCGGTACCGACCGCCCGTTGCGCGCCGACGCCGTCAAGTTCGGAGGCGTGGCCAACGCAGTGCCACCCGGAGAAGATGTTGCGCTGCTCCCACTCGAATACCGCCGGGTCCACATAGGACTCGCGCGGAAGCATGCGGGATGAACCGAACGGCGCCAGCGATGCGGCAAGTGCGTCGGCGGGGACGGGGGCTGTCTCGGTCTGTTTGAACACCCGTTCAGTTTAGTACTCGCAGGGGTTGCGGTAAAGCGGTGAAACGCTTACGCCTCGCCGGCGAATGCGGCGATACCGCCGCCGGCCGTGCTGTCGCCGCGGGTCATCCTGCGGTAAATGAGGTAGCCCACGGTGATCGCCAGTAGCGCAGCGAACAACAGCAGGGTAGCCAGGGCATTGAGCGCCGGTGTCGGCGCGGCGCGCGCGGTGTTGTAGATCTTGACCGAGACCGGTTCGGTCGAGGAATTTCCAGACAGGTAGCGCACCAGAACGAAGTCGTCGATCACATCGGCGAACACCAGGACGGTGCTTGCGAAGATCGCCGGAAGCAACATCGGCAGCGTCACCCTGCGCAAGGCCGCCAGCGGTGAAGCCCCGAGATCCATTGCGGCTTCTTCGTATTGGGTGCCGATGGTGGCCAGGCGCGCCCGTACCAACACGGCAGGGTAGGCGATCTGGAATGTCACCAGACCAAGCACCTGGGCACCGGTACCCAACTTGATCGGCAACGGCAGCGACGTCACCACGAACAACAGCGCGACAGCCAGGAGCACTTCGGGCAGGACGAAGGACACCAGCATGAGCATGTTCGCTCCTGCCGGTAACCGACCCCGCCAGCGATCGATCCCGATAGCGAACATGACCCCGAGTGGCACCGTGAT
>JAPLAO010000169.1 GCA_026393245.1 Mycobacterium sp. | reverse complement strand
GGCCAAGGATTACCCGGCCATTCTGGCGATGACATCACTCAATGACACCCGGGTGTTCTACGTCGAGCCCGCCAAATGGGTGGCCGCGCTTCGGCACACCAAGACCGATCCGCGTCCGGTGCTGCTTCGTACCCAGATGGCGGCCGGGCATGGTGGCATCAGTGGTCGCTATGAACGCTGGAAGGAAACCGCCTTCCAGTTCGCCTGGCTACTGGCGACGGCAGACCCGCGGCGATTCGGCGCAGGGGCCAGGTAGCGTCTGCTCTCATGTCCCTGGCACAGATTCCCCTGACCACCCTCGACGGCAACCCGACCTCGCTGGCCGCCTACGACGGCCGCGCCGTGCTGGTGGTGAACGTCGCCTCCAAGTGCGGTCTGACGCCTCAGTACGGCGCGCTGGAACAGTTGGCGCGCGATTACGGCGACCGCGGGCTGACCGTGATCGGCGTTCCGTGCAATCAGTTCATGGGACAGGAACCCGGCACGCCCGAGCAGATCGCGACGTTCTGTTCCACCACCTACGGGGTGACGTTCCCACTGCTGGCCAAGGCCGACGTCAACGGCGCAGACCGGCATCCGCTCTATGCGGTGCTGACGGAAACCGCCGACGCGGGCGGGGAGGCCGGCGATGTGCAGTGGAATTTCGAGAAGTTCCTCGTCGCCCCCGGCGGCGCGGTGGTCAATCGGTTCCGGCCCCGTACCGAGCCGGATGCACCCGAGGTCATCGCGGCGATCGAGGCTGTACTCCCGCAGTGACGCGCAACTGACCGCTGACGTCCAACTAGACGACACCGACCCGACACCTGGATTTGGCATGCTAGAAACGTGGCCGGTGAGTTGATCGTCTCGGTGTCCGGGATCAGCAATCGGACCTTGCCGCATCTCGATGAATTCCGCCAGCAACTCGACGTCCGGAACGTACCGGTATCGCTGTTCGTCGCGCCCCGACTGAAGGGCGGTTACCGCCTGGACTCCGACGACGCCACGGTCGACTGGCTGCAGCGCCGCCGCTCGTCCGGTGACGCGGTGGTTCTGCACGGGTTCGACGAAGCGGCCACCAAACGGATGCGCAGCGAATTCGCAACACTGCCCGCACACGAGGCGAACCTTCGACTGATCGGCGCGGACCGGACACTTGAACAACTCGGCCTTCGAACGAGGCTGTTCGCAGCACCGGGCTGGACTGCCTCCGCCGGAACCGTGATGGCACTGCCACGCAATGGTTTCCGGCTCCTCATCGGGCTGTACGAGACCGTGGACCTGTTGCGGGGCACGACGTCTCGGGGACGTGTCATCGGCATCGGCGCCGGGTTTCTCACCGAGCCATGGTGGTGTCGGACGGTGGTTCTCTCTGCCGAGCGCACAGCGCGCCGCGGCGGGACGGTGCGCCTGGCTGTGTCAGCGCGCCAACTCGGCAAGCCGGGCCCCCGGCAGGCGGTACTCGATGCAGTCGACCTCGCGCTGATGCACGGTTGCGCCCCGGTGGTCTACCGATGGCAGCCGGATCCAGCACTCGCCGACGCAGCCTGATACCCGAACGGCTACCCACTCGATCCGCTGGCGGTGGTGGCGATGCCGCCGTCGACCGGGATCACCGCTCCGTTGAGGTAGGAACCGGCCCGGCTGGCCAGGAATATCGCGATCCCGGCCATATCGTCATCGCGGCCGATCCGGCGCAGCGGAGCCGAGGCTGCGATCGCCTCCCCGAATGCCTCCAGCGTGGCAGCCATCATCTTCGATGGAAACGGTCCCGGGGCCACCGCGTTGACGGTGATGTCTTGTGGCCCAAGTTCTTTGGCGAGCACTCGGGTCAGCTGGTGGATCGCGGCCTTACTCGCCGAATAGGAGTAGGTTGTCATCGGGCTGACGTGGATTCCGTCGATGCTGCCGATGTTGATGATGCGGGCCGGGTCGTCCTGGGTGCCGGCTTTGCGCAATGCCGGAAGCAGTTCCTGAACCATCCAGAACGGCGACTTCACGTTAAGGTCCAGTACCCGATCCCAGGCCGCGGTGGGGAACGTTTCCAGTGGTTCGCCCCACGTTGCTCCGGCGTTGTTGACCAGGATGTCGAGTGTGTCGGTGTGGCTGAGGACGTCGGCGGCCAACCGCTTGCACTCGTCCTGGCGGGACAGATCGGCTGCGACAGCGCGCACTTCGCCGAACGCCGACAACTGCGCGACAGCCTGCTCGCAGGCATCAGCCTTGCGTGAGCTGACCACGACGCGTGCGCCCGCCTGCAGCAGACCGCGGGCGATCATCATGCCGATTCCCCGGGTTCCCCCGGTGACGAGTGCCGTCTTGCCGCTGAGTCCGAATAGGTGCTCGAGATCGGCTGTGCTCACGGGTGTTCCCTTCGTTTCGTTAGAACCGTACCGAGTGCTCCTCGGTGAGTATCCGGAAGTCGGTATCGGTCATCTCGGTCAGGCGGCCGTAGTAAATGCCGCGGGCCTCCTGGGCGATGATGCCCTGGTGGATCGGAACGGCGTGCCGGGGCGCTACCGCGCGCAGGTAGTCCACCGCCTCGGAGATCTTCATCCACGGCGCGGCGGCCGGGGTGGCAAGCACCTCCACCGGTTCGTCGGGGACGAATAGCGCATCACCGGGGTGCATCAGCTTGGCTCGGTGCTCGTCGTCACCGATCAGGTAGGAGATGTTGTCGATCACCGGGATCTCAGGATGGATGATCGCATGGCGGCCGCCGACACCGCGGACGGTTAACCCGTCGACCATGAAGTCGTCACCGACGTTGACCGCGTGCCAGTCGCCGCCGAGTTGGGCGGCGGTCTGCGGATCGGCGTACAACGCGGCACCGGGGTTCGCCGCCACCAGGGCCGGCAGTCGCGCCGGGTCGGCATGGTCCGGATGCTGATGGGTGATCAGGATCGCAGACAGGCCGGTGATGCCCTCGAAACCGTGGCTGAAGGTTCCCGGGTCGAACAGCAGTCGTGCGACACCGAACTCCGCAAGCAGGCATGAATGTCCGAAGTGCGTCAATTCCATGCTGACGATTGTGCTCTTTAAGAGAGACGCCGGGATGCGAACGGTCCTCGCGCGGCCGGCGGCGCAGGCTGTGCATCGCCTACCTCAGCTCATGGCCGGCGAACCGCCGCTAGGATCGACCTGCACCATCCACCGCGACAGAGGAGCTCCAGTGCCCCGGGTTTTTGTCCACGTGATGCCTAAAGCCGAGATTCTCGACCCGCAGGGCCAGGCCATCGTGGGCGCGCTCGGCCGCCTCGGGCATGCCGGCATCTCAGAAGTCCGGCAGGGCAAACGATTTGAGCTTGAGGTCGATGATTCGGTGACCGACGACCAACTCGCCGAGATCGCCGAGGCACTGTTGGCCAATACCGTCATCGAGGACTGGTCGGTCAGCCGGGAGTCATCGTGAGCGCGCGGGTCGGGGTGATCACGTTTCCGGGCACCCTCGATGATGTCGACGCCGCCCGTGCGGTGCGCCTGGCCGGGGCCGAAGCGGTGAGCCTGTGGCATGCCGACGCCGACCTCAAGGGTGTCGACGCCGTCGTCGTCCCCGGTGGATTCTCCTACGGCGATTATCTGCGGTGCGGTGCCATTGCCAAGTTTGCACCGGTCATGGGCGAGGTGGTGGCTGCCGCCGGCGGTGGTATGCCGGTATTGGGAATCTGCAATGGTTTCCAGGTTCTGTGCGAGGCGGGACTGCTGCCCGGGGCGCTTACCCGAAACGCCGGATTGCACTTCATCTGCCGCGACGTGTGGCTGCAGGTGGCGTCGACTACGACGGCCTGGACGTCGCGCTACGAGTCGGGTGCGGAACTGCTGGTGCCGCTGAAGTCCGGCGAGGGTCGTTATGTGGCAGGCGAAGCCGTGCTCGACGAACTCGAGGCCGAGGGCCGGGTGGTGTTCCGGTACGCCGACAATCCCAATGGCTCGATGCGCGGGATCGCCGGCGTGAGTTCGGCCAACGGCCGGGTGGTCGGACTGATGCCGCACCCTGAGCACGCGACCGAAGCGCTTACCGGCCCGTCCGACGATGGTCTCGGAATCTTCTTTTCGGCACTCGACGCAGTGCTGGCTTCCTGAGTGATGACCGGGGCGACCGCGCGCGGACTGTGTGAGTTCATCGACGCCTCGCCGTCGCCGTTTCACGTCTGCGCGACGGTGGCCGAACGGTTGCGGGCGTCCGGTTACACCGAACTTGCCGAGACCGACCGGTGGAGTGATGCCGCCGCCGGACGATTCTTCACGGTGCGGGCCGGTTCGCTGATCGCGTGGCACAGCGCGGCATCACGAAATCCGGTGCCCATGCCATACCGGATCATCGGCGCCCACACCGACAGCCCCAACCTGCGAGTCAAACAGCGCCCGGATCGTACGGAAACCATGTGGCGACTGGTGAGGTTGCAACCGTACGGCGGGGCGTGGCTAAACTCCTGGCTCGATCGCGACCTAGGCCTCAGCGGCCGGATTTCGTCGCTCGGTAAGGACGGCCGCATCGAGCACCGAATGGTGCGGTTCGACGAACCGCTGCTTCGGGTGCCGCAACTGGCCATCCACCTCGCCGAGGACCGCAATTCGGTCAGCCTCAACCCGCAGCGCCACCTCGACGCAGTATTCGGCGCAGAGGGTCCGGCCCGGCCGTTCCACTACTACGTCGCCGATTGGGCCGGTGTGGCGCCCGTTGACCTACTGTCCGCCGATCTGATGACCCATGACCTGACCCCGTCGAGGATCATGGGAGTCGACAAAGACCTCATCAGCGCGCCGCGGCTGGACAACCAGGCCAGCTGCTACGCGGGCCTGGAGGCATTGTTGGCCGCAGAGCCAGGTGACTACCTGCCGGTGCTGGCGCTGTTTGACCACGAGGAGGTGGGCTCGGTCTCCGATCACGGCGCGCAGTCGGATCTTCTGCGCACGACGTTGGAGCGCATTGTGTTGGCCGCCGGCGGTGACCGAGAGGACTTCCTGCGCCTGACGACCGCTTCGATGATGGCCTCGGCTGATATGGCGCATGCCACCCACCCGAACTACCCGGAGCGCCACGAACCCGGCCATCCGATCGCCGTCAACGGTGGACCGGTGCTCAAGGTCCAGCCCAATCTGCGCTACGCCACCGACGGCCGGACCGCCGCGGCCTTCGAACTGGCCTGTCGCCAGGCGGGGGTGCCGCTGCAGCGCTACGAGCACCGCGCCGACCTGCCGTGCGGTTCCACCATCGGACCCATGACGGCGGCGCGCACCGGTATCCCGACCGTCGACGTGGGTGCCCCGCAACTGGCCATGCACTCCGCTCGCGAACTCATGGGCGCCGCCGATGTCGGCGCCTATGCCGCCGCACTGCACGCCTTCCTGGTACCTGAATAAGCTGTCGCTGTGATCCCTCCTGTCGACACGGTCGAGCACGCCGCGGCCACGCCCGATCAGCCGCAGCCGTACCGCGAACTCGGACTCAAAGACGACGAGTATCAGCGCATCCGCGAGATCCTCGGCCGCCGGCCCACCGACGCCGAGTTGGCGATGTACTCGGTGATGTGGAGCGAGCACTGCTCGTACAAGTCCTCCAAGGTGCATCTGCGTTACTTCGGTGAGACCACCACCGAGGAGATGCGGGCCGGAATGCTGGCCGGGATCGGCGAGAACGCCGGCGTTGTCGACATCGGTGATGGCTGGGCCGTCACGTTCAAAGTTGAATCCCACAACCACCCCTCGTTTGTCGAGCCCTATCAGGGCGCGGCCACCGGCGTCGGCGGCATCGTGCGCGACATCATGGCAATGGGAGCGCGGCCGGTCGCGGTGATGGACCAGTTGCGCTTCGGCGCCGCCGACGCACCCGACACCCGCCGCGTGCTCGACGGTGTGGTGCGCGGTATCGGTGGCTACGGAAACTCCCTCGGCCTGCCCAATATCGGCGGTGAGACCGTGTTCGACGCGTCCTATGCCGGTAACCCGTTGGTCAACGCGATGTGTGTGGGGGTGCTTCGCACCGAGGACCTGCACCTGGCATTCGCCTCGGGCACCGGAAACAAGATCATCCTGTTCGGTGCGCGCACCGGCCTGGACGGCATCGGCGGAGTGTCGGTGCTGGCCAGCGACACCTTCTCCGGCGATGAGAGCGGCACAGGGGCTGGATCGAAGCTCGATCCCGCAAGCGGATCTCGGAAGAAACTACCCAGTGTCCAGGTCGGTGATCCCTTCATGGAAAAAGTTCTCATCGAGTGCTGTCTAGAGTTGTATTCCGCGCATCTTGTGGTCGGCATCCAGGATCTCGGCGGAGCCGGATTATCCTGTGCCACATCAGAATTAGCGTCTGCCGGCGACGGTGGTATGACCATCGAACTGGATCGGGTTCCGCTGCGCGCGGCGAACATGAACCCTGCCGAGGTGCTTTCGAGTGAGTCGCAGGAGCGGATGTGCGCGGTGGTCACGCCGGAGAACGTCGAGAAGTTCATGGCGGTGTGCCGCAAGTGGGACGTGCTGGCGACGGTGATCGGCGAGGTCGCCGACGGTGACCGGCTCACGATCACCTGGCACGGCGACGTCGTCGTCGACGTCCCGCCCCGCACGGTCGCCCACGAGGGCCCGGTGTACGAGCGTCCGATGGCGCGACCGGAAAGCCAGGACGCACTGATCGCCGATACCAGTGCGAAACTCCCACGGCCGCAGACCGCCGATGAGTTGCGCGCGACCCTGCTGGCGCTCCTGGGCAGCCCGCATCTGTGCAGCCGGGCGTTCATCACCGAGCAGTACGACCGCTACGTGCGGGGCAACACCGTGCTGGCCGAGCACGCCGACGGCGGAGTACTGCGTATCGACGAGGCCACCGGACGCGGTATCGCGGTCTCGACTGACGCGTCGGGCCGCTACACCCAACTCGACCCCTACGCCGGCGCCCAGTTGGCACTGGCCGAGGCCTACCGCAACGTCGCCGTCACCGGCGCCACCCCGATCGCGGTGACCAACTGCCTCAACTTCGGCTCCCCGGAGGATCCCGGCGTCATGTGGCAGTTCGCCCAGGCCGTTCGGGGCCTGGCCGACGGCTGCGCCACCCTGGGCATTCCAGTGACCGGTGGCAACGTCAGCTTTTACAACCAGACCGGGGCGACCGCGATCCTGCCCACGCCGGTTGTGGGCGTACTCGGTGTGATCGACGATGTGCGCCGCCGACTTCCGACCGGCCTGGGAGCCGAACCTGGCGAAACCCTGTTACTCCTCGGCGACACCCGCGACGAGTTCGACGGCTCGATCTGGGCGCAGGTCACCGCAGATCATCTCGGCGGCGTACCGCCGAAGGTGGACCTGGCACGGGAGAAGCTCCTTGCCGACGTGCTCACCGCCGCCTCCCGCGACGGACTGGTCTCGGCTGCCCACGATCTGAGCGAAGGTGGGCTGATCCAGGCCGTTGTCGAGGCGGCCCTGGCCGGCGAAACAGGATGCCGGCTGGTGCTTCCCAGTGGTTGTGAGTCCGTCGCTGACGCGTTTGTCTTTCTGTTCTCCGAGTCCGCCGGTCGCGTTCTGGTGGCGGTGCCGCGGACCGAGGAAAGCCGGTTCCGGGCCATGTGCGAAGCCCGCGGACTGCCCGTCGCCCGCATCGGGGTCTCCGACGACGGATCGGATCGCGTTGAGATCCAAGGCCTTTTCACGGTGACGCTTGACGAACTACGCCAGATATCCGAGGGAGTGTTGCCCGGGCTCTTCGGATGACCGAGATCCGGGGCGGCGCCGACGGCGGTCCTGCCAACGGCAGGTGGCTGATGGTCGCGGTGTCGTTGGCGTTGTTCTGCGTGCAGATCGACTACTTCGCGATCAATCTGGCGTTGCCGAGAATGGCCACCGACTTCGACAGTAGGGCAACCGATCTGCAGTGGATCGTCAGCATCTACATGGTCGCTCTCGGCGCGCTAATGGTTCCGGGTGGCCGACTGGCCGACATCTTCGGCCGCAAGCGGGTTCTGCTGACCGGTATTGCATTATTCGGACTCGCTTCCGTGCTGTGCGCCGTGGCGCCGTCGGTCGCGACACTGGTCGCTTTCCGCGCCGTTCAGGGCGCGGGAGCGGCGCTGATCTTCCCCGCGTCGGTCAGTGTGATCACCAACGCATTCCCCCCGGGGCAGTCCGGCCGGATGATCGGCCTGGCCTACGGCATCGCCGGTCTGGGTAATGCCGCCGGTCCGCTGATCGGGGGCCTGCTCACCCAGACCGTCGGATGGCGGTGGATCTTCGCGCTGAACATCCCGCTGACTGCGGCGTGCGCGATCATCGGAGTGTTCGCGATCAGCGAGTCCCGTGACTCGGGCGCACCGCGTCGAATCGACGTCGCCGGCCTGGCGCTGTTGACCACCGGTATCGCGGTGTTCACGCTCACCTTCGATCGGGCACCGGCATGGGGGTGGTGGTCGGCGGCGACCGTCGGCGCATTCGCCGGCGCCGTTGCGCTGCTCTGGTTGTTCGTGATCGTCGAGCGCCGGGTGCGCTGGCCGCTGGTCGACTTGTCGTTTATGCGTGACATCCGCTTCACCGTGCTGGTGGCCGCGGGCACGATCGCCAATATCGCCTACGGGGTCACGATCTTCCTGTCCACGGTGTATCTGCAAGATGCCCGCGGACTGGATCCGTTGGCGGCCGGTCTGGTATTCCTCGGACCGTCTGCCGGTGCCGCTCTCGGCGGGGTGTTGTCGGGACGGCTCGCCGCCGGGCAGCCGGTGCGGGTCATGGGTCTGACCACTCTGCTCGCTGCCGTCAGTCTGGGTTTGCTTGCGGCCGCCCGCGATTGGGCGCTGTATCTGCCGGCATTGACGGCCTGCGGATTCTCCCTGGGATTGGTCTATGCCTTTACGACCGTGGCCACTCAAGCCGTCGTCAGTCCGCAGCGGGCGGGGGAGGCGGCCGGTATCGCGTTGACGGCCATGATCGCGATGGGGGGTGTCGGGGTGGCGGTGGCCGGCACCATGGTGGAACGACTGCATAGCGGCGGCATGTCGACCGCCGGTGGCATCGGGGCCATCCTCGGCGCCCTTGCCGCCGCGCTGCTGCCCGCAGGTCTGCTCGTCCTCGCGGTGGCTCGCCGAACTGGGACTCCTGCACCCGTGCACTGCTGACATATGCCCACGCACCGCAATGCCGACCCGCAGGCAATCCGCGCGGCCCTGGTCAACCTCGAACGCTGGCTCCGCGACGCCACCGCCACTGAACCCGCCTCCGCGCAGATCGCTGAAGCGGTCCGGCTCAGCGCCCGCGCACTGGCCGCACTGGAGCCCGGTTCGAGCGTTGAGGTCCGGATCCCGCCTTTCGTTGCGGTGCAATGCATTTCAGGTCCGAAGCACACCCGTGGAACACCGCCGAACGTGGTGGAGACCGATCCGCGAACCTGGCTGCTGTTGGTCACCGGGCTCATAGCCTTCGAGGATGCTGCGACTGACGGTCTGCTGCGACTCTCCGGTGCCCGCGCCGCAGTGATTTCGCCATGGTTTCCGCTGGTCAGCCTTGGCGAATGCGACGGCGGCTGACACGGCGCGATTCGATTCCCGCTTTGGCTGCCGATGGCCGTAGACTCTGCTCCAAGCCAGCCCAAACTCCGTCAGGGAGCAGCTCATCATCGTGACCGGCCAACTGGAAGATTCACCTCGGGAAGAATGCGGCGTCTTCGGCGTCTGGGCCCCCGGCGAGGAAGTCGCCAAACTCACCTACTACGGCCTGTACGCCCTGCAGCACCGCGGCCAGGAGGCCGCCGGGATCGCGGTCGCCGACGGCTCCCAGGTATTGGTCTTCAAGGATCTCGGGTTGGTCAGTCAGGTGTTCGACGAACAGACTCTCGGTGCCATGCCCGGGCACGTCGCGATCGGCCACTGCCGTTACTCGACCACCGGTTCGACAACGTGGGAGAACGCTCAACCGGTGTTTCGCAACACCGCCGCGGGCACCGGATTGGCCTTGGGACACAACGGCAATCTGGTCAACACCACCGAGCTTGCCGATCGGGCACGTAAAGCCGGCCTGATCAATCACAACGCGCCCGGTGCGGCGACCACCGACTCTGACATCTTGGGAGCGCTGCTGGCCGGCGGGTCCGCCGATTCCAGTATCGAGCAGGCCGCCCTGGAACTGCTGCCGGGAGTGCAGGGCGCGTTCTGCCTGGTGTTCATGGACGAGACCACCCTCTACGCCGCGCGCGACCCGTACGGGGTGCGGCCGCTGTCGCTGGGCCGACTGGACCGCGGGTGGGTGGTCGCCTCGGAGACCGCAGCACTCGACATCGTCGGCGCTTCCTTCGTGCGTGACATCGAGCCGGGGGAGTTGCTGGCCATCGACGCCGACGGCGTCCGCTCGACCCGCTTCGCACCCCCGACGCCGAAGGCATGCGTGTTCGAGTACGTCTACCTCGCCCGGCCCGACAGCAACCTGGCCGGGCGTTCCGTGCACGGCACCCGCGTCGACATCGGCCGGCGGCTGGCCCGGGAGAAGCCGGTGGAGGCTGATCTGGTGATCGGTGTGCCGGAGTCCGGCACACCCGCAGCCGTGGGCTACGCCCAGGAGTCGGGCATCCCGTTCGGGCAGGGCCTGATGAAAAACGCCTATGTGGGCCGCACCTTCATTCAGCCGTCGCAGACCATCCGCCAGCTGGGTATCCGGCTGAAGCTCAACCCGCTCAAAGAGGTTATCCGCGGCAAACGTCTTGTCGTCGTTGATGATTCGATCGTGCGCGGTAACACCCAGCGTGCCCTGATCCGGATGCTGCGGGAGGCCGGCGCGGTTGAGATCCATGTGCGGATTGCCTCGCCGCCGGTGAAATGGCCGTGCTTCTACGGAATCGACTTCGCCACCCCCGCCGAATTGATCGCCAATGCGCCGGGCACCCAGACCGACGACGGCGAGATGCTGGAGGCCGTCCGCCAGGCCATCGGCGCCGACAGTCTGGTCTACATCTCCCAGCAGGCCATGATCACGGCAACCGAGCAACCGGCCAGCCGATTGTGCTGCGCCTGTTTTGACGGTAGTTACCCGATTCCACTGCCCAGCGCGAACGCCCTGGGTAAGAACGTCGTGGAGAACATGCTGGCCGCCGTGCAGGCCGACAACGACAACGCCTCGGCGCTCAGTCGCCCCTGAATCGGCCCTGAGTCGGGTCAGTTCGCCGACGAGGTGATCCGCCGTACCCGGCGATCCAGCGCCATTGCCTGCAGAGGCCGCGCGGCGAACCAGTAAAACCGGCCCAGCAGTCCGCGCGGGTAGAAGATCGCCTGCTGTTCGTAGCGGCTCCCACTGCCCTCCGCGGTGACCCGCATCTCGAGCCAGCGGTCACCAGGCCCGCGTCGTTGGGCGCACAACTTGAGAACCCGTCCGGGTTCACGTTCCTCGATCCGCCACTGTCGGGGCACGCTGCGCTCGACGGCCCTCCAGAGTTGTTCGGGGCTTGCCGAGGTGTGCCGAGCACGAGTGTCGGTGAAGACCACCTCCCCGGCCCACTCCGGGTCGGTCGGCAGGTGCGCGGCGGTACCGGTGTCCCAGGTGGTCTCAACGTCGCCGCGGGCGATCCGTGCCAGGGCCAGCGATACCGAGCGTTTGTAGGACGTGAGACCTGCTTCGGGCGCCGGGATGATGCTGTCGATGTCGTGGTTGTCCATCACCGCGTCGCAATGCAGTGACTCCACCAGCGGTCGGGCCAGCCCGGTGGGAATCGGGGTCACCAGGCCGACCCACAGCGAGGCGATGCGCGGGGTGAGCACGGGAAGCACCAGGATGCGACGTGGCCGTAACCCGGCGACCTCGGCGTAGATCTGCATCATGTCGCCGTACTCGAGTACGTCGGGTCCGCCGATGTCCCATTCCCGGGACTTCGGAACCGAGCAGTCGGCCGCGGCGACCAG
>JAPLAO010000356.1 GCA_026393245.1 Mycobacterium sp. | reverse complement strand
TGACATTGACGGTGCCGACCCGCACCCGATTGGCGACCGACTGGGCCCGCTCGGGATCGGTGCTGAACACCGTGGCGGACAGTCCGTAGGGCGAGTCGTTGGCAATCCGGATCGCATCATCGTCACCGTCGTGAGCGATGACCGTGAGCACCGGGCCGAAGATCTCCTCACGGGCTACCCGGGCATCGTTGGTCAGTCCGGCGATCACCGTGGGTTCGATGAAGAATCCGCGGTCGCGATCGGCGGGTCGGCCGCCGCCGCAGGCGAACGTTCCACCTTCGGCGATCGCGAGGTCCAGGTAGGACTGAATGCGGTCACGCTGACGCGCGGAAATCACTGGGCCACAGATGGTTCGGGGATCATTCGGGTCGCCCGGCTTCATTCCCGACATAGTGGCAGCGGCGGCGGCGACCGCATCGTCGTAGCGGGCGCGCGGCACCACCAGTCGGGTGGTGATCGCGCAACCCTGGCCGGCATGCATGGACGCGGTGAATCCGGCCATCGAGCAGGCACCGGCGAGGTCGGCGTCGTCGAGGACGATGAATGCCGACTTGCCGCCGAGTTCCAGGAACATTTTCTTGATGGTCGCGGCACCGGCAGCCATCACGGCCCGACCGGTCGCGGTGGACCCGGTGAAAGACACCAGATCGACACGGGGATCAGAAGACAACATCGCTCCGACCGCGTGGTCGTCGGACGTCACGATATTGGGCACACCCGCCGGAACATCGGTGTGCTCGGCGATCAGTTCGCCGAGCACCGCTGCGCACCAGGGAGTGTCGGGAGCGGGTTTGAGCACTACCGTGTTGCCGGCGGCCAGTGCCGGGCCGATCTTGGCGAGGTTGATCTGATGTGGGAAGTTCCACGGCGTGATAGCGCCCACAACGCCGGCAGCCTCCCGGACGATGGTGCGCTGGGTGGCGATTCCCATCGGGGCTGCGACGCCGAGATCGGTTCGCCAGGAATAGGATTGCGCGGTTTCGGCGGCGAATTCCAGGTCGGCGACCGGACCCTCCAATTGCGCCATCCCGGTGAGCATGCGAGGAGCCCCGACCTCCGCCATGGTGATCTCGCGGAGCTCCTCGATGTGCTCGCGCATGGCGTCGCGCAACTGAC
This sequence comes from Mycobacterium sp., assembly GCA_026393245.1. Lineage (GTDB taxonomy): Bacteria > Actinomycetota > Actinomycetes > Mycobacteriales > Mycobacteriaceae > Mycobacterium. The sequence continues at coordinate 1,616 of JAPLAO010000356.1, read as the reverse complement.
GGACGCAGCGCACCCGCAACTCGGTGTTCGTCGACCAGTCCGTGCCGTCGAACGCACGACGGGCGGCGTCGATAGCACGGCTCATGTCATCGGCATCGGCGTTGGCGGCGGTTCCGAGCACCTCTTCGGTGGCGGGGTTGATGTTCGGGTACCGGCCGGCGGCACCGGACTCGAACTTCCCGTCGATGAACAGATCGCTGTTGCGATCGGCTGCTATCGCCATCCGCGGCGCTCCCTAACTGGATTACCGCTATCTGCGGTATCCCTGCGCGGTATCCCTCAACCGTATGGACACCTGTCCGATAATATTTGTCGAACCTTAGACGCCCCATCATCGACGATGCAAGACCCCGGTCCGTGGAAATGCACTTGAAGTTGGTTTTCTCACCGCTCTCTTGCGTGACCACGGCGCCGGTGATTACGGTGGACATGTGTCCAGCGATATCGTGGCAACTGCACCCCGCGATCGGGCTGACGCGACTCGTCGGCCCCGCCAGGAGGAAACCTTCCGCAAGTTGGTCAGCGCCGCACTCGAGATGCTGCGGGGTTCGTCCTACGCCGACCTGACGGTACGGGGCGTGGCGGCTCGTGCCCAGGTGGCCCCCGCCACGGCCTACACCTATTTCTCGTCGAAGAATCATCTGATCGCCGAGGCCTACCTCGATCTAGTCAGCGCAGTCCCCTACTTCACCGATGTCAACGACGCCAGACTCAACCGGGTTCAGCAGGCATTGCGAAGCCTGGCACTCGTGGTTGCCGATGAGCCGGAAGTGGCGGCTGCCTGCACCACCGCGTTGTTGAGCAACGACCCCGCCGTACGCAAGGTACGTGACCGTATCGGCGCTGAAATTCACAAGCGGATCAAATCCGCACTGGGGCCGGATGCCGATGCCCGCACGGTGGCCGCGCTGGAGATGAGTTACTTCGGTGCCCTGGTGCACGCCGGTAGTGGCGCGTTCACCTATCACCAGATCGCCGATCGGCTGGGATATGTGGTCGGCCTGATCCTGATGTCGGGTGATGGGGATGATCAGTGACCGCTGAGACCGTTCCACTGGTGCTGGACCCCTACGACTACCACCTTCACGAGGACCCGTATCCGTACTACAAACGCCTCCGCGAGGAGGCTCCGCTGTACCGCAATGACGAGCTGAACTTCTGGGCGCTCACGCGTCATGCGGACGTGCACAAGGGATTTCGCAACAGCGTCGAACTGTCGAACAAGCTCGGGGTGTCTCTGGATCCGATCTCACGCAACCCCGAGGCCTATCGCACCATGTCGTTTCTGGCGATGGATGACCCCGCCCATCTACGACTGCGGACCCTGGTGTCGAAGGGCTTCACCCCCCGCCGGATTCGCGAACTTGAAGCCAGGGTCATCGAACTGGCCAAAGAGCATCTCGACGCCGCTTTGCAGTCCGAGAGTTTTGATTACATCTCGGAGTTCGCCGGCAAGCTTCCGATGGACGTGATCTCCGAACTGATGGGTGTACCCGTCGAGGACCGAGCCCGCCTGCGCGCGCTCGCCGATGAGGTCATGCACCGTGACGACGGCGTGGCCGACGTCCCGATGGCCGCAATCGAGGCCTCGATGGAACTGCTCGTCTACTACGCCG
>JAPLAO010000018.1 GCA_026393245.1 Mycobacterium sp. | reverse complement strand
GGTCATGCGCATGCACCGTCTGCTCAGCCTGCTCGCCACCATCCTGCTCGCCGTCACCCTGCTGGCCCCGTCAGCGGCCGCCGAGCCGCCGTTCCGACTGCCGGACTACGTCACCGACAACGCGGGCGTGCTCAGCGACCGCCAGCAGGCCGAGGTGCAGAAGGCGGTGGACCAGCTCTACAGCGAGCGGCACGTGCGGCTGTGGGTGGTGTTCGTCGAGTCCTTCACCCCGCAGGGGGCGGTGGGCTGGGCTCAGCAGGCCCGCACCATCAGCGATCTGGGCAACGAGGACGCCATCCTGGCCGTGGCCACCGGACAGCGCTCGTATGCGTTCCTGGTGCCGTCCGCGGCGGCCGGCGGCAGTTCGACGAAGGTCGACGACATCCGCCGCGACCGGATCGAACCGGCGCTGCGCAGTCAAGACTGGGCCGGTGCGGCGACCGCGGCCGCCACCGGCCTGGCCAACCTCGGCAAGAGTGGCGGAAAGGGCGGCGGCCTGTCGCTGCTCCCAATGCTGGCGATCGTCGGCATCGGCCTGTTGGCGATCGCAGCGCTGATGTTCTGGAACCGACGCCGGCGAGCCAAGCGTCACGAGGCTGACGTGGTGGCGGCCAAGAACGTCGACCCCACGGATCCGGCTGCGTTGGCGTCGGTGCCGATCGGTGCTCTCGACGACCTGTCGAAGTCGATCGTGGTCGAGGTAGACAATGCCGTGCGCACCAGTGCCAACGAGTTGGTGCTGGCGGTCGAGGAGTTCGGTGAGTCCCAGGCGGCGCCGTTCGCCGCCGCGGTGGACAGTGCCAGGACCACTCTCAAGCAGGCCTTCGCCGTACGCCAGAAGTTGGACGACGACGTTCCCGAACCGCTACCCGAGCGCCGCGACCTGCTGACCAGAGTGGTGGTGTCGGCGGCCAAGGCCAACAGGGAACTGGAAACCCAGACCACGGCCTTCCATCAGATGCGCGATCTGGTCTTCAACGCCCCCGAGCGGCTAGACACCCTGACCCAGCAGTTGGTCACCGTGACCGCCCGACTGGAGCCCTCCGATCAGAAACTCACCCAGTTGCGCACCGAGTTCGACGAGGCGGCGCTGGCGTCGGTGGCACGCAATGTCAATGCCGCACGCGAGCGGGTCGAGTTCGCTGACAAGTCGATCACCCGCGGCCGTGAGCTCGCAGCCAAGCCGGTGGCCGGCGAGGTGGACGAATTGGTCGATTGTGTGCGCGGTGCGGAATCGTCTCTGCAGCAGGCCAATACGATGCTCGATGCCGTCGACAGCGCGGCCAGCGATATCCGCAAGGCGGTCTCCACGTTGCCAACGGCGATCGAGGACATCCAACGCGGTATCAACCAGGCCTCCGAGCAACTCGCCCAGGGCGGGCTGGAGAAGGCGACCGAATTGTCGGCCGCGCGCGATGCGGCGGTGAGAGCCGTCGCGAGCGCGCAGGGAACCGGCGCGACCGACCCGCTGGGCGCCTTCACCCTGCTGACCCAGGCCGATGCCGATCTGGACCGACTGCTTGCCGGAGTCGCCGAGGAACGCGACGCCACCGAACGGCTGAACAAGTCCTACGAGCAGGCGCTGTTCACCGCCCAATC
>JAPLAO010000003.1 GCA_026393245.1 Mycobacterium sp. | reverse complement strand
AGCCCACGCCCGCACCCGGCCGCACGCTGGCTCGCGACGACGCGGGATACGAGACCGCTCGACGCGACACCGTATGGCGAACGAATATGCCGGATCGGTTCCCCGCCCGCATCGTGCAGGCCAACTCCGTCGGCGACGTGGTGGCGGCGGTCCGGGCCGCGAAGGTCGAGGGTCGGCAGGTGGGCGTTCGCTCCGGTGGACACAGTTGGTCAGCAAACCATGTGCGCGACGGCGGGGTGCTCATCGACGTGTCCCGCTTGAAGGCGTTCACGGTCGACAAGTCGGCGATGACCGCCACCGTCGAACCCGGTCTCGGCGGCAGTGTGCTGCTCGCCGAACTGATGAAACGAGACCTGTACTTCCCGGTCGGCCATTGCCGCGGCGTCGCGATCGGCGGCTACCTGTTGCAGGGCGGCTTCGGCTGGAACGGCCGCGCGTTCGGAATAGCGTGCTCCAACGTCATCGCGATCGACTACGTCGACGCCGACGGCGAGCTGCGCCACGCCGGCGAGACCGAGAACGCCGATATTCTTTGGGCAGCAAGAGGTTCCGGCCCGGACTTCTTCGGTGTGGTGGTGCGATTCCACGTCCGCGTCTTCCCCAAGCCCGGCTTCATCGGGTCAGCGGTCATTACGTACCCGGTGGAGCGCCTCGCTGACCTGGTCCGCTGGATGGACCGGGTAGGCCCGGATGTCCCTCCCGGGGTGGAGATGCAGTTCGTCGTCTCGCGGAGCGCCTCATTCCCGCCGCCGCTACGCCCACGCTCGGCTACCTCACCGGTGGTCATCGAGCTGGCCGCCACCGCGATGGCCGAATCGCGCTCGGCGGCCAAGACCGCCACCGCGTACATGGCGGGCGCACCGAAGGGGGCGCGACTGCGAGTACCCCTGCTGCCCATGCCGATGCCGCTGATGTACACGGCCGCGATGCAGCACTATCCGGAGGCCAACTGGGAGGCCGACAACCTCTGGACTCACGCCAGCGCCGACGAGCTGCTGCCGCATATCCTGCGCATCGCCGACACCATGCCGGCCCCACCCGCGCATTTCTTGTGGCTGAACTGGGCGCCGCCGGGGAACCTCCCCGACATGGCATACACGGTGGAGGACAAGACGTATCTCGCGTTCTACGGCGGCTGGCTCGACGGCGACGACGGCGCCGCCACCACACGGTGGTCCCGCGATAACGCCGCCGCCATGGAGTCACTGTCGACCGGTGTCCAGTTCGCCGACGATCCGGGACGCCCTTCCCGCGGTATCTCCGAGGCTGCACAGAGCCGCCTCGAGGCGATCCGCGCCGTGCATGACCCCGAAGGCCGCTTCAACCGATGGATCGGAGCCGTTAACGCATGAAGGTCCCCGCACCCAAACGTGTACCGGGGCGTCGACTCGGCTGGTCCGAGCACGAACTCGCGACCCTGCCCTACGCACGGTTCTGGAATCCCGTCATGGCCGATATCTCGGCGGACGCACACCGTGCGGTGGCCAACAGCCCGATGGCCGAGGCGCTGTTCCCCCCGATGGCAGAAGCTATCGGCAACATTCCCGACGCCGAGGTGCAGAACGGCTTCACCATCACCTCCGCTGGTGCGATGCACGTCAACATCGTGACCGAGATGCCCGACGTGACACCGGCGATGATCGACTGGTGGTTCGGCTGGCACGGTGATAGCCCCGAACGCTACAAACTCTGGCATCCGAAGGCACACGTGCACGCGCAGTGGGCGTCGCCGCCTCCGGTCGGCAGCACCGGCCGCGCCCGATATGTCGGACACACCTCCGAAGTCGACGAATACCTCGGCAGCGCCATGATTCGCGGCGCCATCCAGTTCCGCCGGCCCGAGGAATTCGGTCTGGTGGATGCCGCGGT
>JAPLAO010000306.1 GCA_026393245.1 Mycobacterium sp. | reverse complement strand
CGCGGCACCGAACCGGACCTGCTCGACCGGCTGGCGGCCGATCCGCGGTTGCCGTTGGACCGGGCCGCCCTCGATGCGGCACTGGCCGACACCGAGTCGTTCACCGGAGCCGCGGCAAGCCAGGTGGATCGGGTGATCGCCGAGGTGGGCGATGTGGTGGATTCCTACCCGGAGGCGGCCCGGTACACGCCCGGAGCTATCTTGTAAAACGATGTCGGACAACGCATTAGCCGATATCGACTTCATCGATCTTGATAATTTCGCAGACGGATTCCCGCACCGGCTGTTCGCGATCCATCGTCGCGTGGCTCCGGTTTTCTGGCACGACCCGACCGAACACACCCCGGATGGTGAGGGCTTCTGGTCGGTGGCCGGCTACGCCGAAACACTTGCCGTCCTGCGGTACAGGATCTGCCGGTCGCCGGCCAGGTGCTGAACATGATGGATGATCCCCGCCACGCGCAAATCCGGCGGCTGGTCAGCTCCGGGTTGACACCGCGGATGATCCGTCGCGTGCAGGACGATCTGCGGGCGCGTTCCCGTGTCCTGCTTGACCAGATCGAACCGGGCGTTCCTCTCGACTTCGTCGTGGACGTGGCCGCCGAGTTACCCATGCAGATGATCTGCATCCTGCTGGGAGTGCCTGATGAGGAACGGCATTGGCTGTTTGAGGCCATTGAGCCCAGTTTCGATTTCGGCGGATCACGCAGGGGCGAAGTGGCCCGGCTCTCGGTTGCCGACGCCGGATCGCGCATGTACGAATACGGCAGTCGGCTGATCGCCGAGAAGCGGTCCGCACCGTGCGATGACATGCTCTCGATCGTCGCCAACGCAACCGTCGACGACCCCGACGCACCGTCGCTCTCCGACCTCGAGTTGTACCTATTCTTCAGCCTGCTGTTCAGTGCGGGCGCGGAGACGACCCGCAACGCGGTCGCGGGCGGATTATTAGCCCTGGCCCACCACCCCGTCCAGTATCGCCGGTTGCGGGAAGACCCCGCGCTGCTGCCGACGGCGATCGAGGAGATGGTGCGGTGGACAACACCGTCGCCGTCGAAGCGTCGCACCGCTACCCGCGACACCACCCTGGGCGGGCATGTGGTCCGTGCCGGGCAGAAGGTTCTGGTATGGGAAGGCTCGGCCAACCGTGACGAGTCGGTCTTCGCCCATGCCGATGAATTCGATATCGGCCGTAAACCCAACCCGCACTTGGGGTTTGGACAGGGTGTGCACTACTGCCTGGGTGCCAACCTGGCGCGGCTGGAACTGCAGGTGCTGTTCGGGGAGTTGCTGACGCGTTTTTCGGGCGTGCAGTTGGCTGCGCCGGTGGAGTGGACCCGCAGTAACCGGCACACCGGAATCAGGCACCTGCACGTCGAACTCAGCTGAGGGCTGAGCGCGCCTGAGTCACCCGGGCCACGCCTGCCGAACGCAACTCCAGTGCCGCCAGGCCACGCACCGCGGCCGGCTCCTCGCGCCGCCAGGCACCCACCGGGTCGCCGTCGACCTCGGTCAGTTTTCGCAGCGGTCGGTTGGCCAGCGCACGCAGGGCCAGTAGTTGTTCCCCGGCCGGTGTCTGGGCCAATGCGATCACCGTCCACTTCCGCCGGAAGAACTGGATGCGCAGGAACAGCCACGGCATCGCGACCGCCAAGATGGGCGGTGCGGCCACCGCGATCGCCAGCAGCACCGCCAGCCAGGTCGCGGTGGTGTTGAGGTTCTGTCCAGCGCCGGCGAGGTCGAGG
>JAPLAO010000132.1 GCA_026393245.1 Mycobacterium sp. | reverse complement strand
CCGGCCCGGGGAGCACCCGGATGGGATACGGACCCCTGGTCCGGGCCGCCACCGTGCTGACCCGACTGTGGACCGCCGAGCAACCCGAGACCGCAGACGCCCGGCACCCCTTCTTCGACGCAACGACGATCTTCCCCGATCACGTCGTGGGCCGGATCACCGCGATCGGCGCACTGGCCGCATTGATCCGACGGCGCCGTTGTGGCGGCGGCGCACATGTTCATGTGTCCCAGGCCGAGGCCGTCCTCAACCAGCTGGATACCAGCTACGTCGTCCTGGGCGCCGACCCTGGCGCGGTGCGTCCGCATCCCTCTCAAGGAAACACCACGGCCCACCGGGTGTACCCGTGCGCCGGTGATGACGAGTGGTGCGTCATCACCCTCGGTTCCGAGGCGGACCGCCGGGCGGTGGCCGAGGTCATCGGCCATCCCGAGTCTGCGGCCACCGACGCTCTGTACGCCGACCTGGCGGCCTGGATGCGGACACACGCACCGCTTCAGGCGGCCGAGATCATGCAGGCCCGCGGCATATCTGCCGGGCCGATGAACCGGCCCGACGACATCTACGAGGATCCGCAACTGCAGTTGCGGCAGGTATTCAGCGAGATGGCCCACCCACTGCTGGAGTTTCCCCTACCCACCGAGTCCGGTCCGGCGCGCTACCGCAATATCCCGCCGGCCGCGCAGCGTCCGGCACCGCTGCCCGGGGCGGACACCCGGGAGATCTGTCGCGACATCCTGGGCATGGACGACGAAGCGATCGATCGACAGATCGTCGACGGCGTGTTGTTCGAAAACGAGCGAAAGGAAGTTCCGCTATGACCGCGAGTCCACGGGTGTTCATCGACGGCGAGTTCCACCTCGCCACCCATGCCGAACCGGTGCTGGAAGCCGCGACCGGAGAGCCGATCGGCGACGGCGCGAGCGGCACCGGAGCCGAGGTCGATGCGGCGGTCGCCGCCGCGCGCGCGGCGCTGCCGCAATGGCGATCAGCCTCACCGGACCACCGCGCCGCGGTACTACTGGCTTTCGCCGCCGCTTTGCACGCACGTGCCGAGACCACTGACAAACTGGTAACCCGGGAGAACGGCATGCCGATGTCGTTGTCGCGGGGCGCCAACGGATTGTTCCCGGCGGCGCTGCTGGGCTACTACGCCAAGCTCATCACCGAGACGCCGATCGAGCAGATCCGGCCGAGTGCGATCGGCCACACGATCGTCCGTCGCGAACCCGTCGGGGTGGTCGCCGCGATCGTCCCGTGGAACTATCCGCAAGCCCTGGCCGCATTCAAACTCGCACCCGCGCTCGCGGCCGGTTGCACCGTGGTGCTCAAGGCGGCACCCGAAACCGCTTTGGATGCATTGGTTTTCGCCGAGGCCGCCCAGGAGTGCGGGATGCCGCCCGGCGTGCTCAATATCGTGCCCGGCGGGGTCGAGACAGGCAAACACCTGGTATCCCATCCCGGTGTCGACAAGGTCAGCTTCACCGGGTCTACTGCGGCCGGGCGCATCAGCGGCACGGTGTGTGGGCGACTGCTGCGACCGGTCACACTCGAACTCGGTGGAAAGTCTGCGGCGATCATCCTCGACGACGCCGACCTAAACGCCACCATGCGCGGCTTGCGGTCGGTGTCGTTCGTCAACAACGGCCAGACCTGTTACCTGGGATCGCGGATCCTCGCGCCGCGATCCCGGTACACCGAAGTCGTTGACGCCCTGGCTGATCTGGTCAACGGCTTCTCGGTGGGCGATCCGTTGGACAAGGCGACCGACATCGGGCCGGTGGTCAGTGCGCGGCAGCGCGACCGAGTGCTCGACTACATCGAATCCGGTAAGAGCAGTGGCGCGAAACTCGTTGTCGGCGGCGGCGTTCCGAAGGATCAGCCGCGGGGCTGGTTCGTCTCGCCGACGGTCTTCGCCGACGTCGACAACTCCGATCGCATCGCCCAGGAGGAAATCTTCGGCCCGGTGCTGGCGGTGATCCCCTACGACAGCGATGAGCAGGCGATCGCGCTGGCCAACGACAGCGAGTTCGGGTTGGCCGGCACGGTGTGGTCCACCGACACTGACCGCGCCACCGAGGTGGCACGCGAGATCCACACCGGCACCATCGGAATCAACGACTACCAGTTGGACATGGGCGCGCCGTTCGGCGGGGTCAAGGCCAGCGGCATCGGCCGCGAACTCGGCCCCGAGGGACTCGACGAATTCTTCGCGTGGAAGTCCATTTACCGGGTCGGTCCCGCTGAGGGCTGACGGGTGCGTCCTGGCGACAGGCCAGGGGACCTGGGGCACTAGGGGCATCATCGTCGAAGCGCTGCCGCACCGCCTGGCCGAGTCCCGCTTCACCGAAGTCGTTGCGGGGCAGTGGCCGGTCTTCGCGATCCTGGCGGCCATGCTGGCGGCCATGGGTGTGTTCGGCCTGCTGCTGCGGCGTCGCACTGCTGACCCACTGACGGCAGGGAGCGCTGGCAGCAGCACCGGTGGAACTGCCCAGGTTGTCGGTTGGGCAACGGTATTGGTTGTGCCGCCGGTGATCTACGTGGCGATGTTGGCGGCGGACTTCAGCGTGCAGTCATCGATCTTCGCGGCGATGCTCGCCGCCACCGTGCTGTTCTGGGTGTTCGGGCTCGTCGAGGAGTTCGTGCCGGCGTTGGTGGCCGTGGTGGCGACGCTGATCATCGGACTGGCTCCGCCGGATGTGGCACTCGCCGGGTTCGCATCCCCGAGTCTGCTCCTGCTGGTTGGCGTCTACGCACTCTCCGCGGTGATCAGTTCCTCTGGTTTGAGCTACCGGTTAATGCTGCGACTGCTGCTGCGACTGCCCGACCAACCGGTCTGGCACCAGGTCACGCTGCTGGGCTCGGGCTACCTGCTGTCGCCGTTGATGCCGTCCACGAACGCCCGGCTGTCCCTGCTCATGCCGGTGTACAGGGACATGGTCGCCGGATTGCGTCTGCCGCCGCGGGGATTGGCGATCACCGGTCTGCTGGCCGCCATGTTCGGCGGCGCACTGCTCTTCTCGCCGATGATGGTGACGAGCAAGTCCTCTAACATCGCAGCGTTGAGCCTGCTGCCCACTCAGGTCCAGATCGAGTTCTCCGGGCTGTTCTGGCTGGTTGGAGCGGCGGTGGCTGCCGTCGGTATTACGGTGATACACCTGCTGGTGTTGTCACGAATGTTTCCCACCGACAGTGAGGCTCCGCTGCCCCGCGAGCACATGCAGCGTCAACTGGCCGGGCTGGGTCAGCTGACACCGCGGGAGTTGATCGCCGCGGGCGGCTTCGTTTTCTTCGTGTTCGGCTGCGCCACAGTGGGCTGGCACCACGTCGCGCCGCCGTACCTCGCCGGGTGTGTGCTCCTGGCCCTGCTGCTGACCGGGACGTTGGTGCGCAAAGACTTTCAGCGCGAGTTGGACTGGCCGATGATCTTCTTTCTGCTCGGAATCGACAGTCTGATGCGGATCATGAACCACCTCGGCCTTGCCCAGTCGCTGGCGCGCGCGGTGGGTCACACCTTCGACTTCGTGAACGGCAGCGTCGCGTTGTTCATCCTCATCGCACTTGCCGTCACGTTGACGGTGCGACTAGCCCTTCCGGTGACAGCAGGCATGCTGACCTCGGCGGTGGTGCTGTTGCCGGTGGCTGCGGCCCAAGGCATCCATCCGTGGATCTGCGTGTTCTGCGCTGCGGTCTTCAGCGATATCGCATTCTTCCGACACCAGGGCACCAACGGCATCATTCAGATCCGGGCGGCCGGGCTCTTCGAGGAAACCGACGAGCGCGACTTCATGCGCTACAACATGATGATGAACCTCGCCCGGGTCGCGGTGGTCTTCGCGTCGATACCATGGTGGAAATGGCTTGGGCTGCTATGAAATTGTGGCGCAACGTGCTTATCGGTGGCTTCCTTCTGACCTTCGTGTTGATGCTCGGATTCTTCAACGCGGCCAAACCGCGGATCATGGTGCTGCATTCGGGGCCGCAGGGGTCAGCCTGGGTTGAACAGGTGGACGAGGGCATACGAACGGCCCTGGAGGCCAACCGGCGTCCGCTGAGCGTTGAGTGGAACTACCTGGGATTCGCCTCGACGGCGACGCGCGGCGTACCGGAGGCGGCAGCCGAGGCGCGTCGCGCCATCGACAGGTTCAAGCCCGATGTGCTGATCGCCGTCGACGACGAGGCCAATTCCCTTGTGGCGCAGTATTACGTCGGTCGTCCCGAACCCCGCATCCTGTACGTGTCGATCGACCAGCCGCCGGCTGCCTACGGCTATACCGGTGCATCGAACGTGTCGGGTATCGCCGAGCAGATGCCCTGGGCGGCCATCCGCGATGCGCTCATTCGACTGTTCCCCGGCCGCGCCGTCAGGCTGTCCGTCGTAGGCGTGGATAGCCCCACCGACCGGGCGGAGGTGGCTCAGCTGACGGCGTTCGACGATTGGGGCCCGGTCGCGATCGGGAAACCGACACTGGTCTCATCAGCAGGCGCCTGGCGCGATGCTGTCACCCGTGCGGACGGCGACGCACTGCTGGTGCTGGGTCCGCAGGACCTTCCCGGCGACGACGGCGCTATGGTCACCGCCGCTGAACTGAATCGATGGACGCAGGACAACGCCAGGCCGTTGCCCATTGGCACCCAGGTGGACTTCGTTCCCGATGGCGGTGCGTTGAGTTTCGCACCGGCACCTGACGACTACGGCCGCAAAGCCGTTGAGCTTGCGCTCGACTGGCTCGACGACCGCGCCACGCCGGGGCCCCCGCCGCCGATCACCTCCGCACACTTCGACGTGGCGGTGCGGCAGGAGGCGCTAGCCCGGCGCGGCTACCTGCTGCCGCAGATCTACCTGGAGGCGGCGAGGCAGAACAACAGCCTGTTTCCCTGACCGCTGTGTCTTAATCGCGGGCGTATGCCGCGGCGGCCTCACGTTCCAGATCGAGGTACACGTCGTCACCGACGTCCACTCCAACACCGAGGATCTCACCGCCGGTGAACGCATACCCGCCGGGCGGGTAGGACCGGCTCACCGGATCGGCGCTGTCGAACCCGACACACAGTCCGTCGCCGGACAGCGTGAACTTGCCGACCTGGGCCCGCATCGGCCCCTCGGCGACAACCTCATCGCCGACGTAGAGCTTGGTGGTTCCGAGTGACTCGCCGTGCTCGCCGGCGCTTTCCCGAATGAACTCCATGCCGAGGGTGAGTTTGCCGGGTGGGAGCTCGGGCGAGACGAAGGTCTGCTCCGGTTTGATACCGAGGAAGTTGTAGACGTAGTGCAGCTTGTGGTCCTTGATGAACAACGTGTGGCCACCGAACCGCGACCCATGGGCGAAGATCACGCCCTCCGACTCCGGCGTCACCTCGACGTCGGCGAGGATTTTGTAGGAGCGGCCGCGCACGTTCACCGCAGCGCCCTCGGGAACCGGAGCGGTATCGGGGTAGTAGATGTAGCGCGACCGCGGCGGCTCGGCCTGTGGACGATCAAGTCCAAGCTGCTCGACCGCGGTGCGATCATCAAGGGGCAGAACGAAGTTGGCATCAGCCTCGGCGAACCACACCTTGATGAGCTCCTGTAGCTTCTCCGGATGCTCCTCGGCGAGGTTGCGCGACTCGGCACGATCGGAATCGACGTGGTAGAGCTCCCAGCAGTCTTCATCGAAGTGGCCCTTACCACTGATCGGCGCGTGCACTGCGGACGCCTTCCAGCCGTCCTCCCAGATACCGCGGGTACCCAGCATCGCGTAGTACTGGCGTTCCTTCTTGGTCGGCGCTTGCGCAGCGTCGAAGCTGTAGCGCATCGAGACACCGTTGACCGGATACTGTTCGACTCCGCGGTAGACCTCGGGCATCTGAAGGCCAACCACCTCCAAAATGGTGGGCACCACATCGGTGGAGTGGTGGTATTGGTGACGTATTTCGCCCTTGGCTTTGATGCCCTTGGGCCAGTGGATGACCATCGGGTCGCAGGTGCCGCCGGAGTACTGCGCGTAGCGCTTGAACATCTGGAACGGGGTGGAGAACGCCGCGGCCCAGCCGGTCGGGTAGTGGTTGTAGGTCTCCGGACCTCCAAGCTGGTCGTAATACTGGAGGTTCTCCTCGAGGCTGTCGGGATAGCCATTGAAGAATTTGTTCTCATTCACCGATCCGTTGGGCGTGCCCTCGCCGGAGGCGCCGTTGTCGGCGCAGTAGAAGATCAGTGTGTTCTCCAGCTGTCCGGTCTGCTCCAGATAGTCGATGATCCGGCCGACCTGAACATCGGTGTACTCCGAGAACCCGGCGAACACCTCCGCCATCCGCGCGAAAAGCTTGCGCTCATCGTCATTGAGTTCGGCCCACGGACGCACATAGTCGGCATCGTTGGCCACGTCCTCCGGCATCGGGTTCAACGGGGTGAGTTCGGTGCCGTCGGGCATCACACCGCGCTCGATCATCCGCGCCAGCACCCATTCCCGGTACGCCTCGTAGCCGTCGTCGAACATGCCCTTGTACTTGGCGATGTATTCCTCCGGCGCATGGTGCGGCGCGTGGTTGGCGCCGGGGCAGAACCACATGTACCAGGGCTTGGACGGGGTGGCCGAGTGCTGATCGCGCAGCATCCGCAGTGCCTGGTCGGCCAGGTCCTTGGACAGGTGGTAGCCCTCATCGGGCGTGTAGGGCGGTTCGATGAATCGGTTGTCCTCGACCAGGTCGGGATACCAGTTGTTGGTCTCACCGCCCAGGAAGCCGTAGAAGCGGTCGAAGCCCTTGGACAGCGGCCACTCCGAGCGACTACCGCCCGCGGAGATGTCCTCTTCGGGAACGTTGTGGTTCTTGCCGATCCAGAATGTGCTGAATCCGTTGTCCTGCAGGATCTGGCCGATGGTCGCGCACTCGGCCGGCAGTCGCCCGGACGCGCCGGGGAATCCGTTGGCGCCCTCGGTGATCGCCGCGTTGCGGTTGACGTGATGGTTGCGTCCGGTCAGGAAGGTGGACCGGGTAGGCGAGCACAACGCCGTGGTGTGCCACTGGGTATAGGCCAGGCCGTTGTCGGCCAGTCGGTCCAGCGTCGGCATGTTGATGCGGCCGCCGTAGGGCGACCAGGCCGCCAGGCCGGTGTCGTCGTAGAGCACGACCAGGATGTTGGGAGCGCCCTTGGGGGCCCTCGTCAGTTCATACGGTCCCCAGTCCGGAGTCGAGTCCCGGACGTCGAGAGAGATGACACCCTTGAACGGCTCAGACACAGATCTCTCCTTTGCTCAATATCAGTTCGACACTGATGATGGCACGTCACTACATCGACATGGACCCGGCTTGGGATTTGCTGTTATTGAACACTTGCTGAACACCTGCTCAAGTCACCGCCGGTGCTAGGTTTTGACGCGCGTTGATTGCGTGGCGCCGGGAACGACAGGGAGTGATCGCCGATGGTTCTGGATCCGAGGACACCGGTCATCGTCGGTGTCGGTCAGATCAACCAGCACGACGAATCGCCCGAGGTGCAACCGGTCGACCTGATGGCCGGTGCCGCACGGGAGGCTGCCGACCCGCGGGTGCTGGCCGCACTGGATTCCATTCGGGTGGTCAACCTGCTGTCGTGGCGCTACCGCGACCCGGGCCTGCTCCTGGGTGCGCGAATCGGTGCGGCCGATGCGCGCACCCAGTACACCGGGATCGGCGGAAACACCCCGCAGTCGCTGGTGAACCAGACCTGCCTTGATATCCAAGCAGGCCGCGCGGATGCGGTACTGCTTGCCGGCGCGGAGACCTGGCGGACCCGAATGCGTTTGCGGGCCAGGGGTATCCGGCTGGACTGGACGAAACAGGACGACACCGTGCCGGTTCCGCCGGGAGCGCAGGACGTTCCGATGTCGGGCCCAGGGGAGAACCGCATCGGTCTGGTGCCGCCCTCATTCGTCTACCCATTGTTCGAACAGGCGCTGCGGATCGCCGGCGGCGAGTCGATGGATGATCACCGCCGCCGCATCGGTGCGCTGTGGGCACAGTTCAATGCGGTGGCGCAGGGCAATCCGCACGCCTGGAACCGCGAGGCGTTCACAGCTGAACAGATCTGGCAGCCCGGACTTGATAACCGGATGATCAGCTGGCCCTACCCGAAGTTGATGAATTCCAACAACATGGTGGATCAGGGCGCCGCGCTGATCCTGTGCTCGGTGGGCAAGGCCGAACAGCTGCAGATTTCGCGTGACCGCTGGATCTTCCCGCACGCCGGCACCGACTCGCACGACACCTACAGCGTCGCCGAACGCGATGAACTGCACCGGTCGCCCGCGATCCGCATCGGCGGTGCGCGGGTGTTGGAACTGGCCGGTGTCGGTGTCGACGATCTGGACTTCGTCGACGTCTACTCGTGCTTCCCGTCGGCGGTGCAGATCGCCGCCCGCGAGATCGGACTGCCTCTGGGTGATCCCGCGCGACCCCTCACCGTTACCGGCGGGCTGACCTTCGCCGGTGGGCCGTGGAACAACTACGTGACGCACTCGATCGCCACCATGGCCGAGTTGCTGCGCGGCAGTCCTGATTCGCGCGGCCTGATCACCGCCAACGGCGGCTATCTAAGCAAGCACAGCTTTGGTGTCTACAGCGCCACGCCGCCGGCGGACGGGTTTCGTTGGGAGGACGTTCAGGCCGCCGTGGACATCGAGCCGACGCGCACCGCACTGGTCGAGTGGGAGGGCGCCGGCACTGTGGAGTCCTGGACAACTGCCTTCGACCGGGAAGGCCTGCCGGAGAGGGCATTCCTCGCTGTGCGCACACCGGACGGGTCGCGCACCTGGGCGCTTATCTCTGACTCAGTCGAGGCTGCGGCGACGGTCGTCGAGGACATCGCCGGCGCAGAGGTGAGGGTCCGATCGGATGGCAGTGCCATCGTGGTCTGATCGAGTGTGCGCTGAGGATGCGCACCCGACATAGCAGCAGGCCTGCCGCCCGGGGGGAAGGGCGACAGGCCTGCTGTGTGGCGGAAACTCAGGCGCCGGATGGGGTGGCGCCGAGAACCCGTTGAATATCCGGGATCATCTGCTGGAGCTGTGAGCCCCAGTATCCCCAGCTGTGGGTACCGTTGGCCGGGAAGTTGAACACCCCGTTCTTGCCGCCGGCGGCCAGATAGTTCTCCATGAAGGTTTTGTTGGTGCGCAACGTGAAGCCCTCGAGGAACTGAGCGGCCATCAGGTTTCCGCCACCACCGGAGGTATCCAGTTCCGACGGTGTGCCGGTACCGCAGTAGATCCACAGCCGGGTGTTGTTGGCCACCAACTGATTGACGTTGACCATCGGATCATTGCGCCGCCAGGCCGGGTCCGAGGATGGGCCCCACATGCTTTGGGCATTGAAGCTGCCGGCATCGCTCATCGCCATCCCGATCAGCATCGGCCACCAACCCTCGGAAGGGTTGAGGAAGCCCGACAGCGATGCGGCGTAGGTGTACTTCTGTGGGTAGTAGATCGCGTAGTTCAACCCCGCACTGCCCGCCATCGAGATACCCACTACGGCGTTGCCATTCGGGTTGATCCCGTGATTGGCCTGAAGATAGCCCGGCAACTCCTGGTTCATGAACGTTTCCCACTTGTAGGTGTAGTTCTGACCATTGCCCTGCGAAGGCTGGTACCAGTCGGAGTAGAAACTGGATTGTCCACCGACCGGCATCACCGTCGACAGGCCCGAGTTGAGCGTCCACTCGAACGCCGGGGTGTTGACGTCCCAGCCGCTGTAATCATCCTGGGCGCGCAGGCCGTCCAGAAGGAAGATGGCGTGTTCGCCGCCACCCTGGAACTGGATGCGGATGTTGCGGCCCATCGACGGCGACGGAACATCCAGATACAGCACCGGAAGCCCGGGCCGGGAGAAGGCGGCGGCCGTCGCTGAACCCCCGACGGCGCCGATCAGTCCGGGCAGGGACAGTGCTGCCATCGCGGCGGCGGCCGCGCGGCGCACCCAGTTGCCTCGCAATTTCTCGACGATTTTCATGACGACTCCCATCACCTTTCCTACGCTTGTCACTCAGCAGTACCTGCCGTGTGCCGGTAGTCAAACACCAGCAGCGGGCATTAACGGGTACGCGGCGCGGAGCGTCAAGTCGCGGTTGGCTAACGATCAGGAGACGCGACGGACTCGCCCGTTCCGACGGCGTCCGGTGGCTTTAGGGAGTAGTTCCGTCCGAGAGCGCGGCCCGGACCATCGCTCTGCGCTCGTCGATAGTTCGGCTGATCTCTTGGAGTAACGCCGGCCGGTCGAGCAGCAGCTCCTCCATCGCGACGCGTTTGATCGCAAGCACGGTGACTTCGCCCTCGGCGTAGGCATCCCCGGCGACGGGCTCGCGGGTGAGCGCAGTCTGGCCGAGGAAATCGCCCTTCTGCAGGGTGCGGATCGGCAGCCTCGAGCCGTCCCCGCCGTCGATACACAGCCTGATCCGGCCCTTGATCACAAATGTCATCGCCGACGGGATTTCCCCGCGGCCGAGGACGATTTCGCCGGCACCGTACCTCGCGAGGGTGGCGTGCGGCAGCAGAGCCTCCATGTCGCAGTGGCTGAGTCGCAGTATCGGTGCGACGTTCCGTAGCGCCGCGATCCGGTGGGGTTCTGCGGTGAAGTCGTCAACGGCACCGTCGGAGTGCAGGCCGGCACGCCTGGATGCGTACCACAACCACCGTTGGAACGTGGTCCTGGCGGCGGCGTCGTCACCGGGAGAGGTCAGCGGGATCGTGGTCGTGTACGCGGTGCTGCTGGTGGCGGCCACCGCCGGCGTCGCGCCGTCGCGAAGCTGCGGAAGCTTCGCGGCGATCTTGGCCAGTAGCGCGCAAATCTCATCGGGTGCGTCGGCGGAGCTGAAGGTTGACTCCACCACCAAGTTGTAGCTGTCGGTCGGTCTGCTCAAATTCGCGAACGAGGCTGCTGCTAATACCGAGTTGGGAATGATCTGCATGCCGCTGCCGGTGTCGATATGGGTTGCGCGCCAATTCACCTCGGTCACCCGGCCACGGACAACGCGAACACTCGGAATATTGGTTTCCACCCAGTCGCCCAACTTGAACGGTTGCTCGAAGAGCAGTAGCAGCCCTGAGATGATCTGGCCTACGGAGTTCTGCAGGGTCAGGCCGAGCACGATCGAGCCGATGCCCAATACGGTGAACAGCTTGCCGACATTGGCACCCCACACCTGGGAGAAGATCAGGGCCACGCCCAGGGCGATGATCACGAATCGGGCCACGTCGAGGAAGATCGACGGCAGTCGGCGCCGCCAACTGCCCTCCGGTGCCCCCTGGAACAGCGTGGCGTTGAGACCGGCGAGCAGCATCAGCAATACCAGGAAGCCGAACGCCGTGGTGACGATCCGCACCCCGGTCGTCTGCGCCGAGATACTGCTGGTTTGCACGATGAGGAGCAAGACGGCACCGAGCGGCAGGACGTAGTTGCGCAGCAGGCCGACCGGCTTCGCCATCGCACTGCCTCGGCGGTTGAGGCTGTTGTGCAGTTCGGTCAGCAGCACCAGAGCGGTCGGCAGTCCAATGGCGAGGATCAGCGCCCAGTAGAACCACGGCGCCGTCACGATACTCACCCGGCACCACTCATGTGTCGTCCTCGACAAGCAGCCAGACGGGTTCCTCCCGGCCGCCGATGGTGACGGAGCCCGCCGGGACATAGCGGCGGGTATCCCCGGTGACCTCGTGCACGCCGCTGGCGACGTACACGCCGGGTTTGGCAGTACTGCGGCGGATCGCGGCCGCCAGGTTCACCGTCGAGCCCCACATGTCGTACACCAGGCTGGCCCGTCCGACCAGTCCGCTGGTCACCGCGCCGGTGTTGATGACGACGCGCAACGCGATACGTTGATCGTTCTCGGCGTTGTATCGCTCGACGATCCGCTGCATTTCGAGGGCGAAGTCCACCGTGCGCGCCGCGTTGTCCAGCCGCGGAATGGCGAGCCCGCAACTGGCCAGATAGCCGCTGTAGGTGTTGCGCACCCGTTCGACGCCCAGGTCTTCGGCGGCTCGATCAAATTCACTGGCCAGGTTGTTGATGATCGCCAACGTCTCCTCGGCATCGAGCTCGCCGGACAGATCGTCGAGTCCGACCACGTCGGCGGAGAGGACGCTGACGTTCTGGTGCTCCTCGGCGATGGTCTCCTCGCCGTCGCGGTATCGCTGCACCACCGTGTCAGGCATTAGAGAGCGCAGCAGGCGCTCGTTTTCGGCACGCTGCTCGGTAAGGAGTTGATCCTTGACGGCGAGATTGCGGCTCATCTCGTTGAAGGCGCCCGTGAGTTGGCCGAATTCGTCGCGGGATTCGACGGGCATAGCGATGTTGTAGTCGCCGGCGCTGATCCGTCGCGCCCCGTCCTCGAGGCGCCGGATCGGGCGGATGAAGACCCGTGACCACAGCGCAGACACCAGGCAGGCGATGAAGATGATCCCCGCCGTGGTCCGGGCAAGGCGTTGAGCGAATCTGCTTTCCGGTGCGAATGCCTCCGCGCTGTCGGCGGTGGAGACTATGACCCATTGCAGCCCCGCGAGTTTCACCGGCGCGTAGGCCAACAACGCACGGCGGCCGAGGTAGTCGGTGATGATGTCGGTCCCGGCATCGCCGCGTTGCGCGGCTTTCGACGCGGAGGTGCCGACCGGCTGAATAAGGACGGTGGTGCCGATCCGGATCGCTTGATCCGCGACAGCGGCGGGTGTGCCGGCGGCGATCACGGCTTTGCGGTAGGCGTCGGGATCCTCCAGGAACAGGCGCGAATCCGAGCGCATCCGGTCGTCGGGTCCGATCAGAAACGTCTCGCCGGTCTGTCCCATCCCGACCCGGGTCCAGTCCCTGTCGAATGTCATGACGCGGTTCAGCATCGACAACGGAAACTGCATCGCCAGCACTCCGGTAGGCCTGCCCACCTGCCCGATCGGAGTGACGATCCAGGCCGTGGGCTCATCGACCGGAAGGTAGCGGGCGAAGTCGGTGGTTTCGACAGAGTCGACGTCGTTGGTCGACATTGCCCGGCGATAGGCGTCGGCCAGGGTGCTCTCGCCACGGTAGGGGCCGGTGATGATGCTGGTCCCGAGATCCACCCCCTTGTTCGCGGTGTACACCACATCGCCCTTGTTATCGAGGAGGAGCAGATCGGCGTAGCCGGTCCGTTCGACGAGACGCCGGAAGTAGGCGTTGTAGCGGGCGTTCGCGGCCGACCAGGCACTGCCGTCGCCGGCATCGTCGAGGCCGCGCCCGGCGATCGGATCGGTGCTGGCAACCGTGTATTCCGCCTGCAGATACTTCTGGGCGTTCGAGGCGGGCATGAGCGCCTTGACGTCAACAGTGCCGCCGCCGTCGCTGGCGCCGGCGAATCGGGAGGTGTAGTAGGCGTCTAGGGCTCCGGCCTGCGCCGGGGTGACGGTGGTGTTGGCGAGTCGGTCGAATCCCGTGGTGAACGCGCCGATCGCCGAGATGGTGGTTTCGTTGGCGGCAGTGTTGAGGACCGAGTTGCGCATGTCGGTGAAACGGCCCTCTATCGTCTGCGACTGCAACTCCCGGATGCCGGTGAGCCGGTCGAACACCGCGGCGCGCAGCGACGAGCGACCGGACTGGAATCCGATTCCACCGGCCGCCAGCGCGGCCAAAACGCTCATCGTCAGGATCATCAGCAGCAGCTTGGACTGGATGCCGACCCGGGAGAGCAGGCGCCGCCGGGGCCGGGGCTGCGGGTTTGGTGCTGACATGGCTCTTGAGGGTAGTCCCATCAGGTCGGCCGGAGCACCTGCCAACCGTGTGCGGGTACCTCCGTTGTGCTCACCAACTTCTCCGGTGGTGCACCGGTGCCGGCCACCAACTGGGCCCGGCGGCCGATCAACGACTCGACGGGAAGTGCACAGGGCACGTCGTCGATATTGAGGGCGACGATCAGCGCGTCGTCACCGTGGCGGGTTTCGTAGGCCAGAAACCGGTTCTGGAGTCGAAGCGCCGTGGTCCTTGCCTCGTGCAGCCACGGGTGCCGACGGCGCAGTCCGATCAGGTAGCGGTGCAGATTCAGAATTTCTTGTGCGGCGCTATCCACGTGCCCGAGAGGGGAGCCGAACTCCGGTCGCACGGCGTCGTCGCCGCCGGCGCGGTCCTCCTTGACACCCAGGAAGGCGAACTCGTCACCGGCGTAGACCGACGGAACGCCGCCGACAGTGAACAGCAGCACCAGTGCGTGGGCGAGGTGTCCGGGGTGGCGCACCTGGCTTGCGATTCGGGTGACGTCGTGGTTGCCGACAAAAGTCAGCGGGGCGAAGGTGTCCTGGAATCCGTTGTGGCGCTGCATCGCCCAGTCCAGTTCGTGGAGATTGCTGTCGTTGAGACTGCTCCAGATCGCCTTCCACAGTTCGTACTGGGTCACCGAGTCGACGCCGGTGCAGTCGGCGAAAGCGCTGTAGTCGCCGTGAATCACCTCGGCGACGAACCAGGCCTGCGAATGAGACTGGCGTACCCGCGGCAGAACCTGCGCCCAGAACGCCTCAGGCACCGCATACGCGGCGTCCAGTCGCCATCCGTCTGCGCCGCGGCCCAGCCAGTGCGCCATCACCCCGACGACGTAGTCGATGACGTCCGCGTTGCCGTGGTTCAACGTGATCAGGTCGCCGTGGCCTTCGAAGGTGTCGAAGTGTCCGGGCCGGCCACGAAACCATGCTTGCGCTTCGGAGTCCTGATGCTCGATCGCCTGCCGGTAGCGCGCGAAATCGGTACCGACGTGGTTGAACACCCCGTCGAGCAGCACGCGCAGGCCGCGACTGTGGGCTTCGTGGATTAACCGGTCGAAATCGGCGTCGTCACCCAGGCGCGGGTCGATCCGATAGTGGTCGGTGGTGTCGTAACCGTGGGTGCGCGAGGCGAATACCGGCCCGAGGGCGATTCCGGAGGCGCCGAGTTCGACGGCGTGATCGAGCCAGTCGATGATCCGGGACAGCCTGTGCTCGCCGGCGCCGGGTGGGGCAGCACAGGGGTAGGCGCCGACGAAACCCAGGGGATAGACGTGCCACCAAATCGCGTGACGCACCCAGTCCGGCCCGGTGCGGACCCCACTGTCGGGCATGGTGGCTGACTCTACGCAGCCGACTGCATTAGACACCGCGACCGGCGGCGTGTTCTAGTGCCAGGGTGCTGGAGTTCACCATCGAGGACCTGTCGAACGCCGACGTCGAACGGTTGCGCGGAATCTATGAGCCACTCGCCGAATCGGTGCGCTCGCTCGTCGACGCCACCATCCGAACCGAGGCCGACGTGCAGACCGTCGCCGAGGTGAAGCGGGATATCGACGCCGCGGTGGCACGGCTGCAAGCCCGCCAACTCGACGGGGCGTTCGGCGTCCGGGTGACCACCTCCGGGGAGAGCATGGGCTGGGGCAATGCCGTGATCGGTATTCGCAATGCTTTCGCCCCGCCGCTGATGACGCGACGCGACGCCGAGGGCCGGGTGTCGGCGGACTTCCATCTCGGGGCGGCCTATGAAGGCCCGCCCGGCCACGTCCACGGCGGGGTGGCGGCGATGATCCTCGACCATGTGCTCGGCGAGGCGGCCAGCGTCGACCGCCAGCCGCGCTTCACCGGAACCATCACCATGCGCTATGTCCGCCCGACCAAACTCGGGCCGCTGCGCACCGAGGCGGTGCAGGTACGTAGGGACGGCGTCAAGACCTACTGCACGGGTTATATCGCCGACGCCGAGGGCGTCACCGTCGAGGCTGAGGGCGTGTTCATCACGCCGCGCTGGCTGCGGGAAAGCCAGTAGGTTAGCGCGATGGAAAAAGTCATTGTGACGCTGCGGCGCCCGACCGCCGACGATGAGTGGGTCGACCGGTTGTGCGGCCCGGTCGCTACCGCACTGCGCAACCTTGATCCGCCCGGACTGATCATCAACGTTCGCGACGCTGAAGTGCGCGCCTCGCTGATGACGCTGACGACTCTGGACCCGCCGGTGCAGGCACTGGTGAGTCTGTGGACCCAGCAGAGTTACGGCCCGCAGATTCGTGGCGCATTGGAGATCCTGGCTCGCGAGGCCGATCTGGTGGCCGCGTATCTGGTCACCGAGTCCGCGCCGATGCCGCCGCCGACGTCGCCGCCGGGCGCACGCGCGCCGGGCCTGGCCAACATCGCACTGTTGCGCCGGCCGCCGGATATGGACGAGGCGACGTGGCTGACCCGCTGGCACCGTGACCACACTGCGGTGGCTATCGACACCCAGTCGACGTTCGGCTACGTCCAGAACTATGTCGTGCGCGCACTGACTCCGGATGCGCCACGAATATCGGCGATCGTCGAGGAGTTGTTCCCGATCGAATCGGTGACGAGCCTGCACGCGTTCTTCGGCGCCGCCGACGACGCCGACCTGGCCGACCGACTCGGCAAAATGGTGGCCAGCACCGCGGCCTTCGGCGCCAACGTCAATATCGACACCGTGGCCACCGGACGGTATGTGTTCGCACGCCCGTTCCGTGATTGACCCCTAGGCTGACACGCGTGACGCTGCTCATCGATGACGAGAACCGGGTCCGCACGCTGACCCTCAACCGGCCCGACGCGCTCAACGCCTTCAACGAGGAGCTCTACGACGCCACGGCCGAGGCGCTGGCTGCGGCGGCCGACGATCCCGAGGTGGCCGTGGTGATGATCACCGGCACCGGCCGGGCCTTCAGCGCCGGGCAGGACCTCGCCGAGATGCAGGCCCGGATCACCGATCCGGGCTTCACCGGCGGCATACACGGATTCCCCGGTCTGATCGACGCGCTGGGCCGGTTCCCCAAACCGCTGATCTGTGCGGTCAACGGTGTCGGACTCGGACTTGGGGTGACCATCCTGGGCTTCGCCGATCTGGCCTTCATGTCTGCCACGGCGCGACTGAAGTGTCCGTTCACCAGTCTCGGGGTGGCACCGGAGGCGGCATCGTCGTATCTGCTCCCGGCATTGGTCGGCCGGCAGAACGCCGCGTGGCTGCTGATGTCCTCGGAGTGGGTGGATGCCGCCGAGGCGCTGCGGATGGGCCTCGTGTGGAAGGTATGCGAGCCCGACGAACTGCTGGCCGATACCCGGCGGCACGCGGAAGTGCTTGCGGCCAAACCGATTTCGAGCCTGATGGCGGTGAAGGAAGCCATGGTGGAACCGATCCGCGCCGAGATCGCCGCCGCGCGTGCGCGTGAAGACGCCTACTTCGCCGAAATGATGGGAGCCCAAGCCAATGCCGCGGCGCTCGCCGAGTTCACCAGGGGACGTTCGGGCTAGGAGCGGCGATCACCCCTGCGCGGGCAGTGCTGCGATCCGCCGGGCGATGTACGGCGAGAACCAGCCGTCGTACTTCGTCCGCAGATCCAGGTCGCGCCAGTCGGACCCGGTGACTACTTCGCGGCAGGTCGGTGTTTCGCACAGGCAGCGGAACTCGTCGTAATCGCTGGCGTCGCACATCGCGTAGTCGAAACACATCTCCTCGCCGGGCGCGATATCGCGCATCGCGACCAGCAGCGTCTGCCCGACCAGGCCGCAGTTTGGCTCACAGGAGTGATTGAGCATGTCGCCAGGTTCCGGGGTGTCGCCGGAGAGCAGATACAGGTCGGAGTCCACCTGAATCGACCGACTCTGCCGGTCGTCGCTGAGTTCCACCAGGTACGCCCCGGTCACGATCCATCCACCGAATGCGGCGACGGTCTCACCGGCCGGGATTGGCTCGAGGGCGAATGAGCCCCAGCCCTTGCCGCCGGCGGGCCGAGCCTCGGCCTTGGGACTGAGCCAGTTGTAATCCATGGACAGCGCCTCCTGACTAGACCTACCGGGCGCGCAGAATTCTAGGGCACCCGTGCTGGTTCGGCGCGCTAGTGCGCAACTACCATCAGTTCATGAGCCGAATCGGAGACTTCGCAGACGATGATGTGTCGGGCTGGATCGCCCTGTCACCGGAACTCGGGAAGGCGATGGCGGCGTTCAGCGGTGCCGTCTACAACCGCAACCGACTGCCGATG
>JAPLAO010000079.1 GCA_026393245.1 Mycobacterium sp. | reverse complement strand
CCGAGCCATCCGAAGAAGCCCCCGCCTTCGATGTCCTCGGCTCTTGCGTCTGGGGCTATCTCTGCCGGACGGCGGGTTCGAGCCACCGCACCATGGTAGGTGACCTGCGGTGAGAACTCGGGCGCCCCGCGGCGGTGGCCCACCCGGGACGGGCGTGCTGTGCCGCTAGAATTGCTGCCAGCGGTGTTGATCCGGATATCACCGGGGAGCCTCCGGAAGAACGGTCCGAGACCCTCGGGCCCAGTAGAACCGGACGGCCCAGGCCCGTCACAGCCTCATAAAGAGCGACGTACGCGCCCGCGCGTGCGTAAGCGGGGTGGTACCGCGGCGCTCGCGCATCGCGCGTCGTCGTCCCCGTGCCCCAACGGCACCGGAGACCGGCGGCACTGTGACAGAGAACGGGTACCCGAAGCACGCTGGCGGCCCACCGGACTTTCCCGCCCTCGAGTGCGAGGTGCTGGACTACTGGGCCGCTGATGACACCTTCCGCGCCAGCATCCAGGGCCGCGACGGAGCCGACGAATACGTGTTCTACGACGGACCCCCGTTCGCTAACGGCTTACCGCACTATGGCCATCTGCTGACCGGTTACGTCAAAGACATCGTCCCGCGCTACCGCACCATGCGCGGATACAAGGTGGAACGCAGGTTCGGCTGGGACACCCACGGATTGCCGGCCGAACTCGAGGTGCAGCGCCAACTCGGTATCACCGACAAGGCGCAGATCGAAGAAATGGGTATCGGGGTGTTCAACGATGCCTGCCGGGATTCGGTGCTCAAGTACACCGCCGAGTGGCGGGCCTATGTGACCCGGCAGGCGCGCTGGGTGGATTTCGACAATGACTACAAGACCCTGGATCTTCCGTTCATGGAGTCGGTCATCTGGGCCTTCAAACAACTCTGGGACAAAGGTCTGGCGTATGAAGGTGTGCGGGTGCTGCCGTACTGCTGGAACGATGAGACTCCGCTGTCCAGCCATGAGTTGCGGATGGACGATGATGTCTACCAGAGCCGCCAGGACCCGGCCGTCACCGTCGGATTCCCCATCGTCGCCAACGATTCCGATCTTGACGGCGCCTACCTGCTGATCTGGACCACCACACCGTGGACGCTGCCGTCCAACCAGGCGGTGGCGGTCAACCCAGAGATGGATTACGTCGTCGTCGAGGTCGATGGCCGGAGGCTGGTGGTGGCCCGTGAACGCCTCGGCGCTTACGCGCGCGAACTGGGGGAGGACCCCGCGATCCTCGGCAGCTATACCGGTGAGCAATTAATCGGGTTGCGCTACCTGCCGCCGTTCGCGTACTTCGCTGACTCCGCCAACGCGTTTCAGGTACTGCGCGGTGACTTCGTCACGACCGAGGACGGCACTGGCGTGGTGCACATGGCACCGGCCTACGGCGAAGACGACAAGGCCACCACCGATACGGTCGGCATCACCCCGGTCACCCCGGTGGACGCCAAGGGCCGCTTCGACGCGAGCGTGCCCGATTACCAGGGCCAACAGGTATTCGACGCCAACGCGGCGATCATTCGGGACCTGAAGAACGGCACCGGACCGGCCGCGGCGAATAAGCCGGTGCTGATTCGCCACGAGACCTACGACCATCCGTATCCGCACTGCTGGCGGTGCCGCAATCCGCTGATCTATCGTGCGGTGTCGTCATGGTTTGTGAAGGTGACGGAGTTCCGCGATCGCATGGTGGAACTCAACGATCAGATCACCTGGTATCCCGAACACGTCAAGGACGGTCAGTTCGGTAGGTGGCTATCCGGTGCGCGGGACTGGTCGATCTCACGAAACCGCTACTGGGGCACACCGATTCCGGTCTGGACCTCCGACGATCCTGCCTACCCGCGCATCGACGTCTACGGCAGCCTCGACGAACTGGAAGCTGACTTCGGCGTGCGACCGGACAACCTGCACCGGCCCTATATCGACGAACTGACCCGCCCCAATCCCGATGACCCGACCGGCGCGGCGACGATGCGCCGGATCGAGGACGTCTTCGACGTCTGGTTCGATTCCGGGTCGATGCCCTATGGACAGGTGCACT
>JAPLAO010000312.1 GCA_026393245.1 Mycobacterium sp. | reverse complement strand
TGCGCCGCTCTTGCCCCCTGGCTCGAGGACTACAACAATCAACGACGCCACTCAGCCATCGGAGACCAACCCCCGATCAGCCGACTGTCACCAACGTCCTAGCCGAGTACAGCTAGACGCCAAATCGTCGCCGCGCCCATGTCACTCGCGACAGTTCAATCCTGACAGGAGGCTCCACAAAAACAGCTACTGAACTCGACTGATGCGGCTATTTCTCCCCCGCCGCGTCGGTTGCTGGTGCAGGATCGGCCGCCTGTCTCGCCCGCTCCGGAGCCAAGACCCATGGCACCGCCCCGAGCTACAGCGGCTTGTGGAAGGTGTACACCCGGTACTGAATGAGGCCGAACCTGGACAGCCACTTTATCCACCGAGTCCCCACGACGAGGGTCTTCTTGGCATCCGCTGACCCCTGCTCGCGGAAGAAGTTGATCAGGAAAGGGTATGTCGGCGACGTGTTCCGTCGGATATTGCGGTTTGCAGCGAGTTCGAGTCCGGCACGTTTACCCATGGATCTGTAGCCCAGCAGGGGTATCGAACCCAGCGTTCCGTAGGACTTCTCGATCCGGTGGCGAATCGCCACCCAGAAAGGGGTTTTGGCCAGAAGGGAAATGCTCGGAACGAAGTCGGACACCGCCACGTAGCCGCCGGGCTTGAGCACCCGTGCGGCCTCCGCGAGGAAACGCTCGCGGGAAGGGAAGTGAAAGATGCACTCGACGGCCAGCACGCGGTCGAATGAGTCGGCGTCGAATGGTAGCTGACATGCGTCGGCTTCGATCCAGTCGATTGTATTGCTCGCGACTGCCGTGGTCTGGGCCTCGGCAGCTGCGAGTTGGCGCGGGTCGATATTGAGACCGGTGAGGTGCATATCGCAATTCTCGGCATTGATACGTTGGATGGTGCCGCCGAATCCGCAGCCGACGTCTAACACGCGCTGCCCGTCTGCGACCTTCCCGGCCTTCAGGAGTTCGGCGTCCATCTGCCGCATAGCAGCGACGTAGTCGGCGCGGGTGCCGTCGGCTTTCTCGGGGTGTTCCCAATAGCCCCAGTGCACCTGCTGGTCCCACAGTTGGCCGGTCTCACCACCTTCCCGCCGTTCGTGCAGTAGCAGGTCAAAGTAGGGCATCTGCATGAGCGGACGATATCACCGTGCGCCGTGCAGCCTTGGCTGGCTGGCCCCTCGGCAGCGAGGAATTAATCGTCGGCCGCGATCAGATGGTGGGCATGAACTCGGCGAGCGCGAGGATCGTGAATACCAGTAAAGCGAGCCCGATCAGCCCGCCGGCGGGAATCATGATCGCGCACACCGCCAGCCAGACGATTAGTCTCGGCCATTCGAACGACTGCTTCCCAGTCACTCCGCTGCGGCGATCGCGCAGATGGTGGTACGCGGCCCAGACACCAGCCCCGCCAGCGGCAACCGCGATGATCCGCAACCCGTCCGGCGTCACCGTAAGGGCGACGATCGCCATGATTGCCATCGGCACAAATCGCCGCCAGGCCACCATCCGGAGGCTGCTCCGGCGGACGTCCGCGGTCCTGCGATCCGGCTCACCGCGGTACCGCGGTACCCGTCCGTCGATTCTCAACAGTCGCCAGATCCAACACGCCCATGCCGGCCGCAGGCCAAGGTCCTCGGCCGTTCGCCGAACGTCCGCCGCGGACTCCGACATCAACCGGTGTGATTGGGAACTTCTCCAAAAGGCCTCCTTGAAGACCTGCCGCGGAATGCCGAACTGCCGGGCGAAAGTGCGCGGCGGTCCGATCATCTCGCCGATCAGCCACCGGAGGAAGAAGGGGAAGACAAATGCGTACCATGCCCGCCTGAAACGCCCTGCCTTTTGCATCCGTTCAGCCAGATGATCGTCCGCGAACGATATGTGACGGGCCTCTTCCGCCAGATGAATGTAGGTGATCTTGTCCAGCAGTGGTGGGACGTGAGCCGTGCCACGACGCTGGAGCGTCTGCTGATGGTGTAGGGGCTGTTCGCCGCACAACACCCCGATGAAATGAACGCTGTTGGCGTAGCCGCCGATGAAGGCCATGATTGGCCCGACCACCCTGGAGCCTCGGCGCATTCCGGGAACATCCTCACCGGTGCGGTTGATGAATTCCTGGAACATTTGGATGTGGTGGCACTCGTCGATCTGTTCATGCAGGAGATACCTGAACACCGGACTGTTGTTCGGCATTTTGCCGGCGTAATGCACCATTCCGCGGATCAACATCAGCTCGAACTGCAATGTGACCTTTAAGGTGTTCGCGGTAGCCCAACGGCCCATGTCGATGCGTTTTTGGAGGGGCTGGTCGGCGTACCAATCCGTGGCCGCGAGCGGGCAGGTATCGGCATCTAGCTGCCAGCGGGGATCATCGGGGTCCAGTGCGTTCTCGGGGGAGTCCCAGTCGATATCGACGTACGGATCGAACCGCAGGCGCGATGTGGCACCTGAAAGTGCTTCCACCCTGTCGAAATGGCTCTGACTGTTCCTGGAGATGGTGATGGCCCTTCCTTTGCGGCCGTTTAAAACAATGGAATGTAATGGCGGTAAAACTGGCATTAGGTTAACATTCGATCGTCCTGATACCCGCGGAATGTGAGCCGTAGCGGGCGGTTCGGGTATACCCCGTCTCCACCCACATCCATAGTTTCCAACGGCGGTCGCGCCGGTATTCATAAACTGCGCGTACTGCATCTGCGGTGAGCCACTAACCGGCCGACACGGACCGCGGTCGGCTCAACAGTCGAGCGGCGCGTCGGCAGGTAGCTAATTCAACGCGCCGGCACTGACACCGCGGCTGCGACGCCGCCGAGGCCACGGGCCGTGGGATTCTCGGGCGGTATTTGTGACAGGCGCGACCCAGCAAACGCGTTGCGGTGGCGAGAAGTCGGGCTCGATGACAAGCCGATGACAAGTACGGGCTGTCGGCGGCGTTACGCCGTGCTCCGAAAGTCCAGCTCAAGCGTCTTCGGTTTATCTCGAGTCTCACTGTTTATGCAGGACCGGCCGCCTTGTAAGCGATAGGTCGCCAGTTCAATCCTGACAGGAGGCTCTGCTCAAACCTGGGCTTTCCACCGTCGTCGGCAGCCGAATTTATCGGCCATCGCGAGTCCCCCGCGAACGTAACCAGACGATTACCGCAAAGATTTCCCTGATCGCCCCGAGCGGTGCTAGCTTTGGGAACAGATCGTCGGAACGCCGTCAGCGAAGGGGGCTGCTGTGCTCGGCTCAGCCACCACCGCACTGGGTGTCGATCATCAGACTCACGTCACCGGCGGCGCATTGGCCGGCATTGCAGCCGACCGCGATCGGTTGTCACACCTGCTGAGGGGTCTCGCCGCCGAACTCGACGGACTCGACCGCCGACTGTCGGATATCAACTGGCTGCGCGCCCGGCCCACCGGTCCAATCGAGGATCAAAAGCCTTGCGAGCGGACGGCACTCGAGGCTCAGCGAGAGCAGCTGACCGCACGGCTGCATGTCATGGCCGGACAACTCAGTCATCTCGACGTCGTTCTGTCCGATCTCAGAGGCCACGAACAGATCCCCACCGCCGGGGTCGGAACCTGCCCGCACTGCGGCTATCCGAGTCTCGGGTCGGGCTGGTGCGCCTACTGCCGGCCGCACCTTCTCGCCCGCTGACTCACACCGGCCACTACCTGATATCGGCCACTATGCGGGCCCGATTCGTTCGGAGTCGTAGATCAGCAGCCGCCCGTCCACAGGCACCACTGACAGCCAACGATCCTCGGTGTCGACGCCGCCGTCACGCAGAACATAGCGAAGCCGCGCAACCACACTCGTTGCATCGCGGGGTGTGACCGACAGCAACGACACCGACTCGATAGTCGACCAGAAGCTCAGATAATCCGCCCGGCCCGCACGCTGTTGGTAGTGGCTGTCCAATTTGTCCCAGGCCCCCGAGGTGTCGCCGGGCAGATCACCGTAGAAGCCGGTGACGAGATCGCGCATCGCCTCGAAGGCGACCGGGGTCGACGGAGCCGTCGAGGTACCCGCGGTGGTGGTGGCAGCGGAGGTGGAAGCAGCGGCAGAAGTGGTCGAGGTGAATCGCGACGTTGAGGTGGCCGGCTTCGCCGTGGGTGGCGCCGACGGCTCACTGCGGGGCCACACTGCGAATACCGGCGCACCGAGGATGGCGACCAGTGCCAGCGCGGCCAGTGCCCAGGGCCAGCGCGACGCCGGCGCGGCCACGTGCACCTG
>JAPLAO010000167.1 GCA_026393245.1 Mycobacterium sp. | reverse complement strand
GACGGCGACTGCCCGTCGGGTTCGGTGGGCCGCGGCTTTCCGGGCGTGGCGATCTACAACACCGACACCGTCACCGAGTGCCCAACCGCGGTGTTCGACGATTCCGGTGCGCTGGCCAACGCCGACGAGGCGATCGGCGAGATCGTGAATACCACCGGCGCGGGGTTGTTCGGCGGTTATTACAACGACGATCAGGCCACTAGTGATCGGCTGCGGCACGGCATGTACTGGTCCGGCGATCTGGCCTACCGCGACGCTGACGGCTGGATCTTCCTGGCCGGGCGCACCGGCGACTGGTTGCGGGTGGACGGCGAGAACCTCACCACGGCGCCGATCGAACGCATCCTGCACCGACTGGCGCCGATCAACCGGGTTGCCGTCTATGCCGTGCCCGATCCCGAGGTGGGCGACGCGGTGATGGCGGCGATAGTCCTGCGGGACGGGGCGAGGCTGACGCGCCAGGATTTCGCCGACTTCCTGGCCGAGCAGCCGGATCTATCAACCAAGGCGTGGCCGCGATATGTATGGATCGCCGACGACCTCCCGGTGACCGCGACCAACAAGATCGTCAAACGCACACTGAGTGCGCAGGGCTTCGCCGTAGCCGCCGGTGTGCTCTGGCACCGAGAGGGCCGCGATCGGCAGTACCGGCCGTTTGGGCCAGGCGCGTCCGACCTGGCATAATCGCCACAGACAACCTCCGGTACCGGTTCACGTCGATTCAGGCGACCCGGCGACCACGAAATGCAGAGGACACCATGAAGACCGGCATTCACCCCGCCTACGGCGAGACCACCGTGGTCTGCGGCTGCGGCAACAACTTCACCACCCGCAGCACCAAGGCGAGCGGCCACATCGTGGTCGAGGTCTGCTCACAGTGCCACCCGTTCTACACCGGCAAGCAGAAGATCCTCGACAGCGGCGGCCGGGTCGCGCGCTTCGAGAAGCGCTACGGCAAGCGGCCGGGGTCCAAGCAGACCACCGATACGCCGGAGGCCGACGCGGCGCCCGCCGACAGCTAGCAACACCCCGACGCCCGTCTTTCGCCGCTGCGAGAGGCCGGGCGTCGGTTGCGTTTCAGGGCCCTGTTGTTTCAAACCCCAGGGTTTTCAGGCCCCCTGGTTTAAAACCCCAGGCGAAGTGAGGACGGACGATGACGCACAGCGCCCCCGCTGATGCCGTCGAATCCGTGCTGGCCGAGCACGCCGACCTGGAACGCCAACTGTCCGATCCGGATCTGCACAACGACGCCGTCAATGCCCGGCGAGTAGGCAAACGGTTCGCGCAACTGGCACCGATCGCGGCCACCTACCGCAAGTTGGAGACCGCCCGCGGTGATCTGGATGCCGCTCGCGAACTTGCCGCCGACGATTCGTCATTCGCTGCCGAAGCGATCGAGTTGGAGGTCAAGGTTTCCGAACTCGACGATCAGCTCACCGACATGCTCGCCCCGCGCGATCCGCACGACCCTGACGACATCGTGCTCGAGGTGAAATCCGGCGAGGGTGGCGAGGAATCGGCTTTGTTCGCCGCCGACCTGGCCCGGATGTACATCCGCTATGCCGAACGGCACGGCTGGACCGTGACGATCCTGGACGAAACGTTCTCCGATCTGGGCGGGTACAAGGAAGCGACCATCTCGATCGCCAGCAGGGGCGATGCGAGCGACGGCGTGTGGTCGCGGTTGAAGTGGGAGGGCGGCGTGCACCGGGTGCAACGGGTACCGGTCACCGAATCCCAAGGCCGCGTGCATACCTCGGCCGCGGGTGTCCTGGTCTACCCCGAACCCGACGAGGTCGAGCAGGTTCAGATCGACGAAACCGATCTGCGGATCGACGTCTACCGCTCCTCGGGCAAGGGTGGTCAGGGCGTGAACACCACCGACTCGGCGGTACGGATCACCCACCTGCCCAGCGGAATCGTCGTCACCTGCCAGAACGAACGCTCACAGTTGCAGAACAAGGCCCGCGCCATGCAGGTGCTGGCAGCGCGGTTGCAGGTGCTGGCCGAGGAGCAGGCGTCGGCGGATGCATCGGCTGATCGGGCCAGCCAGATCCGCACCGTCGATCGCAGCGAGCGGATCCGCACCTACAACTATCCGGAGAACCGGATCGCCGACCATCGGATCAATTTCAAGTCGCACAATCTCGATCAGGTTCTCGAAGGTGATCTTGACGCGTTGCTCGACGCCTTGGCCGCCGCGGACAAGCAAACCCGGTTGCAGCAGGCATGACACGGGTGCGCGAGGCGATTGTCGCCGCAACCGCAACGCTGGCCAGTGCCGGAATCGACACGGCCCGAACCGACGCTGAACTGCTTGCCGCACATCTGGCCGGCACCGACCGTGGCCGGCTGGGCCTGCTTGATACGCCTGACCCGGGCTTCTTCGATCGTTTCGACCACGCGGTAGCGGTGCGCGCCCGGCGCATTCCGCTGCAACACATCACCGGAACCGCACCCTTCGGTCCGGTTCAACTTCACGTCGGCCCGGGAGTGTTCATTCCGCGTCCGGAGACCGAGGCGCTACTGGAATGGGCTCTGGCGCAACCACTTCCGCGTGATGCGCTGATCCTCGATCTGTGCACCGGATCGGGTGCGCTTGCGATCGCACTGGCATCGCAGCGACCAGGTGCCCGGGTGATCGCGGTGGACGATGATGCCGATGCGCTGGAGTACGCGCGGCGCAATGCGGTAGGCACCACAGTGCGCGTTGTGCAGGGCGATGTCACCGACGAGCACCTGTTGCCCGAACTGGCCGGTACTGTCGACCTGGTGGTGGCCAATCCGCCCTATGTTCCCGCGGGAACCGAACTGGAACCCGAAGTGGCCCAGCATGACCCGGCGCATGCGCTGTTCGGCGGTGCCGATGGCATGTCGGTGATCGGGCCTCTGATTCGCCGCGCGGTCGGCTGGCTCAAACCTTCAGGCCTGCTGGCGGTGGAACACGATGACACCACCTCGGCGGCAACCGTCCGGATGATCACCGGCACAGGGGTTTTCGCCGACGTTACCTCCCACAACGATCTCACCGGACGACCTCGTTTCGTGACTGCCCGCGTACACCCGGGTGATCAGCGGTGACCCGGATGCTCGACTGCCGCGACCCGCAGAACCGCTCCGCTGCCATCACCGCGGCGATCGACACCGTCAAGAGCGGTCGGCTGATCGTCCTGCCCACCGACACCGTCTACGGCATCGGTGCTGACGCGTTCGACAGCCGCGCGGTGGCCGGCCTGCTGGCAGCCAAGGGCCGTGGCCGCGATATGCCGGTCGGGGTGCTCGTCGGCTCCTGGCACACCATCTCCGGGCTGGTCTATGCCGTCCCGGACGCGGCGCATGAGTTGATTCGCGGCTTCTGGCCCGGCGCGCTGAGTCTGGTGGTGCAGCAGGCGCCCTCGCTGCAGTGGGATCTCGGCGACGCGCGTGGCACCGTGATGCTGCGGATGCCCTTGCAGCCGGTTGCCCTGGAAGTCCTGAGCAAGACCGGACCCATGGCGGTCTCCAGCGCCAACATCTCCGGACAACCCGCGGCCACCACCGCCGCCGAGGCGCAACGGCAACTCGGCGGCCTCGTCGACGTCTACCTCGACGGCGGACCATCCGAGCAACAGGCCGCGTCCACCATCGTCGATCTCACCGCCGCGACGCCTCGAATCCTGCGGGAGGGACCGATCAGCGCGCGGCGGATCGCCGACGTACTCGGCGTGGACCCCGGGTCGCTGACCGGCTGAGCGTCATGGTGCGCGGAGTACGGTGATGGCGATGGTCGGCGCAATTGAACCTGTGACCAGCACCCTGTTGGCGCTCTCGGACACCGGCGCCAGCACCCTGCTGGCGATCTCCGGCACCAGCGACAGCACCCTGCTGGCGCTATCGGATAGAGGCGCCGGTGTCCCGTTGCGGGAGTTGGTGCTCGTCGGCCTCACCGCGGCAATCGTCACCTACTTCGCCACCGGCGGGGCACGCATCCTGGCGCTGAGGCTGGGCGCGGTCGCCTACCCCCGGGAGCGCGCCGTCCACTCCCGGCCCTCCCCCCGCATGGGTGGACTCGCCATGTATCTCGG
>JAPLAO010000032.1 GCA_026393245.1 Mycobacterium sp. | reverse complement strand
ACGGTGCCGTGCTCGAGGTCGATCGTCCATTTCCACAGGACTGCGCGGTCGCCGAATCCACCATCGTTGCGCCACAGCTCGTGATAGCGAACCGCTTGCACGACAATGGATTTGCCGTCGTCGTAGGCATTCGCAACATGGAATACGTAACACGGATCGATATCGAACCAGCGCACCGTGCCGAATGGATCATCGCGGCGCAGCACCCCCAACCGGGCACCGTAGTCGTCCTCCCAGCGGAACGGCATGTCACCGCGGCCACTGATCGCGATATCCATGTTGAACACGATGGGCAGGTCCATGAAGATGACGTGCTCAGCGGTCATCGCGAAGTCGTGCATCATCGTCAGCGCATCGACGTCGATCGGGCGGCTGACGGTCAACACGCCGTTTGCGTCGGCGCGGTGATAGTTGACGTGCGGACCGAATAGATTGCCGTACCCGAAGAAGTGCAACTCGCCGGTCGTGGGGCAGATCTTCGGGTGGGCGGTCATCGCGTCATTGAGCTTGCCGTCGAAGTCGTAGCACCCGACGGTCTCCAGGTCCTTGGTGACCTCGTAGGGCAGCGAGGACTCCACCAGAGCCAACGTTTTGCCGGCGTGGTTGACGATGTGGGTATTGGACACCGCGGAGCGCAGGTTGCGGCTGCCGTCGCCGTTGTAGATCGGAAAGGGGTCGTCGAAACTCTCGGTGCGCACCCAACGGTTGCGGTACCACTTTGCGGCGCCGTCCTGGATTCGGATGCCGTGCACCATTCCGTCGCCGGTGAACCAGTGGCCGGTGGGCTGGCGAGGGTTGGGGCCGTTGCGCAGGTACCAGCCATCGAGTTCGGCCGGGATCGCACCCACAACCGGCAGGTCATACTCGGTAAGTTCATCGGGCACGGGCGCGTAGTTCCCGCGCTGGAAGAACTGGCCGGTGTCGGGCAGGTTGGCGGAGTCCGCGGCGGTATCGGTCATAGGGAACACTGTGTCACTTTTCGGCCGCGGTTTCCTGCGGTCTGTGAACCAAACCGCGTCGGGTCAGCTAGACCTCGACCCAGTCCAGAGTGCGCTGTACCGCTTTGCGCCAGCCGGCGTATCCCGTCTCCCGCTGCTCTGCACTCCACGAGGGCTTCCACCGGCGATCCTCCTGCCAGTTGGCCCGGAGATCCTCGGGGTCCGACCAGTAACCGACGGCCAAGCCCGCGCCGTAGGCGGCGCCCAGCGCCGTCGTCTCCGGCACCTTCGGGCGCACGACGTCCACTCCGAGCACGTCCGCCTGGATCTGCATACACAGTTCGTTGAGGGTGACACCGCCGTCGACCTTGAGCACCTCCAGCGGAACTCCGGAGTCGGCGGCCATGGCATCGACCACGTCGCGGCTCTGGTAGCAGATCGCCTCCAGGGTGGCCCGGGCAATGTGAGCGTTGGAGTTGAACCGCGACAGCCCGACGATCGCCCCGCGCGCGTCCGAGCGCCAGTACGGCGCGAACAGGCCGGAGAAGGCCGGGACGAAGTAGATCCCGCCGTTATCCTCGACCTGAGCGGCCAGCGTCTCGCTGTCCGAGGCGCCGCTGATGATGCCGAGCTGATCACGCAGCCACTGCACCGCCGATCCGGTCACGGCGATCGAACCTTCAAGGGCGTAAACAGGTTTGGCGTCACCGAACTGATAGCAGACAGTAGTTAACAGACCGTTTTTGCTGCGGACGATCTTCTCCCCGGTGTTGAGCAGCAGGAAGTTTCCGGTGCCGTAGGTGTTCTTGGCCTCACCGGGCTTCAGACAGACCTGCCCCACCATGGCGGCCTGTTGGTCGCCGAGGATGGCCGTCACCGCTACCTCCCCGCCCATCGGACCGTCCGCTCTGGTCACCCCATAGGGCTGCGGCGACGACGACGGCCGGATATTCGGCAGCATCTGGCGCGGAATCCCGAAGAACGACAGCAGTTCTTCATCCCAGTCCAGGGTCTCGAGATCCATCAGCATGGTGCGACTCGCATTGGTGGGGTCGGTGACATGCACGCCGCCGGCAGGACCGCCGGTGATGTTCCACAGCACCCAAACGTCGGGGGTGCCGAACAACGCATCGCCGCGTTCGGCGTCGGCGCGGACTCCCTCGACATTCTCCAGAATCCACTGCAGTTTGCCGCCGGAGAAATAGGTGGCCGGCGGCAGGCCCGCTTTGCGCCGGATGACGTCGCCGCGGCCATCACGGTCTAGTGCGGCGGCAATTTGGTCGGTGCGAGTGTCCTGCCAAACGATCGCGTT
>JAPLAO010000249.1 GCA_026393245.1 Mycobacterium sp. | reverse complement strand
GGTCTTGGCGAAATCGGCCCACTCGGCCGGCTTCATCGACAGCGCCTCGCCCTCGCTCTCCTTGAACTTCAACACCTCACCGACGGCATTGCCGTAGGTCTCCAGACCGGCATCGTCCTGCCAGGCGTCGATGAACTGCGATTCGACCTTGTCGAACAGTCCGTCCAGTGACTGGGTGCGGTCCTTGGCCCAGCTGGCCGCCGCCTCGTCGATCAGTGCGGTGATGCCATGGCTCTTCAGCCAGGCGTCGGCCGCCGCGTACTCGCCCTCGGGCAGTGCGTAGAGCAGGTGGCCGTTGAGTTCGCCGACACCCTGGGTGTGGAAGTGCCGCACCATCGCCAGGAAACATGCCTTGTACGGCGGGATGCCGAGGTTGGTGACCCCGAGTAGGAACGGTTGATCCCGCTCATCGGAGCGGCCATCGATCAGGTTGGCCGCCTCGGCGTCGGTGCGGGCGACGATGATGCCGGGCACCTTCATAATGTCGAGTTGGAACCGTGCGGTGTTGAGTCGTTTGATCTGCTCATCCGACGGCACCAGCACCTTGCCGCCCTGATGCCCGCACTTCTTAGTTCCCGGCCGCTGATCCTCGATGTGGTAACCGGTCACGCCGGCCTCGACGAAACGGCGAATCAGATTGCGCACGTGCGGATCTCCGCCGTGACCGGTATCGGCGTCGGCGATGATGAATGGCCGATAGTCCACTGCCGGGGTCGAGGCGCGCTGCTCGTCGGTCATCTGCAGCCGCTGGAACTGCTGGTTGCGGTCGGCGGTCAGCAGCGCACGCACCAGGCCGGCGGCCTCGTCGGGCACCTGGCTCAGCGGATAGCTCGCCAGGTCCGGGCCGGGATCCTCGGTGACCGACCCCTTGGCCGACGTCGCCCAGCCGCCTAGGTAGATGCCCTCGATACCGCAACGCTTCATGGCCACCGCCTGGCCGGGGGAGTACGGGCCGAAGGTGGTGATCGACCTGTGCTGTCCGAACAACTCGCGCAGACGCCCGTGGAAGGCAGCGGACGTGTCCCGCGCCACCGTGTAGTCCACCGGAATCGTGCCGCGCTGCTCGGCGACCTGACGCGCCGTGTAGAGCCGGGTGATTCCGGCGAATCGCGGGCCGTCGAAATACCGCTGGGTGGAGGCCACCTCGGCCTCGAAATCGGTTCCGGTGACTGCGTCCGCGTCGACGGTGGACATGACTGCTCCTATCGAGCGTGGTTGAGCTGGTTAGGCGCTGAAGCTTTCGGTTAGCCCCAGCGGCTGTTAATTATCCCTGACCGTGTTGTGCGGTCTGCAGCGGGTACGTTTCGACCTGATGGCCACCGGGGATTTCTATGATCGCGCCCCGAGGAAACTCGCCGGGCTGGTGTTGCTTCTGGTCATCGCTGCCGTTGTCAGTCTGTCGTATCTGCAATTCCGTGGCAGGTTTTCCGCGACGACGCATCTCACTGTGATCTCGGGCCGCTCAGGGCTGGTTCTGGACCCGGGTGCGAAGGCGACCTACAACGGTGTCGCGATCGGCCGGGTCGTCGATATCGACGCGGTGGAACGTGACGGCGTACCTGCGGCGCGGCTGGCAGTGGAGATCGGCTCGCGTTATCTTCCGGTGATCCCGGCCAACGTCGCCGTCGACGTAGTGGCATCGACCATCTTCGGCAACAAGTATTTGGAGTTCAGCGCGCCGCACAGCCCGTCGGCGGCGCGCGTCTCGGGCGGCGACGTGCTTACCGCCGCGACCGTGACGACGGAGTTTCAGACCCTCTTCGAAACCGTCACCGGAATCGCCGAGAAGGTGGACGTCGTCAACCTCAATCTCACCCTGTCCGCCGCGGCCGAGGCGCTGACCGGGCTGGGCACGAAATTCGGGCACTCGCTCACCGAGGCGAACGCGGTCCTCAACGAGGTCAACCCGCGACTTCCTCAACTGCGCAAGGGCGTGCGCAACTTGGCCGAACTGGCTGACATCGTCACTCGCGCTGGCCCGGAACTGTTTGACGGTCTGGACAACGCGACGACCACGGCGCGCACCCTCGGCACCCAACAGGGTGATCTCGATGCCGCACTTCTGGCGACGATGGGTTTCGCCGGTACGGCGACGGATACCGTCACCCGCGGTGCGCCACCACTGATCCGTGCCACCAGTGACCTGCTCGCCACCTCGAGACTGCTCGACACGTACAGCCCGGAGATCTTCTGCACGATCCGTAACACCGCCGAACTCGTGCCACTGGCCCTGTCGTCGTTCGGCGGGAACGGCTACTCGCTTGCCACCAACACACTGGTGTTGGGTGCCCCGAATCCGTACGTCTATCCGGAAAACCTGCCGCGGGTCAACGCCCGCGGCGGTCCCGGGGGGGCGCCCGGTTGCTGGCAGCCGATCACCCGCGATTTCTGGCCGGCGCCGTATCTGGTTGCCGACACCGGGGCTTCCCTCGCGCCGTACAACCACTTCGAACTTGGTCAGCCGTTTCTTAGCGAGTACGTCTGGGGCCGTCAGATCGGCCAGAACACCATTAACCCCTGAGTCCGGCGTTGCCGTGTGGACTAGACCCGTGCGGACTCGACCCCGATCGCGATCCCGATCGCGACTAAGCGGGGACGTCTACTGCCGCGGCGTCCGCCGGGATGTCGACTGCCACCGGAATCACCGGCTCATCAACCGCGACCGGCTCATCAACGATGACCGGCACATCGATGACGACCGGCACATCAACGAGGACCGGCACGTCGACGACCGCATCCTCGCCGGCGACCGGCACATCAATGACCATCGGGGCCTCGCCGACGACTGGGATCTCACCGCCGACCGGGATCTCGCCAACCGGACTCTGCGGCGTTGTGGCGGCATTCGTATCAGCCACCTCGATAACGGAAGGGTCCGACGGATCACCGGGTTGCTGGGGCGCCGCGTCGATACGCATCTCCTCGGCCTGCACCGGCAGATACATGTGATGGCTGAACTGCGACTGATAGGCCCCACCGCCGCCGACACGCACGCCCAAGCCACTTTCACCACTGGACACCGGAGTGCCGTTGGGCAGAGTCACCGCGGCGTGCCCGCCGTTCCAGCCGATCACGACCGAGTTGGGCGCGGTGCCGTAGTGGAATCCACGCGACAGGAGCGCGGACTCGATATTGCCGGTGTTGAACCTGCTGCCGAATGCCGGCCGGCCTGAAGCCACGTTGGACACCCAGGACGCGAGTCCGGAACAGTCCGTGCCCGCCGGTGTATCACCGCCGGGAATGTATGGCGTGCCGGACACTTGTGCGATAAGCGACATCAATGCCGCGAGAGCAAACATTTGGAAAACGCTAACAGGATCAAATGCGGACACCCAAAGTCGGCATTTGTCAAAAGCTGTGGCGCGCATCACGTTTCGCGCAATAATGTGGTCAACAACACTAAATGTTGTGCTACGTAATACCATGCGAAACCGGGATGTTTACACTGCTCACAATAGGTAGCGAGACGTACCTGGTTCAGTTTCCCGGATCCGGTCCACCGGCGTATCCGATCCCCGGAATTGTTATCTAAATTTCCACGCACAGGCGCGTGTCGCGTGAAATCGGCGTTTCCTTTCCTGCAATTTGTCTGACCGACTGCCGGTGCCCTCGTCGGCCAATGAGGATCGGATGAATTCAAACGATGAGCCCCGCCCTGGCATTATCAGCAGTTATGCGAGTCCTGGTGCAGCGCGTCACATCGGCATCGGTGTCGGTCGACGGTGAAGTGGTCGGTGCCATCCGGCCGCAAAGCCAGGGACTGCTGGCACTGGTCGGCATCACCCACACCGATGACGCGGTCACCGCGGCGCGGATGGCGGAGAAACTCTGGCAACTGCGGATACTCGACGACGACCGGTCCGCCGCCGACATCGGTGCACCCGTGTTGGTGATCAGTCAGTTCACGCTGTATGCCAATACGGCCAAAGGTCGGCGGCCGACGTGGAATGCCGCGGCGCCGGGTGGGCATGCCGAGCCGTTGGTGACGGTTCTCGCCGACGCCCTGCGCTTGCTCGGTGCTCAGGTCCAGACCGGCGCATTCGGGACCGACATGCAGGTCGAGTCGGTCAACGACGGACCCGTGACGGTGCTGCTCGAGTTGTGAGCCTCCCGCGTATCGGTGTCACGGCGTGAGACGGTAGGACCCTATGCACACGCACAACTTCGTCACCTACGAGGAGTTCGGGCGGCGGTTCTTCGAGTTGGCCGTCACCGAGGAGCGTGTTGCCGCGGCGTTCGCCGAGGTCGCCGGCGACGAGTTCGAGATGGGACCGATGGCGCAGGGTCCGGGCGGAATCGCCCGGGTGACCGCCAAAGTCAAGATCCAGCAACCGCATGTGCGCCGCACCCTCGGCGACACCATCACCTTTGCCATCCGGATCCCGCTCATCATCGAACTGGTCGTCGACCTCTGGCTGGACAAGCAACGGTTCGTCATCGACGGCGATATCGCACTGCGCGCCTCCGCGCGCGCGGCCGAGCCACTGCTGATCGTCATCGATGTCGCCAAGCCTCGGCCGTCGGATATCGCCGTCCATGTCACCGCGAAATCCCTGCGGGGTGAGATCCTGCGGATCCTGGCCGGCGTCGACGGCGAGATCAAGCGATTCGTCGCCGACTACGTCGCCGAGGAGATCGACAGTCCGGCGTCGCAGGAGGCCAAGCTCATCGACGTCGCCGCGGTGACGGAATCCGCCTGGGACGCCGACTGAGCCTTGCCGCTTAGCCCACCGGGGTCGGGATGACGGTCACCACACCCGGCGCGCCCGCCGTCGGCCGGTTCCCGGCATCGGTGCTCTGGGTGCCCGGGGCGTTGGCCGCCGACGTCGCCGCGGGCTGCTCGGGTTGGGCTGCCGCGGTGCAGTCGAGCATCAGTTGCATTTTGGCCGAACTGGTCACCTTCTGGCTGCT
The DNA here is from genome assembly GCA_026393245.1 of Mycobacterium sp. Lineage (GTDB taxonomy): Bacteria > Actinomycetota > Actinomycetes > Mycobacteriales > Mycobacteriaceae > Mycobacterium. The sequence continues at coordinate 233 of JAPLAO010000249.1, read as the reverse complement.
CACCACGCACTGCGACTGTGGTACATCGCTGCCCACCGACCCGCCGAAAGTGGTCTTCACGCCCTGCGCCCGCAGAATGGCCACCGCCTTGGCATAGGGCTCACCCACCACGTTGTAGGTGCTGCTGGAGGAGGGGTCTGCATTGCTGGCGCCGATGCCCAGCGCCACCGCCGAGCCGGCCACGGTCACACCGGCCAGCACGAGCACGAGCTTTCTCACCGCTTAGGCCTCCT
>JAPLAO010000120.1 GCA_026393245.1 Mycobacterium sp. | reverse complement strand
GGCCAGATGGCCCAGCGCGGCAATCCCGCTTCGCGCATTCTCCAACACTGCAATACCGTTGCTGCGCAAGCGTTCCGCGGTGGGCCTGTCGACGGCGGATGGCACCGACGCCAGCACCGCGATCGGTGAATCGGTGGTAGCCGCAACCTCGATGACGGCATCGGGGTAGGCGGTGTCACCGTCGAATTCGCTGACCAGATCGACGGCCAGTGCGGTCACCGCGACCGCGGGATCGTCGACGATCGCCTTCAGACTGCTGCTGAACAGGGTCCGGGTGTCGGCACCGGTGCCCCACAGGTCCAGTGGATTGGTAGCGATCAGCCCCTCGTCGAGCAGATCGGTGATGGTGGCCAGCGTGGTGTCGCCCAGTTCGGCGAACTCGACCCCGAGATCGTGTGCGAGATCGGCGCACAGCGCCCGTTCAGCCCCGGAGTCGTGAACGGTGGCGATCCCGACCGAACCCGGCCTGCGTCGACGGCCGGACTCGAAAAGCTCGATGGTGTCGCATAATTCGGCCATATCGCTCACCCGGACCGCTCCGGTTTGCGCACAGAAGGCCTGCCATCCGATGTCCTCGCCGGCTAGTGCCCCGGAGTGCGCCGCTACCATCTCCCGACCGCGCGGGGAGTGGCCGACCGACAGGATCACGACGGGCACGTCCTGTTCGGCGGCACGATGCAGGGCGGCGCGCAGTCTGCTCACGGCCCTGGGTGTCTCCAGCAGCAGTGCAATCAGCGTGGTGCCGGGGTCATCGAGCGCGTAGTCGACGTAGTCGGCGGCGCCGGTGACCAGTTCCTGGCCGGAGGAGACCGCCAACCGGAAGCCGAACCCCCGGTTCGCGCGCAGCAGGGTGGAGAACGCCGATCCCGAGTGGGTGATCAGTGAAACCCCGCCGGCGGCAAGGGGATTGGGTTCCAGGTATCCCAGCGCTCGCAGTCCGGTCACATTGTTGACGAACCCCATGCACCCCGCACCGCAGAGCGCCATTCCGGCCGCTGTCGCCACCGCAGAGATTTCCTCCCGCAGGCCCGGGGTGTGCGCGGAGCCGAAGACGACCGCTCCGCGCGCTCCCGCAGACGCTGCGGCCTCGAGTTCGTCGCGCAACGCCGCGTCAGGCACGCCCAGGAGCACCAGATCAACCGGCTCGTCGAGAGCGGCCAGCGATGGCACGCAGGCCACCCCGTTGATGTATTCGTAGCGCGGATTCACCAGATGCATCCGCGCGGAACTGCGCAGGCCCTCGACGACCATCCGGGCCCCGAAGCTGTCGGGCCGTGCACTGGCGCCGACGAGTGCCACCGACCGCGCGCCGAGCATCGCGTCCACCGCGGTGCTGCGGAGTCTGCCCTCGAGCGGCCTCGGGGTCAGGAGCGCCTGCCCAGTGCCGAGAGCACCTTCCGGTTGCCGCGCTTCTTATCGGCCAATGCGGCCTTGGCGGCCTGCCAGCCGGGGATACCGCAGACGCCGCCGCCGGCATGGGTGGCCGAACTTCCGTTGTACAGCCCGGCGATCGGGGTGCGATAGTCGGCGTATCCCGGCGCGGGCCGCATGTGGAACAACTGCTCCAGGGACAGTTCGCCGTGGAAAATATTCCCGCCGATCAGCCCGTACTCCACTTCCATCTCGTGCGGGCCGACGATATCGCGGTGGGTGATCGATCCCTTGAAGCCGGGCGCCACCTCGTCGTAGAGGTCGATAAGCCGGTCGGCGTAGGCCTCGAGTTCCTCGGTGTGCGGTTCGCTCGCCCACTCGGACGGCACCCACTGGGTGAACAGCGACATGATGTGTGTGCCATCGGGATTGAGCGTCTTGTCCAGCGTGGTGGGGATGACGCTGTCGCTGAACGGCGCCAACGCGGGCCTCCCGGTGCGGGCGTCCTGGAAGGCCGCCTCGATGAACTCCATGGTGGGGGCCATCTCGACCGAACCGGTGTGGTGCTCGGCCTGCCCGCGACTCGGGTCCGCCGTAAAGTTGGGCAACTCGGCCAGGGCCAGGTTGATCTTCACCACTCCGCTGCGGGTTTTCCAGTGCTCGATGTCTTTGACGAAGTCGTCGGGCAGTTCGTGGCGCGGGATCTGATCCAGGAATGCGGTTCGGGGATGCAGTGTGGTCACGACCAGCGGGGCGTGTATCTCGTCGCCGTTGTCGAGTGCGACACCCTGGACGCGGCCGTTGCGCACCAAGACTTTCGATACGCGAGCCTTGGTGCGGATCTCGGCGCCGAAGCTGCGGGCCGAGCGTGCGATGGCTTCAGAAACCGCACCCATACCGCCCTCGGGATAACCCCAGCTGCCCATCTGGCCGTCGCCGACGTCACCGATCGAGTGGTGCGCCATGACATAGGCGGTGCCGGGTTCGTACGGCCCGGCCCAGGTTCCGATCACGCCGTTGACCGCGAGCGAGCCCTTGATCTGAGGTGACTCGAACCAGTCGTCGAGCAGATCGGCGACGCTCATCGTGAGCAGGCGGGTGACGTCCGCGGTACTGCGGACCGTGATGTCCCGCTTGCTCCACGCGAGCTTGGCGAGTTCAGCCAGATCCGACGGACGCCGCGAGCCGACCTTGGGTGGCACCTGCGTCAGCAGTGGCCCGAGGAAATCGCCGAGACCCTCGAGCCATGCGTTCCACTGGGGATAGGCGTCGGCGTCCTTCTTCGACCACTTGGCAAGTTCGGCATGCGTGCGGGCTGGGTCCTCATAGATGGTCAGTGATCCGCCCTCAGGGAAGGCCTGGTAGTACGGGCCCATCGGGTGCACCTTGTAGCCGTGTCGTTCCAGTTGCAGTTCGCGCGTGATGGTCGGCGGCATCAGGCTCATCACGTACGACAGCCGGGTCACCCGCAGATGCGGAGCGTCTTCCCACGGCGCCTCGGTGGTCGCCGATCCGCCGAGGGATCCGCGCGATTCGAGCACCAGGGTCTTGGCTCCGGAGCGGGCGAGATAGGCGGCCGACACCAACCCGTTGTGGCCGCCTCCGATGACGATGGCATCGTAGGAGTTCGACATGGTGCGCCCCATTTCCGTTGGCCCGAGCGGACATCCTGACTGACTGTTCAATCTAACCGAAGTGTTAGGATTTGATCAAGAGCCAACGCCCATAACGGGGAGGACGACAGGTGGCCGAACCCGCACCAGCAACTGAGAGCAATGAAGCGCGGCGCATTCAAATGTTACGCGCGGCCACTGAACTCATCTGCGAACGTGGCTTTTCCGAGACCCGGATCTCCGATGTGGCCAAGCGTGCAGGTGTGAGTTCGGCCCTGGTGATCTACTACTTCGGAACGCGGGATCGGTTGCTGGTCGATGCGTTGCGTTTTTCGGAAGAAGCGTTCTATGAGGCTGCCGAGGCGATGCTGGCCGAGGTTCCCTCCGTGCGGGAACGTATTTCATTGCTCATCGAGTGGACCTGCATTCCTTCTCGCGATGGTGAGATTCCCGGCGCGTGGGGACTGTGGTTCGACCTGTGGGTGCAGGCCTTCCGGCACGAGGAGGTCAAGGCCGGTCGGGTGGAACGCGATGCCCGGTGGCGCCGGATGATTGTTGACGCAATCGAATCGGATGACCTCCACGGCAAGGTTGATCCGTCGATGTTCGCACTTGAGTTCGCCGCGCTGCTCGACGGGTTGTCGATCCAGGTCGCTCTGGACGACCCGGAAGTGAACTCGAAGGTCGCCTACGACATCGCCATGCGATTCGCTGAGCGGGAACTCAATCTTCCCGTCGCGGTCCGACGCACGCGGGCGAAAGCCCATTCAGCTGCCCGCAGTCGGATCCGCTGAGGCGCCCTACTCTGCGTGCCCGGCAGCCGCGGCAGGCACCGATGCCGGACTTGCCCGCAACACGCGGACTGCATCGGGTGCGCACACACAACTCACGACCATCCCCGACGCATAGCCAGCGGAGTCCGGTCCGGAGTGATTGGGCACATCGACCACCAGAGCGCTGGACTCGCCGACGTCGACATGTACCTGAGTCGATGCCCCGAGGTATACGACCTCGGTCACGGTGCCGCCGATGACGTTGTAGCCTGCCGCGACTGGATCTTCGGGCTGTTGCACCGTGACTCGTTCGGGCCGAATCACGATAGCGGCCGGCCCAGGTGCACACCCCTTGTCGACTGCCGCGGCGAGCCGCGTGGACATCGCCGAGCACACCGCGGTGCCGTCGGAGGTCTCCAGCACTTGGGCGTCGAAGATATTCGCCGCACCCAGGAATCCGGCGACGTAGGTCGTTGCCGGCGCGGTATAGATCTCCTGCGGTGGGCCCACCTGTTCAACCCGGCCCTCGGCCAAAACCGCGATCTGGTCGCTCATGGTGAGCGCTTCCTCTTGATCGTGGGTGACATAGACGAAAGTGATACCGACTTCACGTTGCACCGCGCGCAATTCAAGCTGCAATTGCTTGCGCAGCTTGGCATCCAGCGCCCCGAGTGGCTCGTCAAGCAGCAGCACGCGCGGTCGTAGCACCAGGGCGCGCGCCAGTGCAATCCGCTGCTGCTGGCCGCCGGACAGCTGAGTGGGTTTGCGCTTGGCGAAGTCGTTCATCTGGACCAGGTCGAGAGCGGCGCCGACCCGTTGCTTCGTCTCTGCTTTGGTTGCGTTGTGATAGCGCAACCCGAAGGCGACGTTGTCCCAGACGCTCATGAAAGGGAACAGCGCGTATGACTGGAACACCGTGTTGACGGGTCGCTTGTGCGGTGGATCCGAGACGACGTC
>JAPLAO010000242.1 GCA_026393245.1 Mycobacterium sp. | reverse complement strand
ATCGGGGTGATCGAGATGCGCGGGCCCGTCGATATGCGAGTGGCCACGGCGGTCGCCCTTGACCACGGTGTCTGGCTGCGGCCGTTCCGCACCCTCATCTATGCCATGCCGCCATTCATCTGCACCCCGGAAGAGATAGACCAGATCACCTCGGCCATGGTGGCGGTGGCCCGGGCTTTAGGCTAGGCACCAATGGCTTCCCGACTACCCCCCCGCACCGACACCTCGCCGCTGGCCTGGCTCGACTCCGTCGAGCAACAGCGCCGGGCGGCCGGACTGCGCCGAACACTGCGCTCCCGGTCGGCGGTGGCCTGCGAGGTCGACCTCGCCTCCAACGACTACCTGGGCCTGTCGCAGCACCCCGAGGTAATCGAGGGCGGCGTCGCGGCCCTGCGGACCTGGGGTAGCGGGTCGACCGGATCCCGGTTGGTTACCGGCAACACCGAGTTGCATGAGGAGTTCGAGTCTGCGCTGGCCGAGTTCGTCGGTGCCGACGCCGCGCTGGTGTTCTCCTCGGGCTACACCGCCAACCTCGGTGCGGTGGTGAGCTTGTCGGGCCCCGGTTCGCTGGTGATCTCCGATGCTGCGGCGCACGCCTCACTGGTGGATGCCTGCCGATTGTCACGCGCCCGGGTCGTGGTCACGCCGCACTGCGACGTCGACGCCGTGGAAGCCGCTCTGGCCGGCCGCGACGAGGAACGCGCACTGGTCATCACCGATTCGGTCTTCAGTACCGACGGCGCGCTGGCCCCGCTGCGGCGCCTACACGACGTATGCCGCGCACACGGTGCCCTGCTGCTCGTCGACGAGGCGCACGCTCTCGGTGTGCGGGGGACGGGCGGGCGCGGACTGCTGCATGAGCTTGGCCTGGCAGGTGCACCCGATGTGGTGATGATGACGACGCTGTCCAAGTCCCTGGGCAGTCAGGGCGGGGTGGTGCTGGGCTCGGAGTCGGTGCGCGATCACCTCATCGACAGTGCGCGGCCGTTCATCTTCGACACCGGGTTGGCGCCGTCGGCGGTGGGCGCGGCACTTGCCGCGCTGCGAGTGCTGGCCGCGCAACCGTGGCGCGCGGAGGCGGTGCTGGCGCACGCGCGCACCCTGGCTGAGGTCTGCAATGTGCCTAAGACACCCGAGTCGGCGGTGGTGTCGGTGATCCTCGGTGACCCGGATGTCGCCGTGGCGGCCGCGGCGGCATGCTTGGACGCCGGCGTGCGGGTGGGATGCTTCCGGCCGCCGGCGGTTCCGGTCGGAACCTCGCGGCTGCGCCTGACCGCCCGGGCTTCGCTGTCCGACGATGAGATCGACCTGGCCCGCGTGGTGCTGACCGAGGTGCTCGCGGTCGGCGGGAGATGACCGTATTCGTTATCACCGGAACCGGCACCGGTGTGGGCAAGACGATCGCGACTGCCGCGCTTGCCAGTTGCGCGCGTGCGGCCGGTCGTGACGTCGCGGTGTGCAAGCCGGTTCAGACCGGCTTCACGGCCGGTGGCTCGGCCGGAGCCGAGCACGGTGACGACGATCTGGCGGAGGTCTCCCGACTCTCCGGTGTGACCGAACTCGTCTCGGTGGCGCGGTATCCCGAACCGCTGGCCCCGGTTGCGGCGGCCGCGGCGGCAGGGCGGTCGCTGCCGTCGGCTCAGGAGATCGTCGATGCTGTGCGCTCGGTCGACCGGCCCGGCAGGCTGACCCTGGTGGAGGGCGCCGGGGGACTAGTGGTCGAACTCGCTGCATCGGGTGTGACCTTGCGCGATCTCGCCGTCGAACTCGCCGCGCCGGTTCTGGTGGTGTGTGCAGCCGGTCTCGGCACGCTCAACCACACCGCACTGACACTGGAAGCGCTTGATAATAAGGGGGTTTCGTGTGCCGGACTGGTCATCGGATCCTGGCCGACGACACCGGGCGCGGCCGAGGAATTCAACCGCGGTGCGCTGGAAGACCTCGCACCGGTGCGCGCGGTGCTGCCTGCCGGCGCGGCCGCGCTATCCCCGGCTGACTTCACCGTGATGGCGCGAGAAGCCTTCGATCCGGACTGGGTCACCGGACTCTTCTGACATGGCGCACTCGATCGGGCCCGGTATTCGGCGGCCCGGTATTCGAGGGCTCGCACCTGACTCTGGCGCGGGCTGGGACAGCGGTTCGCGCACCGATCACCTGCGGATCGACTGAGCCGTCGGAGGCCGAATCCCCGAGTGCACTAATCTGACCTGCGTGACACAGGCAGCCCTCGACATCCTGGCTCAGGCCCGCGAGCAGGTGCTTGAGCGCGGCGAAGGACTGTCCCGCGATCAGGTGCTTGCCGTTCTGCAACTCCCCGACGACCAACTTGAGGACCTGCTCGGCCTGGCCCACGAGGTGCGGATGCGCTGGTGCGGACCGGATGTCGAGGTCGAGGGCATCATCAGCCTCAAGACCGGCGGCTGCCCGGAGGACTGCCACTTCTGCGCGCAATCCGGCCTGTTCGCCTCTCCGGTGCGCAGTGCGTGGCTGGACATCCCGAGCCTGGTCGAGGCGGCCAAGCAGACCGCCAAGTCCGGCGCCACCGAATTCTGCATCGTCGCGGCGGTCCGTGGACCCGACGAACGCCTGCTGGCTCAGGTCGCCGCGGGTATCGAGGCCATCCGCAACGAGGTCGAGATCCACATCGCCTGCTCGTTGGGCATGCTGACCCAGGAGCAGGTGGACCGCCTCGCCGAGATGGGTGTGCACCGCTACAACCACAACCTTGAGACGGCACGGTCCTTCTTCACCAACGTGGTCACCACCCACACCTGGGAAGAACGCCGCGACACCCTGGCGATGGTGCGTGACGCCGGCATGGAGGTGTGCTGCGGGGGAATCCTCGGGATGGGCGAGACGCTGGAGCAGCGCGCCGAGTTCGCCGCTGACCTCGCCGCGCTCGACCCGCACGAGGTTCCGCTGAACTTCCTCAACCCGCGTCCCGGCACCCCGTTCGGCGACCTCGAGGTGATGCCCGCTTCGGAGGCACTCAAAGCCGTCGCGGCATTCCGACTTGCGTTGCCGCGCACCATGCTTCGGTTCGCCGGCGGCCGTGAGATCACCCTGGGTGACCTCGGCGCCAAGCGAGGCATTCTGGGCGGTATCAACGCGGTGATCGTCGGCAATTACCTGACCACACTGGGCCGGCCCGCGGAGGCGGACCTGGAGTTGCTGAGCGATCTGCAGATGCCGATCAAAGCGCTCAATGCCACCCTGTAGCCGGTGATGGTCGCGGATCTTCCGACCCCGATCGGTGCGGGCGTGTACGACGTCTACACCGGAGCACCGGTAGGCGACAGCTACACCGGAGCGCCGGCGGGCGATGTCGTCCCGCTGGCGGCACGGTTGGGCCTAGAGCCGCCGCGCTACTGCGCCGAGTGCGGCCGGCGAATGGTGGTGCAGGTGCGTCCGGACGGCTGGTGGGCGCAATGTTCCCGGCACGGCCGAGTGGACTCAGCAGACTTGGATGTGCAGCGGTGACGAGCCGACCGCGGCGTTCCCGACAGTCTGCCGCGATGAGTGTTGTTGTGGCACTGACGGTGTGCGGTGCGGCGCTGGGAGCGCTGTGGGCCTGGATCGCTCCGCCGATCCACACCATTACTGCACTGACCCGATCTGGTGAACGGGTGGACGCATTCCTGGGCACCGAGGCCGACAACCTGTTCGTCGCTGCCGCCATGCTGATCGGACTGTTGGTGATGCTGGCGATTGTGGCGGCTGTCGCGGTCTGGCAGTGGCGGGCCCATCGCGGGCCGGTTCTGGCGACGGCACTGTGGGTCGGTCTGGTCGCGGCGGGGGCAGCGGCCGCCGGCGTGGGTGCGGTGCTGGCGCATGGGCGCTACGGCACGCCGGACCATCAGGGCGTGGCGTTGACGCAAGAGAGCCGGGTGCACTACTTCACGGAGGCGCCGGGAGTGTTTGCCGGTCATGGCCCGCTGCAGATCGCCGTCCAACTGCTGCTGCCGGCCGCTTTGGCTGCGCTGGCCTATTCACTGCTGGCCGTGGCCACACCGCGCGACGATCTCGGTGGCTGGCCGTTGGGCGATCACCAGTGGCCGCAGGCTCATATGCCAGCCGAACCACAGTTTTAGAGCGGGCGCACACCCACTCGTCCGCCGGCGGCAACCCGTGCGGTGATACCGCCCAGGCGCCACATGCCCGCGTAGGTGATCGGGTTGAGCAGCGTCGGCCACTTCGTGCGGATGAGGTGCGCGTCCAGTGGCCGGCCGGCGAACCGGTCAGTCAGCCAGCGCAGCGTCATCGGTGCCGACATCGGGTGCAGCAGCATGTGTCCGCTGAACATGTCGCGATGGTAGGTGACCTGAGCGCCGCCCTGGGAGTAAAGGTGGGCAAGGGTGTCGATGTCCTCGACGGCGATCACCGAGTCATGCACCGCCTGGACAATCAGCAGCGGAGGAGTGGGCACGGTGCGGCCCAGCCTGATCGCGTCGAACACCTCCCGAACCTCGGGTAGGTCCAGGACTTCGGCCAACGGCTTGTGCACCAGGTTGTCCATGTCGGTCCGGAACCACCGGACCATCGCCTCCATGGTGGTCATCCGCTCCAGGCCGCGCAGCTTCGAGCGACCCTCGGTGGTCGTGTGTTCCTCGATCACCCGATCCAGGTCCGGGAACGTCTTCGCCAGGGCGGACACCACCATCGCGGGCAAGCCGGCCATGTACGAGCCGTTGAGTCGGTGGAAGGTGTTGCCCAGGTCGCCCACCGGCGAACCCAGAACGGCGCCAACGATATTGAGCTCCGGCGCGTAGTCGGCATGCACCTCGGCCGCCCAGGCACTGGCGAGTCCGCCGCCGGAGTATCCCCACAGTCCGATCAAGCTGTCGGATGCCAGTCCGAACCGCTCGAAGCTCACTGTGGCGCGCAGGCCGTCCAGCACGCGGTAGCCGGGTTCCAGGGGCGCGCCCCACATGCCGTCCGGGCCCTCATGGTCGGGCACCGAGACCACCCACCCCTCGGCCAGTGCCGCGGCCACCATGAGGTACTCGAATTGGGCCAGCGATCCGAGCGCCCGGGCTCGGCGCTGCATCGCGTAGGAGGGGAAGCATCGCGACGAGATCGCATCGATGGCGCACTGATAGGACACCACGTGCCGGGGTTGGTCGGGGGAATGGCCGGCCGGAATCAACACCGTGGTGACGGTGGCCTGGGGGGCGCCGTTGCGGTCGATGGTGCGGTACAGCAGTTGGGTTGCTGCGACGCGTTGGGGGATCAGGCCCATGAATCCGAGTTCGACGTCGCGGGACCGCAGCACCGTGCCGACTTCCGCGTGGTGAAACCCAGCGGGCGGCTCGTAGAACGGATCCTTCGACGGCAGCGCCGGACGCCCGCCCCGCTGCAACTCACTGTGCGGTGCTCGGCCGATCCATTCGGGGTTGACCGCCCCATCCGCGATTGACATAGGTTCCTCTACTTCGGAATCCTCCAGCCTACCTAAGAGATTCCTGAGCATCCAGCTTTTCGGGCGGACGCAGTGCGGCGAACTCGTCGGTGACCCGCAACCGGGAGTCGGTGAAGCGGTACAGCGCCGCCGGCCGACCGCCACTTCGTCCGGGGTGGGCGGTGTTCCCGGTGGGGGTGATCACCCCGCGCCGTGCCAGCACGCGCTGCAGATTGGTGGTGTCGACCTGGTATCCCAGCGCGGCGCCGTAGATGCCTCGCAGTGTCGACAGTGCGAATTCCTTTGGTGCCAGGGCGAATCCGAGATTGGTGTAGGACAACTTTGCTGCCAGTCGCGTTCGGGCGTAGGACACCATCGGCTCGTGGTCGAACGCCATCGGAGGCAGGTCGCTGACCGGGTGCCAGCGGGTGTCCGACGGCAGTTCCGGCGTCGCCGGGGACGGCACCAGACCCAGGAAGGTGGAGGCGATGACGCGGAAGCCCGGCACCCGGTTCGGCTCGGAGAACACCGCAAGCTGTTCCAGATGGGCGACTTCGCGCAGATCCACCTTCTCGGCGAGCTGGCGACGCACTGACGCGGTGAGGTCTTCGCCGTCGCCGAGTTGCCCGCCGGGCAGCGACCACCTACCGCGCTGCGGCGACAGGGCGCGTTGCCATAACAGCACGTCGAGGCCGGGTTTGCCGGTGGCCAGGGTGCGGACCTGGAATACGACGGCCAGCACCTCGTGTTCAGTGCTAATATGGCTCACGTTTTCGATTATAAGTCGAAAACCGTGGACGCGAAGACAGGAGGCGGCAATGACCGTCGCTGATCGCACCGATTCCGTGCTGGCCGCCGGCATCGTCGACGGCCCCGGTGGCTACACCGGCGTGGCCGGCGACGCGCAATGGGCCGCCGAAATCCGCCGGCTGGCCACCCTGCGCGGCGCGACTCTCCTGGCGCACAACTATCAGTTGCCCGCCATCCAGGACGTTGCCGACCACGTCGGTGACTCGCTGGCCCTGTCGCGGATCGCCGCCGAGGCACCTGAGGACACCATCGTGTTCTGCGGTGTGCACTTTATGGCCGAGACCGCCAAGATCCTCAGCCCCGACAAGACCGTCCTGATTCCCGATCAGCGTGCCGGGTGCTCGCTGGCCGACTCGATCACCGCCGCGGACGTGGCGGCGTGGAAGGACGAGTACCCCGACGCCGTGGTGGTGTCCTATGTCAACACCACCGCCGCGGTGAAGGCGCTCACCGACATCTGTTGCACCTCGTCGAATGCGGTCGAGGTGGTGGCATCCATCCCGGCCGACCGCGATGTGCTGTTCTGCCCGGACCAGTTCCTCGGCGCGCACGTCCGGCGCCTGACCGGCCGGGCAAACCTGCACATCTGGGCCGGGGAGTGCCACGTCCACGCCGGTATCAACGGTGACGAACTCGCCGCCCAGGCCCGCAGTCACCCTGATGCCGAGTTGTACGTGCATCCCGAATGTGGTTGTGCCACATCGGCGTTGTACCTCGCCGGTGAAGGTGCCTTCCCGCAGGACCGGGTGAAGATCCTGTCCACCGGCGGCATGCTGGATGCCGCCCGCACCTCAGACGCCAAGCAGATACTGGTGGCGACCGAGGTCGGCATGCTGTACCAATTGCGCAACGCCGCGCCCGGTATCGACTTCCAGGCCGTCAACGATCGTGCCTCGTGCAAGTACATGAAGATGATCACCCCGGCCGCCCTGCTGCGCTGCCTCATCGAGGGCGCTGACGAGGTCGACGTCGATCCCGAGATCGCGCGCCGTGCCCGGGCCAGCGTGCAACGGATGATCGAGATCGGCTCCCCGGGGGGTGGCGAATGAGCCGCGCCTGCGGCGGTAATAACGCGGGCGTGGACTGGGAACAACACGCCGACGTCGTCGTGATCGGCACCGGCGTAGCCGGTCTGGCTGCCGCACTGGCCGCGCACCGCCGCGGCAGTCGCGCGGTCGTGCTGAGCAAGGCCACCGAGACCGCGACCTTCTACGCCCAGGGCGGTATCGCCGTGGTGCTACCGCACACCGATGACTCGATCGAGGCCCACGTCGCCGACACCCTGGCGGCCGGCGCCGGACTGTGTGACGAGCACGCGGTGCGCTCGATCGTCACCGACGGCTACCAGGCGGTGGCGGATCTGATCGCCGACGGCGCCCGCTTCGACGAGAGCGCTCCGGGCCAGTGGGCTCTGACCCGGGAAGGCGGGCATTCGGTCCGCCGGATCATGCACGCCGGCGGTGATGCCACGGGGGCGGAGGTGCAGCGTGCGCTTGATCATGCCGCCGCCACCCTCGACATCCGACACAATCATGTCGCGCTGGAGATCCTGCACTCGGGATCCGCCGTCACCGGTGTGCTGGTCGGCAACGCCGACGGCATCGGTGTGCTGCACACCTCCTCAGTGATTCTGGCCACCGGTGGACTCGGCCATCTCTACAGCGCCACCACCAACCCGGCCGGATCGACCGGCGACGGTATCGCGCTGGCGCTGTGGGCGGGCGTGGATGTCACCGATATCGAGTTCATCCAGTTCCACCCCACGATGCTGTTCGACCGCAACGGATCCGGCCGTCGGCCGCTGATCACCGAGGCGCTGCGCGGTGAGGGCGCGGTACTGCTCGACGCCCGTGGCGAGTCCGTGACGGCCGGCGTGCACCCGATGGGCGACCTGGCCCCGCGCGATGTGGTGGCCGCGGCCATCGAGGCGCGCATGCGCGACACCGGAGACGAATGCGTGTTTCTCGATGCGCGGTCCATCGAGGGTTTCGCCCAGCGGTTCCCGACCGTGACCGCCGCCTGCAACGACGCCGGTATCGACCCCACCAGCCAGCTGATTCCGGTGGTTCCGGGCGCGCACTACAGCTGCGGCGGGGTGAGCACCGACGTATACGGCCGCACCGATCTGCCGGGCCTGTTCGCAGCCGGCGAGGTAGCCCGAACCGGCATGCATGGAGCCAACCGGTTGGCATCCAACAGCCTGCTGGAAGGTCTGGTGGTGGGTGCGCGTGCTGGCCGGGAGGCCGCCGGACATGCCCGCAGCGCCGATGCGCCGATGGCGAAAGTGCAACCGGCCCAACGGGTTGCGCTCAAGCGGGGCGATCTGCACAAGGCAATGACGCGGTGGGCGTCGGTGGTTCGAGACGCGGACGGGCTGAGGCACCTCATTGATGAGCTCGACGGCGTCGCGCCGCGCTCAATGGTGACCCGCGCGGATGTCGAGGACGTCGCGCTCACCATGTCGGCACGCGCCGTCGCCGTGGCCGCGCTGGCCCGCGCCGAGACCCGCGGCTGCCACCATCGCGGCGACTTCCCCGATACCGATCCGGCACAGGCCGTTCCGGTGCGTGTGCACGGCACCGCAGACGGCCGCGTCGCCGTCGTTGAACCGGCCGTCCCCGTCGCGCGATGATCCCGTCGCGCGATGATCCTGACGCCGTGACACTGACACCGTGACACTGACACCATGACGCTGACCCCCGATGAGCGCGTCGAGGCGCTCGTGACGATCCGTCGCGGCCTCGATGAGGACCTGCGCTACGGACCCGACGTGACGACCGTCGCAACGGTGCCCGCCGACGCCCGTACCGAGGCCGCCCTTGTCGCCCGCGAACCCGGCGTCGCTGCCGGGGTGGACGTCGCCCTGATGGTGCTCGACGAGGTGCTCGGAGCCGACGGCTACCGGGTGCTCGATCGGGTGCCGGATGGGACGCACGTCGAGCCAGGTCAGTCGCTACTGCGCGTCGAGGGTCCCACCCGGGGTCTGCTGACCGCCGAGCGCACCCTGCTCAACCTCCTCTGCCACCTCTCCGGCATCGCCACCGCCACCGCCGCCTGGGTGGCCGCCGTCGAGGGAACCACGACCCGGATCCGCGATACCCGTAAGACCCTTCCCGGACTGCGGGCGCTGCAGAAGTACGCAGTGCGGGTCGGTGGTGGGGTCAATCATCGGATGGGCCTCGGTGACGCCGCACTGATCAAGGACAACCATGTGGCCGCCGCGGGATCGGTGGTCGCCGCACTGCGTGCCGTCCGCGCCGCCGCACCCGATCTGCCGTGCGAGGTCGAGGTCGACACGCTCGAACAACTCGACGAGGTCCTCAGCGAGGATGTGGAGTTGATCCTGCTGGACAACTTCCCGGTGTGGCAGACCCAGATGGCGGTGCAACGGCGCGACGCCCGCGCCCCGCAGGTGCAGCTGGAGTCTTCAGGCGGGCTGTCCCTGAAATCCGCCGCGCACTACGCCGGCACCGGCGTGGACTACCTCGCCGTTGGCGCGCTCACCCACTCGGTGCGGGTGCTCGATATTGGTTTGGATCTCTAGGGGCCTGGATCGCTGAACGCTCCGTTGAGTGAGGAGCCACGCAGACAAACTGCGAGTCGGCCCCTGCTGGATTCCTCACTCAACGCGGGGCGGCGGCTAGGCGATGTGGCGGCTCAGGCGATATCGGCGGCGAACACCCCGACCCCACGGCGGGCCACAATCCGCATCATCGGTGGCAGCGACGCGTCGTCGGTTCCCGCCGCGACGATCCGCGGGTTGACCAGGTGTACGTCGCGGCCGCCCAGTGTCAGTTCCGCCGTGCCGGCGGCCAGGATGTTCTTCACCCAATTCGTCTTGCCGTGCAACAGTCCGATCGCCACCGTGCTGCCCTTGCGGTACGCCGAGATCGCCGTCTGGTAGTCCTTGCCCGAAGTACGTCCCCGATGCTTGATGACCGTGATGCCCGGCGTGAACCGCGTTATCGGGATGGCCACCGGGTTGATGTAGCGGATCAGGACGTTCTCCAGCCACACCGGGAACTTCATCGGCACGTCGGGGGAGTTGTTGGGATGGTCTTCTTTGCGCATGGTGCCCATCATGCGGCACGTGTCTCATGCTGCACATGTCTCATCAGGTGGCGCGCCGAACCAGCGACAGCACCACCGCCGCAATCGCGAACATCGCCGACAGTGTCCGGTTGAGGATTTTCTGCTGCTGCGGGGTCCGCAGCCATCCGAGCAACCGCGCGGCCAGTCCGGTGTAGGCACCCATGATCACCAGGTCGACGGCGACCATCGTCGCCGCGAGCGTGAAGTACTGCGGCAACAGGGGCCGCGTCGGTATCACGAACTGGGGCACCACGGCGAGCATGAACACCATGCCCTTGGGGTTGGTGGCATTCACCAGGAAGCCCCGGGCGAGCAGCGACAGACGCCCGCCATCGGCGTCACCGCCGAGGTGTTCGGTGAGATCGGCAGGCGTTGTTCGCCACTGCCGCACCGCGAGGTAGATCAGGTAGGCCACCCCGAGCCACTTGATCACGGCGAACGCCACCAGGGACTTAGCCACCGCCGCACCGAGTCCCACCGCGACCACCACCAACTGCAGCATCAGCCCGATCTGCAGACCGACGATGCTCCAGTAGCCGCGGCGCAGGCCGTGATTGAGTCCCGTGGCCATCGACTGGACCGCACCCGCCCCCGGCGAGACGCTGATCGCGATCGCTGCACCCACGAACGCCAGCCACAGGTTCGGTTGCACCTGCGCAGCGTACGATTTGGGCGTCGAGCCACCCCCGTCTGTACTCCGGGAGAAGGGAACCGAACCAATGAAGTCCGATCGTGCGACGCGATTCGCTCTCGCCGCCGGTGCCGCCGCCGTGGCCGCTATGGCGGCGGTGAGCGCCTGTGCCCCCGCCGCGAAGGATGCGCCGGCGACGACCAGCACACCGCCTGCCAATTCGAGTTCCGCGGTGCCGAGCGAGAAGGCCGTGATTCCCAATGGCCCGACCGCGTTCTCGCCGACGATCAACCCGGCACCGGTTCCGACCAACTGAGTTCGGGGCCTTACCGAGGGCCCCGAGACCTCGCATCGCCGATTCGATGCGTAATTGATTTTCGTATCCCTACCCCGATCAGGGACAATCGAACCGATGACCGCCTTCGCCATGACCCGGATCGACCTGCGCGGCCGGACGCTGACCGCCGCCCAGTTGCGCACCGCACTGCCCAGGGGCGGGGTTGACGTCGACTCCGTGGTGCCGACGGTCCGGCCCATCGTCGACGATGTGGCCGCACGTGGCGCGACCGCGGCATTGGAATACGGCGAAAAGTTCGACGGCGTGCGCCCCGAGGCGGTGCGGGTGCCGGTTGCCGAACTCGACGCCGCGCTGAGCCGTCTGGATCCCGATATCCGGGCCGCCCTCGAGGTGGCCATCGAGCGCACCCGGGCCGTGCACGCCGATCAACGCCGCACCGACACCACCACTGTGCTCGGGACGGGTGCCTCGGTGACCGAACGCTGGGTGCCGGTGGAGCGCGTCGGCCTCTACGTCCCCGGCGGCACGGCCGTCTACCCGTCGAGTGTCGTGATGAACGTGGTGCCGGCCCAGGCCGCGGGCGTGGAGTCGCTGGTGGTCGCGAGTCCGCCGCAGGCAGCCTTCGGCGGACTGCCGCACCCCACCATCCTGGCGGCCGCCCGGATGCTGGGCGTCGACGAGGTGTGGGCGGTCGGCGGTGCGCAGGCGGTGGCACTGTTGGCCTTCGGTGGCACCGACGCCGATGGTGCCGAGCTGGCTCCGGTCGACATGATCACCGGACCGGGGAATATCTATGTCACCGCGGCCAAGCGGATCT
>JAPLAO010000136.1 GCA_026393245.1 Mycobacterium sp. | reverse complement strand
GTTGGCGGCAGACCCGCGACACCGCGCTCTACCGCCACCTGTGGCGAAGCGTGAACACCTTCGACGGCGCCTCGGACTTCAAACGACGTTTGGCTGCAACAGGATTCACGGGTGTGCACAGCGAGACGGTGGGCGGCTGGCAGCGCAATGTCGTGCACACCTTCCTGGCGGATGCTCCAGCGGATGCTCTGGCGGATGCTCCAGGGGAAGCGTCACGATGAAGGATCCGCACCGCGTTGCACACCCGGCACCGCGTGGGCTGCCGGGCGCCGCCGACCTACCGGAAATACCGCACGTCGTGGTGGTCGGCGCGGGGATCGCAGGCCTGGCCGCGGCCGCCGGTCTGGCCGAACGCGGTGTCACCGTCGACGTCCTGGAACGCCACGCAGACCTCGGTGGACGTGTCGCCGGGTGGACCGAACACCTCGACGACGGAACCCTGACCACCAACAACCGTGGGTTCCACGCCTTCTTCCGGCAGTACTACAACCTGCGGGCACTGCTGCAACGCAGCGACCCGAAACTGTCGCGACTGCGGGCGGTCGAGGACTATCCGCTCATCGATGGCGAGGGCCGCCGCGACACCTTCCGCGGACTGCCACAGTCCCCGCCATGGAACGCATTGGTGTTCGCGATGCGTAGTCCGACCTTCCGGTTCCGGGATCTGGTGCGGATCAACGCCAAAGCGGCCGCCCCACTGGCGGCGGTGACCGTACCCGGAATCTACGATCGCCTCGACGATCTCGACGCGGAAACCTTCCTGACTAATATCAACTTTCCCGTCGCCGCGCGACATTTGGCATTTGAGGTCTTCGCCCGCAGCTTCTTCGCCCGGCCCGAGCGGCTGTCGGCAGCGGAGCTTGCGGCGATGTTCCACATCTACTTCCTGGGATCCAACGAGGGCCTGGTCTTCGATGTCGCCGAGTCGAATTTCGACACCGCACTGTGGAACCCGCTGGGGGAGTATCTGCGTGGCGTTGGGGTGACGTTTCGCACTGGGACACCGGTGTCGTCGGTCAGCCTGGAAGGTCCAAGAAAGTTCCGGGTGCACTGCGATGACGGCACCACCATCGACGCCGACGGTGTGGTGCTTGCCACCGACGTCGGCGGTCTACAGCAGATCGTCAGCGCCTCAACCGAATTGGGAGACTCCCGGTGGCGACAGCGGGTGGCCGGGATGGAACTCGCGCCGCCGTTCGTCGTGCAGCGGCTGTGGCTGGACCGTCCGGTGGATGCCGGACGACCGGACTTCCTCGGCACCGGGGGACTGGAACCCATCGACAACATCAGCGTGGTCAGCAACTACGAGCGTCAGGCCGCTGACTGGGCCCGCGCGAATGGTGGTTCGGTGGTCGAGGTGCATTCGTACTCGGTCCCCGCTGATTGTGCACCGTCCGAGGGCCTGCGGGACGAGATGCTGGCCCGGCTGCATCAGATCTATCCGGAGACCGCCCGGGCCGGCATCGTGACCGAGCGCATTCTGTATCGGCAGGACTGTCCGCTGTTCTCCCCGGGTTCGCACGCAGGCCGGCCGGCGGTGGACACTCCGGTGCCCGGGTTGATGCTTGCCGGCGACGGGATCCGCATCGACCTACCGGTAGCCTTGATGGAACGTGCCGCCACCACCGGATGGTCGGCGGCGAACCGGCTGCTGGCGGGCTGGGGTGTCAACGGGCACACGTTGTATACGGTTCCCGTGCGGGGACGCTCACCGGTGTTGCGTCGACTGGCTGAGAAAGGTGGCGCGCTGAGATGAGTCTGTGGTCACGTCTTGCCGACCGCATGCCGAAAGACTCTCCCGTGCAAGTCCTTCCACAGCTTGACTGGGCCACCCAGAAGCCCACCTATCGGGATGCGCAGCCGGCGATCATCGATGCCGCCCTGCACCGTGCACTGCGCCGGCCGAGCGGGAACTGGTATGTCTTCGGCGCCAGCACCGATGTGCGCGCCGACCGTCCATTCGGAACGCAGGTCGCCGGCACCGAGATCGTGGCGTGGCGCGATCGGCAGCAGGTGCTGCGGGTGGGGCCAGCCGCGTGTCCGCATCTCGGCGCGGACCTTGCCACCGGGAAGGTCGAGTGCGGCGGATTGATCTGCCCCTGGCACGGGCTGCGACTCGACGGTGGCCGGGAGTTCGGCTGGAAGCCGTTGCCGGCGCACGATGACGGCGTGTTGGTGTGGGTGCGACTGGACAAGGTCGGCGGTGAGGAGCCGACAGACGCCCCGATGTTGCCCGTTCGGCCGACGGGTCCCACGCTGGCGGCCGTCACCCGACTTGAGGGCGTCTGCGAGCCCCGCGACGTCATCTCCAACCGACTTGACCCATGGCACGGCGCGTGGTTCCACCCGTACTCGTTCGCCCAACTGGAGGTGCTCAGTGCGCCCCCGGTGGATGCCGATGATGCCGCCGACGTCTTTGAGGTAGCGGTCACCTTCCGGATGGGGCGACTGGGCATGCCGGTGGTCGCCGAGTTCACCGCGCCCGAACCGCGCACCATCGTGATGCGCATCGTCGATGGCGACGCGGCGGGCAGCGTCGTAGAAACCCATGCCACGCCGGTTGGCCCCGGCCGCGACGGCAGGGCTCGCACCGCCGTGATCGAGGCGGTCATCGCGCAGTCCGACCGGGTGGGATTCGGGTATTCGCTGCGGGCCGCTCCGCTGATCCGGCCACTGATGCGACTCATGGCCAACCGGTTGTGGCGCGATGACCTGGCCTATGCTGAACGTCGATATGCCCTGCGTACCAAGGAGATTCACTGACAATGGCTAAACGTGTTGTGGTGTGGGGAACCGGGTTTGTCGGCAAGATGATCATCCCCGAGGTGCTCAGCCACCCCGATTTCGAACTCGTCGGGGTCGGCGTCAGCAACCCGGCCAAGGTGGGCCTCGACGCCGGTGAGATCTGCGGTATGCCGGATATCGGCGTTATCGCCACTGATGACATCGATGCGCTGATCGCCCTGCGGCCAGACGCGTTGGTCCATTACGGACCGACGGCCGCCAAGGCCGACGCCAACATCGAGGTGATTGGGCGGTTCCTGCGGGCCGGGATCGACGTCTGCTCCACCGCGATGACACCGTGGGTGTGGCCGAGGATGCACCTGAACCCGCCGAACTGGATCGACCCCATCACGCATGCCTGCGAGGCTGGCGGGGCGTCATGCTTCACCACCGGTATCGACCCAGGCTTCGCCAACGATCTTTTTCCGATGACATTGATGGGTCTGTGCTCGCAGGTGCGCCTGGTACGCGCCTCGGAGTTGCTGGACTACACCAACTATGAGGGCGACTACGAGTTCGAGATGGGTATCGGCCGCGAACCGGAGTTCACACCCCTGCTGGAGAACCGCGACATCCTGGTCTTCGCGTGGGGCGCCACAGTTCCGATGATCGCCCACGCCGCCGGTATCGAACTCGATGAGATCACCACCACCTGGGACAAGTGGGTCACCCCCACCGAGCGGACGACGGTCAAGGGTGTGATCGGTGCCGGCAACGTCGCGGCGGTGCGGTTCACCATCAACGGGGTCTACCGCGGTGAGACCCGCATCCAACTCGAACACGTCAACCGGATCGGCCG
>JAPLAO010000038.1 GCA_026393245.1 Mycobacterium sp. | reverse complement strand
TCCGGCCATGTCCTCGTCGGATGTTTTCCGTGTCGCCAGTTCGAACGCAAAGTTCGGTGCGGCCGTGAAAGCGCACGGATTGCTCGCCAGCAACTGCATCCAGCGCGCCGGCCGCTGCAAGAACGACACCGGGCTGGTCAGCACAGCGCTCGTGCCCAAAACAATGGGCGAGCAAATGCCTAACATCAAGCCGAAGTCGTGGAAGAACGGAAGCCACGACACAAACGTCAAGTCCGGCGGAGTGACCCCCGCGTGCCTCGAATAGTCGGATGTAATCTGCTGCAGATTCGTCAAGAGGTTTGTATACGAGATCATTACTCCGGCGGGCGAACGCGTCGAGCCGGAGGTGTACTGCAGATAAGCGGTGGCGTGGTAGTCGTCGTTCTCGTACATGTCGCCGCCGGATCGTGCCGGAGTATCCAGGTCGAGCAAATCGACCTCGATGATGGCCGGCGGTCGTTGCCCCGGCGCAGGGGTGATGCTCCGGCTCACCTCCGCCACGACAGATGACGTAGTGAGAACGGCAACGGGATCCGCGTCGCGCATCACGGAATCGACACGCTCGTCGGTGGCCCCACCCATCGGGACCGAAAGCGGGACCGGGATCACTCCGGCGTGCAACGCGCCCAGGAACGCGACAATGTATTCCAGCCCCTGAGGCGCGATGATCATCACACGATCACCTGGTGACGCGCACACGATGAGCGCACCGGCAACATTGCAGACCCGTCGATACAGCTGCGGCCACGTGAGGCTGATGGGCACCCCGGCCCAATCTTGCTCGTAGTCGATGAAGGTGTACGCCAGGTCGTCCGGTTGCATGCTTGCGCGCTCGCGTAGCAGAGCCGGAAGGGATACGTGCATCGCCTGTGTCACGCGATGCAAGCTATCAGTAGCCGTATCCGCGACACTTTGAAACGTGAAGTTGAAAGACGCGTGTGGCCGAGGAACGAGCAAACTTGACCCGAGGCGCTGAGTCTGCGTCAATGGGAGACGTGCCCTGGTCGGGCGCCAAAGGGGCCTAGAGCAGCGAACTCAGGGGGGGTCGCTGCTGCGTCAGGAGTGGGATGGCTTCATCGGGCGAGATCGAGCATCGCGCTAGCGCCTCGGGCGTGGCGAACCCGCCGGCTACATCGGGGGCCAGATCCGACACTCCGGTCGCCGTCATCGGCATGGCCTGCAGGCTTCCTGGCGGCATCGGCTCCCCAGAGCGGCTCTGGGAGGCGTTGAGCAGGGGCGATGACATGGTCACCGAAGTGCCCGGTGACCGCTGGGCCATCGACGAGTACTACGACCCAGAGCCGGGCGTGCCGGGCCGCACGGTGTCGAAGTGGGGCGCATTCCTCGACGATGTCGCCGGGTTCGATGCCGAGTTCTTCGGCATCAACAAACACGAGGCCGCCGCCCTCGATCCGCAGCACCGCTTGCTGCTCGAAACCTCCTGGGAGGCAATGGAGCACGCCGGTCTCACCCCGGACGCGCTGAAAGACTCGTTCACCGGCGTGTTCACCGGACTAACGCACGACGACTATCAGGCCGTATCGGCCGGTTCCGACGCGATGGTCGGACCCTACGGTTTCTCAGGCAACACCTTCGGCATGGCGTCCGGGCGCATCGCTCACACCCTGGGCGTCCACGGTCCTGCGATGGCGGTCGATACTGCATGTTCGTCTGGGCTGTTCGCGGTGCACATGGGGTGCCGCAGCCTGAGCGACGGCGAAAGCGACCTCGCGCTTGCCGGTGGCGCCCACGTGATGCTGGACCCGCGCAAGTACGTCGCGGACACGGCGGCAGGCCACCTCTCGCCGACCGGACGTTGCCGCGCATTCGACGTCGCGGCCGACGGCTACGTCGGCGGTGAGGCATGCGCGATGGTGCTGCTCAAGCGACTACCGGATGCTCTGCGCGACGGTGACCGGATCCTCGCTGTCATCCGCGGCACGGCCGCCAACCACGGCGGCAACACCGTGAACATCTCCACCCCGTCCGGCACCGCCCAGACCGCGGTGTACCGGGCGGCGCTTGCCGCCGCGGGCGTGGACCCCGCAACCGTGGGCATGGTCGAGGCGCACGGCCCCGGCACTCCGGTCGGTGACCCCATCGAGTACACCAGCCTGAGTGAGGTGTACGGCCTCGACGGGCCGTGCGCCCTCGGATCGGTGAAAACGAACTTCGGCCACTCCCAATCGGCCTCCGGTGCCATCGGCCTGATCACGACGATCCTGGCACTGCAGCATGGGACGATTCCGAGGAATCTGCATTTCACCCGTTTGCCGGATGAGTTGGCGCGGATAACCGCGAATCTGTTTGTGCCACAGGAGATCACGCCGTGGCCGGCGATCGGCCAGGGCCCGCGCCGGGCGGCGGTTTCATCATATGGATTGTCAGGAACCAACGTTCACGCCGTCGTGGAGCAGGCTCCTGAGCCAATAGGCCCGCAGACCACGAGCGCGGACCCTGACGGAACACCAGGCGCACCGCTGCTGTTTGCGCTGTCCTCCACCTCGGCAGCGGAACTGCGCCGCACCGCCAGCCAGCTGGCTCACTGGGCGTCAGTGCATGACGATGTCGCGTTGTCCGACCTCGCGTACACCCTGGCACGCCGACGCGGGCACCGCCCAGTCCGGACCGCCGTCCACGCGAGCAGCCGGTCGGAGCTCTCAAGTTCGTTGCTTGAGGTAGCCGACGGCGACGCTGCGTATCAGGCCGCACTCGGAGACGACGACCGCGGACCGGTGTGGGTGTTCTCCGGTCAGGGATCGCCATGGGCACAGATGGGTGCCCAACTGCTCGCCGACGAACCGGAGTTCGCCGCCACCGTCGCGCGGATCGAGCCGCTGATTGCGGCCGAGTCCGGCTTCTCGGTCACCGAAGCGATGACCGCCCCGCAGGTGGTGACCAGCGACGCTAAGTTGCAGCCGACACTATTCACGATGCAGGTTGCGCTGGCGGCCGCGTTGCAGGCGTATGGCGCGCGCCCCGGCGCGGTCATCGGGTATTCGATGGGTGAGGTCGCCGCGGCGGTCGTCTGCGGCGCGCTGTCACTCGAAGACGGGGTGCGGGTGATCTGCCGGCGCTCGCGGCTGATGGCCGGTATCGCAGGTTCCGGCATCATGGCGTCGGTGGAACTGCCTGCCAAGCAGGTGCTTTCAGAGTTAACCCTCGGCGGCATCAAGGACGTCGTCGTCGCGGTCGTTGCCTCGCCAGAGTCCACGGTGATCAGCGGTGCAGAACCGACCGTCCGCGAACTGATGGCCGCGTGGGAAGAACGCGGCCTAATCGTCCGCCAATCACCCATCGACGTCGCCGAACATTCCCCAAGCGTCGACCCGATTCTCGACGAACTCGCTCAGGTTCTCGCAGAGATCACACCCCTGCCGCCGCAGATTCCGTTCTACTCCGCAACCGGATTCGACCCGCGCGAGGAGCCGATCTGCAACGGCAAGTACTGGGTACGCAATCTGCGCAACACGGTCCGGTTCGCAGCGGCGGTACGAGCGGCTGTGGAGGACGGACATCGGGTGTTCGCGGAACTGGCGCCACATCCGATGCTGACCCACGTCATGGGAAGCAACGCCGCCAGTGCGGAGGCGCCCATTGCCACCTTGACGAGCATGTTCCGGGAGCAGAAGTTGCCGCACGGGCTGCGGGGCCTGGTGGCAGACCTGCACAGCGCAGGGGCCGCAATCGATTTCTCCGTTTTGTTTCCGAATGGGCGCCTGGTGGACGCACCACTGCCGACCTGGACCCGCCAGCGGCTGTGGCTGGAACGCGACAGCCGCGAGTCCTCGGCGCATGGCGGCAACTCCGTGGCGGCGCATCCGCTGCTGGGCCCCCAGGTGCGCCTACCGGAAAAGCCTGAGCGCCACGTCTGGCAAGCCGACATCGGCACCGCGGCACAGCCCTGGCTCGCGGATCACACAATCCGCAATGTCGCGGTACTTCCCGGGGCGGCGTACTGCGAAATGGCCTTGGCAGCCGCGCACGCCGTGCTGGGCGAGGCTGTCGAGGTCCGCGACATTCGTTTCGAACAGGCACTGCTGTTGGATGAGCAGACCATCGTCTTCGCAGCGGCTTCGTCGGCGTCACCAGGTCACGTCGACTTCCTCGTGGAGTCCGACGAGGGCGGCGAACTGGTCCGGCACGCTACCGCCGTGCTGCACGCGGCCGAGGATGGGCCGCCCCCGGCTTATGACGTGTCGGCGTTACTTGCGGCGCATCCGCGTACCGAAAGCGGCGTTGTCGTACGGGACGGCCTGGCGCAGAGCGGAATTCAGTGTGGTCCGGCCTTCAGCGGCCTTGGCGTCCTGCATGTCGGCGAAAAGCCCACCGGCTCCGTCTTCGCAGAGGTGGCCCTGCCCAGCAAGATCCGCGCGCAACAATCCGCTTACAACGTGCACCCGGCTCTCCTCGATGCGTGTTTCCAGTCGGTTGCCGCAAGTCCCGAGGTCCATGGCCTCGGCAAAGACGTGCTGGGGTTGCCATTGGGTGTGCGGCGCCTGCAGTCCTACGGTTCCGCCCGCACTGCGCATTACTGCTACGCGCGAGTGACCAGAGTCGATTCTTCCGGCGTCGAAGCAGACCTCGACCTGCTCGACCGGGACGGGCAGGTTCTGCTCAGAGTTCAGGGGTTGGTGTGCGGCACCGGAGCTACCGAGGACGACCGGGCACGCCGGGTCATGAACGAGCGATTGTTGACCATCGAGTGGCAACAACGACAGCTGCCTGAGCCGCCGAACGCCGACGCGGGAACCTGGCTGTTGATCAGCACGACCGCCGGTCCGAACACGGTCACGGGTTTGACCGACGCGCTGGAACGCCACGGCGCGAAGTGCGCTGCCATGTTCTGGCCTCGCCACGGCGACCATCCGTCGCATGCCGAACAGCTGGCGGAAAAACTCCGATCCGGTCACGTCTCCGGCGTGGTGATTCTCACCGAACCGAGGGACGGCGGCGCGCCGGACGCGCATGCTGCGCTGGGCCGCGAATACGTCGAACACCTGGTCCGGATCACCGGCGAGTTGGTGCAGGCCCCGGGCCGGCTGCCGGATCTGTTCGTGGTCACCCACGCCGCACAGAACGTCGTGGGTGGTGACGTGCCCAACTTGGAGCAGGGCGGCCTTCGTGGCCTGCTGCGGGTGATCGGCTCCGAGTATCCACATATGCGCACCGCTCAGGTCGATGTCGACGATGCCATCAATACTGAGCAGCTGGCACGGCAACTTCTCAGCGGTTCCGAAGAAGATGAGACCGCCTGGCGAAATGGCGATTGGTACACGGCGCGCATGCTGCCCGGCCCCCTGCGTCCCGACGAACGACTGATCGTCACGGCCGACAACGCCTCAGACGGGATGCACCTGCGGATCCGGACGCCCGGCGACCCGCAGACATTGGAACTGGTTGCCTGCGAACGGGTTACGCCGGGGCCGGGCCAGATCGAGGTCGCCGTCGTGGTGTCCAGTATCAACTTCGCCGATGTCCTGGTCGCGATGGGCTTGTTCCCGGCCATCGAAGGAGCCTTACCGGAGCTGGGTATGGACTTCGCCGGAGCGGTGACTGCCATCGGCCCGGATGTCACCGACCATCGGGTGGGCGACCGCGTCGGCGGGTTCTCCCCCAACGGTTGCTGGGGGACGTTCGTCTCCTGCGACGCCAACCTCGCCGTCGCCATTCCGCCCACCATGACGGATCACCAGGCGGTGGCGGTGGCTACCGCGACTGCCACCGCGTGGTACGGCCTGCACGATCAGGCCCACATCGCATCCGGTGACCGGGTGTTGATTCACTCCGCAACTGGCGGCGTGGGCCAGGCCGCGATCGGGGTCGCGCGAGCCGCGGGAGCCGAGATCTTCGCCACCGCGGGTAGCGAGGAACGTCGACAGATATTGCGCGATATGGGAATCGAGCACGTCTACGATTCGCGCAGCATCGATTTCGCCGACCAGATCCGCCGCGACACCGACGGTTACGGCGTTGACATCGTGCTCAACTCTCTGACCGGTTCAGCCCAGAGTGCCGGACTGGAACTGCTGGCGATCGGCGGGCGGTTCGTCGAGATCGGCAAGCGCGATGTCTATGGCAACACCCGCCTTGGACTGTTCCCATTCCGGCGAAACCTGACGTTCTACTACGTCGACCTCGCCCTGATGTCACTGAGCCACCCGCAACGGGTTGGCGAGCTGTTGCGCACCGTCTACCAATTGGTGGCCGACGGTGATCTGCCTCCCGCTGATCACACCGACTACCCGGTGAGCGACGCCGCCACCGCGATCCGGGTGATGAGCGCGGCCCAGCACACCGGCAAGCTGCTGCTGGATGTCCCTCGCACCGGTCACAGCAGCGTGGTGGTGCCGCCAGAGCAGGCCCGAGTATTCCGCCGCGACGGCGCCTACCTTGTCTCCGGCGGGCTGGGGGGCCTGGGATTGCTCCTCGCCGAGAAGATGGCCGTCGCCGGCTGCGGACGCATCGTGCTGACATCGCGCTCGCAGCCGACGCCCGAGGCTCTGCAGACGATCGAACGGATCCGGGCGATGGGCACCGAGGTCGTGGTGCATTGCGGCGACATCGCAGATCCTCTCACTGCCAAGCGGATGGTGGACGTCGCGACCGCCATTGGACTGCCCGTGCGTGGCGTGCTGCATGCCGCGGCGGTGGTCGAGGACGCGACCCTGGCGAACATCACCAATAAAATCATTGAGCAGCACTGGGCACCAAAGGTCTACGGTGCTTGGAATTTGCACAGCGCCACAGTCGATCAGCCCCTGGACTGGTTCTGCTCGTTTTCCTCGGCGGCTGCGCTGGTGGGTTCACCCGGGCGGGGCGCCTACGCCGCGGCCAACAGTTGGCTGGATGCGTTCACCCGGTGGCGGCGGGCCCAGGGTCTTCCGGGCACCGCGATCGCCTGGGGTGCGTGGGGCGAGATCGGGCGCGCGACGGAGCCCCTCGAGAGCACCGGCGCCGCCATCGCTGCCGACGAGGGTGCCTACGCACTCGATGCGCTGCTGCGCCACCGTCGGGCCTACTCAGGTTATGCGCCAATCACCGGCACCGCGTGGCTGACCGCCTTCGCGCACCGGAGCCCGTTCGCTGAAGCCTTCCGCTCAGGTGCGCAAAGCGCCACCGGCACAAGCAGATTGCTTGCAGAACTCAACGCTCTGCCCCGAGAAGAGTGGCCTGCCCGACTGCGACGTCTGATCTCTGATCAGATCAGTCTGATCCTGCTTCGCGACGTCGAGCCCGACCGACCTCTGTCCGAGCACGGTGTTGACTCGCTCAGTGCCCTCGAACTACGTACTCGCATCGAAGCCGAAACAGGAATACGCCTGGCTGCGAAGGACCTTGCCGTTGGCACCATTCGCGGTCTTTCAGAGCTGTTGTGCGAGAAGCTGTCAACTGCGAACAGCGTGTGAGATGGGATTCACGATGTGGGAGGACCATGAACGCCATTCTTAGAGTGACCGCACTGAGTCTTGGGCAGCTCTTCGTCATTGGATTATTGGTGTTCCTACCGGCAGGCACCGTCAATTACTGGCAGGCATGGACACTATTAGCGGTGTTCACGCTCGCGGCCTGGATCCCCAGCATTTATCTGCAGGCCACGAATCCTGTTGCCCTGCAGGGGCGGATGCGAAGCGGACCGATCGCAGAAGGCCGGACGGTACAGAAGGTCGTGATGATCGGCCTCTACGGATCGCTGGCGGCAATATGCGTGATCAGTGGCCTGGACCACCGCTTGGGCTGGTCTTCGGTACCGCCGGCGGTCAGC
Source organism: Mycobacterium sp. (assembly GCA_026393245.1). Taxonomy (GTDB): domain Bacteria; phylum Actinomycetota; class Actinomycetes; order Mycobacteriales; family Mycobacteriaceae; genus Mycobacterium. The sequence goes on along the minus strand of JAPLAO010000038.1, from coordinate 11,234 downwards.
CTGATTGGTGACATTGCGGTGGCTGTTGGGCTGGGCGTGGTGATTGTGGTGGTCATTCAGAATAGGTACGCGTCGACAACCGTCCAGGTGGCGTCGGGCCAGAAGGTCGTGAGCACCGGTCTTTATGGGCTGGTGCGGCACCCGATGTACACCGGCAACGTACTGATGCTCGTAGGTCTGCCCTTGGCACTCGGCTCCTACTGGGCACTGGCCCTCGTCGTACCCGGCGTTGCCGTACTCGCCGCGCGCATCCACGACGAGGAGAAACTGCTCGGCGAGGAGTTGGACGGGTACCGCGAGTACACCCAGAAGGTCCGGTCACGCTTGATTCCGTATGTGTGGTGAATGCGGTTCAAAGCTAGCTAGCGCTTCGGTTCCTGACCGGCTGTACCGAACTCGCCTTGGATGCGCTGACTCAACTTCCGCACTGTCGGCGCGTCGAACAACACAGGCAGGGAAACCTGGCTATCCAAGGCGGCCCTGATCGCTGCAACGAGCCGCATTGCGGACAGCGAATCCCCGCCCAATTCAAAGAACGCGTCGTCCACCCCGACGCGATCCACACCCAAAACCTGGGCATACATGTCGCACAAGATCTGTTCGACGTCGGTAGCCGGCGCGGTGTAACCGCTGGCGCTGGCGCGGCGTTCGGGTGTCGACGCAATCGTCAGCGCGGGGTTGTCCCACCCGCTCAACGCAGCCAACGACTGGCCAGGATTGGTCGCCATCGTCACCAGTGCGCAGTCGAGTTCGCCGATCAGCCGCTGAATACCGTTGTCGTCGAAGACATCGGTTCGATATTGGATGCTGAGATCCAGTTCACTGCCCGGCAGGGCTTGAATCGTAAGCGGGTAGTGGTAGTAGTCGCGGCTGGTGACGTCGGTTACGGACAGCCCGTCGGCACCCGACAACAGGGACGTGTCGGTGGGATAGTTCTCGTAGACAAAGACCGTGTCGAAAAGTGCACTGTGACCAGTGATCCGGTGAATCTCGTTGAGTCCCAGGTGCTCATGCTCGAATGTGCGGCTTCGTCCATTCTGCAGTTGATCGAGCAGGTCTGCGATGGTGGTGTCTGGGGAGATGCTCACGCGCTGTGGCACCGTGTTGATCAACAGCCCCACCATCGAATCCGCGCCGGCCAAATCGGCCGGCCGCCCCGCGACCACGACACCGAAGGTGATATCAGACTGGCCGGCCATGGACACCAGCAGCTGCGACCAGGCGGCCTGAAGTACGGTACTGACGGTGGTGTGGAGTGCGCGCGCCAGATCGTTCAGCGCCAGTGTGGTGGCTGTCGAAACCCGAAGCGAGGCAACGTTGCGCGGCCCCAGCCCCAATCGATCCCGCGGGCCAACCAAGGTCGGAGTATCAAATCCCGCCAGCGCCTCGCGCCACGCTGAACGGGCGTCCTGGGTATCCTGCGATGCCAGCCAGCTGATGAATCTGCGGTACGGCACGGCCGGCGGGAGACGCTGCCCGTAATAGCCGGCGAAAACTTCCTGCAGCAGCACCGACACCGACCAGCCATCGAGAACGATGTGGTGATTGGTCAGAACCAGCTGGTGTTGATCGGGTGCGATGCGGATCAACATCGCTCGAAACGCCCTCTGCTCAGCCAGATCACAGACCGCACCGCGCTCAGCGGTACACAGCTGCGCGATCTGCTCAGCAAAGTCAGCGCTCTCACTGTTGAGGTCGATGTACTGCCACGGCACGAACGGATCAGCCGGGATGACCTGGACCGGCTCGCCGAACTGATCGCAGAATCGCGCCACCAGGTTGGGATGGCGTTGGACCACCGCCTGCACTGCCTCGTGCAAGCGGTTCGGATCGAGCCGACCGTTTAACGTGACGCTCATCTGCACCGCGTAGACGTCGTCGCCAGAACTGTGGGCCATGTTGGCGTGGAACAGCAACCCCTGCTGCAGTGGAGTCAACGGCAGAATATCGGCGACCTCATGTGCCTGGCAGAGTTTGTCGATCTGCTGCTGGGTCAGCCGCGCTGGTGCGATATCGGAAGGCGTCAAACCGCCGCCGCCACCGTGCGCATGTGCACAAATGCCGGAGAGAGCATCGAACCACAGGTCACTGAGCCGGCTAACCTGAGCGTGGTTCAAGGCCGATAGCGCCCATGTCCAGCCGGCCCGAAGGCGTGGACCGTCAAGGGTTTCCACAGTGCCGGCGTTGAGCTCGACGGTGTGCATGAGCGGCATCGGGACGGTCGCTGCGGCGCCGGTCACCTTCCAGCCGTCCTCGCGAATCTCCCAGATATCGCCGTACGCCTGGGAGCCACCAGCACTCATCCGGCCGAGATAGTTGAAACCGATCGTCGGATCAGAGCCCGCCAGATCAACGTCGCTGTTGAGATAGCGCAACAGACCGTAGGTCACACCGTCCGGCAGGGCCCGAAGTTGTTCCTTGGCGTCCTTGACGATTGGCCCTAGTCCCGCATCGCCGGCGAGAACCTGTCCCCAGTCGAGCCCGCCTACCGCAAGTGATACCGGGTATTTGGTGGTGAACCATCCCACCGTGCGCGACAGGTCGACCGATTCATCCTCGCCGGCCACCTCTTCTTGGCGGCCATGCCCCTCGGCATCGATGACGATCGGTGAGCCCGCCGCCGTGCCCAGGAATTCGCCCAGCGCCAGCCCGAACGCGATCAACAGAATGTCGTTGATGCCGGTGTGAAACGCTGCGGGCACGTCGCCGAGCAACATTCTGGTGGTCTCGGGGTCCAACTCCACCGTCAGGCTGCCGGCATTGGCATAGGTGTCGACCGTCGGTTGGACCGCCGGCAGTGGCGCCGGCACCGCCGCGATTCGCCGCCACTGCTCCGCCTGCTCTACGACTTCGGGGCGGTAGGCGTGCTCGGCCAAGACCGACGCCCACCGGGCAAAGGACGTTCGCGGTGCGGGCAGCTCGATCTGCTGCCCGCCGTGCAGCTGCGCCCATGCCAGGTTGAAGTCCTCCACCAAGATCCGCCACGAGACGCCATCGACGGCCAAGTGGTGCGCGATCACCAGCAACTGACCCGTGGGAACCGACCACAGTGCGCTGACCATCGCACCGGCAGCCGGATTCAGCCTTGATCTGGCCTGCACCACTGCTGCGGCCGACAACACGTCGACCGTATGCAGGCACATGCGGGCATCTACCGACCCCGGCTCGGGCGCAGTCAGCGACCAGCCCCCAGCGCCATCATCCTCGACGCGTAGCCGCAACATGGCGTGCCGGTCCAGCACGGCTTGCAGCACCACCAGCACGTCACCCTCGGTGACGCCAACGGGCGCCTGTATCAACACGGTCTGGTTGAACTGATCGACCGGGCCCGCGACGTCCTGCAGCCACCGCATGATCGGGGTCGCCAGCAGCGGGCCGATGCCCTCGTCGATCACGTCGTAGTCACCATCGGCGAGCGTTGCGGCCCTAGCCAGCCCTGCCACCGTCTGTTCAACGAAGATGTCGCGCGGCCGGCAGACCACGCCGGCGGTGCGGGCCCGCGCGACCACCCGCATCGACAGGATGCTGTCGCCGCCGAGTTCGAAGAACGATTCGTCGATACCGACCCGCTCCAGCCCGAGGACCTCCGCGTAGATGCCTGCGAGGATCTCTTCGACCGCATCGGAGGGAGCGCGGTAGGAGTCGCCGTCCTGGTAGTCCGGCGCCGGCAACGCCTTGGTGTCCAGTTTCCCGTTGACCGTCAGCGGCAGCGCATCGATCACCACCACCGCGGAGGGCACCATGTACGACGGCAACCGATCACCCAGTGCGGCCCGCACAATGGCCGCCTCCACATCACCGGTCACATACCCCACCAGACGCCTATCACCCGGGCGGTCTTCACGAGCAATCACCACCGCCTGCCCGACACCATCCAATCCGCTCAGCGCGGCCTGGATTTCACCCAACTCAATCCGATACCCACGGATCTTGACCTGCTCATCGGAGCGACCCATATAACGCAACTCACCGCCCGCACCCCAACACATCAGATCGCCGGTGCGATACATCCGCGCCCCCGGCTCCCCGAACGGACACGCCACGAACCGAATCGCCGACAACCCAGCCCGGCCGATATATCCATCAGCGACCCCACCACCAGCCACATACAACTCACCCACCACACCCGGCGGCACCGGCCGCAACAAGGTATCCAGCACGAAGAAGCCGAGATGGCCCAACGGCACCCCGATCGGGCTGACAACACTGTCGACGTCACCGGCCACGATCTCCCGGAACGACGCATGCACCGTCGTCTCGGTGATGCCATACATATTGATCAACCGCGGCGAGTCCGGATGATGCTCCAGCCACGACCGCATCCGCCGCGGCTCCAACGCCTCCCCGCCGAACACCACAGCCTCAAGCCTGAGCTGAGCAGCCAATTCCAGATGTGCGGCATCGGCGGTCTGCAACGCATAAAACGCCGACGGAGTTTGACTCAAAACACCGACCTGCTCAGAAACCAGTAAGGCATAAAGATCTTCCGGCGAACGCACCACCGCATCGGGCACCACCACCACCCGGCCGCCATACAGCAACGCCCCCCAGATCTCCCACACCGAGAAATCGAACGCCAACGAATGACACTGCGACCACACCAGCCCCGCCAAATCCATCTCGGCATCCAACGTCTGCAAAAGACGAATCACATTGCCATGCGGAATCGCCACACCCTTCGGTGTGCCAGTAGTGCCCGAGGTGTAAATGATGTAAGCGATATCGTCCGCCTGCGGCCCTGGCAACACCGCGACGGCATCGACAGCCGGGTCAACCAAATCGCTGATATCGATAACCGAGAACGCTTGTCCATCAAGCAATCCCGCCAGCGCACCGGTAGTCACCACAGCAATCGGCTCGGCATCACCGAGCACGAACTGCCGCCGCGCCTCAGGCACCGACAGATCGATCGGCACATACGTGGCCCCGGTCTTCACCACCGCCACCATCGCCACAATCGCCTCAGCCGACCGCGGCAACAACAACACCACCCGCTGCCCAGGACCCGCACCACGACCAACCAACACACGCGCCGCACGATCAGCCGCCTCGTCGAGCTCGCGATACGTCATCGACGAGCCCTCGAAGGTCACCGCCGGCGCGTCGGGGGCGCGCACCACCTGCGCGGCGAACAACGACGCAATCGATTCCGAACTACTCACCGACCCGGTCAGTACCGCCCGATTACCCACCCGATCCAAAAAGGCGTGCTCCCCAACATCCAGAACATCCAACCCCGACACCTGCCGCGCCGGATCAGCAGTCATCTCCACCAACACCCGCCGCAACCGGTCCACCAGAGTCTCGATGCCGGCGGCATCGAACACATCGGTGTCGTACTCGACGCGAAGTTTCAGTTCGTCGCCCGGCAGAGCTTGCACGCCAAGCGGGTAGTGGTTGTATTCGTGATGTGCGAACTTCGTAACGGCGAGTCCGTCGGTTCCCGACAACTCGGCGGCATCGATCGGATAATTCTCGTAGACGAAGAATGTGTCGAATAATTGGTCCTGACCCGTGACACGATGAATCTCGCTGAGCGCCAGATGTTGGTGCTCAAGTGTCTGAGCATGGTCGTTTTGCAGCTGATCGAGAAGGCTGGCGACGGTCGTGATCGCCGTCATCCTCACCCGGACCGGCACCGTATTAATCAACAGACCGACCATCGAGTCGGCACCGAACACTTCATCCGGCCGACCCGATACCGTCGTGCCGAACGCAACGTCCTGCTGACCCGTCAACGACATCAACACCAGCGCGTAAGCGCCCTGGAGCACCGTGCTGACCGTGGTGTGACACGAACGCGCCAACTCATGAAGGGCCTGCGTCATCTGTTCGGAAAAGGCGAACACCGCGACATCGCGATGTCCCCGCTCCGCTCGGCCCGTCGGACCGACCAAGGTCGGGGTGTCGAAGCCTGCCAGCACCTCGCCCCACGCCGTCCGAGCGGCGTCGAGGTTACGACCGTTCAGCCAACTGACGAACCTGCGATACGGCGGCGCAGGAGCCAGCCGCTGCCCGTAGTAGCCGGCAAAGACTTCCCCCAGCAGGATCGGCAGCGACCAGCCGTCGAGCACAATGTGGTGGTTGGTCAACACCAGCCGATACTGATCTGCCGCTATTCGAATCAACGCCGCCCGAAAGGCCGGCTGATTGATGAAGTCGCATACAGCGGCACGTTCGGCAACGCACAGCTCCGAGATCCGCTCCTCGATATCGCCGCCATCAGCATTGAGCTCGATGTAGTGCCAGGGCACCACCGGATCGGCCAGGATGATCTGCACGGGCTCGGCATACTGCTGGGAGAACCGGGCCGCCAGGTTGGGATGCCGACTCACCACCGCCTGCACCGCCGCGTGCAATCGCTCCGGATCAAGCGAGCCGGTCAAACTGACGTAGAGCTGCACTGCATAAACATCGTCGTCACGTTGCGCCGCGTTGGCGAGAAACAACAACCCCTGCTGCAGCGGGGTCAGTGGCAGAACATCAGCTATCCGCATACTGCCGCTGTAGCTCGTCGATCTGCTCCTGGCTCAGACCGGCTGCGATATCGGATGGCGTCAACCCGCCCCCACCGCTTTGCACATGTGCACAAATGCCGGCCAAGGCCTCAAACCACAACTGGCTCACCCGATTGACCTGTGCTTGGTTCAGCACAGAGGGCGCCCACATCCAGGCGCCGCCCAATACCGGGCCAATGTCGGTGTCGATCGTGCCGGCGTTGAGCATCAATGTATGCGTCAATGGGATGGGAGGCCTCACGCCCGGACTGATATGTGCCAACCCATCCCAGCAGATATGCCATGCACTACCGGATGCGTCGGCCGTCGTGGCACCTTGGCGTCCCAGATAGTTGAATCCGATCGCCGGATCCGGTCCCTCCAAATCGACCTCGCTGTTGAGGTAGCGCAGGACCCCGTAGTTCAATCCGTCCGGGACGGCCCGAAGCTGCTCCTTCACGTCCTTGATGACCGCACCCAACTTCGCGTCGCCAGCCACCACCTGTGCCCAGCTCAGTCCGGCCACTTCCAGCGCCACCGGGTACTTGGCGGTGAACCACCCCACGGTGCGGGATAGATCGACGTCGGCCACCAATTCCTCATCGCGCCCGTGACCCTCGACATCGATGCAAATCGGCGTTTCCCCGTTTCCCAGGAATTCTGTGACCGCCAAAGCGAATGCCATCAACAAGATGTCCTGGATACCCGCATGAAATGCTGCCGGCACCTCACCGAGCAGTATCCGAGTGGTCTCGATGTCCAGAAAGACCGAAAGGTTTCCGGCGGTGGTCTGAGTGTCCGACTCGGGGCACACCGTCGGCAATGCTGCGGGCATAGCCGCGATCTGCCGCCACGTATCGGCCTCCGCCACAACATGACTGCGATATGCGTGATCTGCCAGGAGCGACGCCCACCGGGCGAACGGGGTACCCGGCTCCGGTAGCACCACCTGCTGGCCAGCACGGTGCTGAGACCACCCAATGTTGAGGTCCTCCAACAGGATTCGCCAGGACACCCCATCGATGGCCAAATGGTGCACGATCGCCACCAACCGACCCGTACTTCTCACCCACAATGCGCTCAGCATGACGCCGGCTGCCAAGTTCAACTGCAGTCCAGCGAGCACCACAGCCTCGTCGGTGAGCACATCGACGCTATGCAGGCGCGCACGTGCGTCTACTGATCCGGGTTCGGGTATCTCTAACGACCAGCCGCCGGCGCCGTCGTCGTCAACCCGCAACCGCAGCATGGCATGGCGGTCCAGCACGGCCTGCATCATCACCAGCACGTCGGCTTCGGTGGTACCCACCGGAGCCTGCACTACAACTGTCTGATTGAAGTAGTCAACCGGGCTGCCCGCGGCCTTCTGATCCTCCAGCCACCGGATGATCGGGGTGGCGATCACGGGACCCACTCCATCGGCGGCCACGTCGCTCTCGGCGTCCGTGACCGTGGCGACCTGGGCCAACCGGGCCACGGACTGCTCGACGAAGACGTCTCTCGGACGGCACAATACGCCGGCAGCCCGCGCCCGTGCCACCACTTGCATCGCCAGAATGCTGTCGCCACCCAACTCGAAGAACGACTCGTCCACGCCGACTCGCTCCAGTCCAAGGACTTGGGCATAGATCCCGGCCAGGGTCTCCTCTACCGCGTCACTTGGGGCGCGATACAAGTTGACGTCCTGATATTCCGGCGCCGGCAAGGCCCGGGTGTCGAGTTTGCCGTTGACCGTCAGAGGCAACGAGTCGATCTCGACGAGCGCGGTGGGCACCATATAGGAAGGCAGGCGCTCCGCCAGTGCGGCGCGTACCTTGGCCGGATCCGCTGTGCCGGTGAAGTATCCCACCAAACGCTTGTCGCCGGGACGGTCTTCGCGGGCGATCACCACCGCCTGCTCGACACCCTCCACCGCGTTCACTGCAGCTTGGATTTCGCCCAGCTCGATGCGATGACCGCGGATCTTCACCTGCTCATCGGCACGGCCTAGGTACTCGAGCTGCCCATCGACATTCCACCGCACCAGATCACCGGTGCGGTACATTCGCTCCCCCTGCGCCCCGAACGGGCATGCCACAAAACGTATTCCGGACAACGCCGCCTGGCCCACGTAGCCGTATGCGAGACCGGATCCGGCCACATACAGTTCTCCGACCACGCCCGCGGGTGCCGGTTGCAACCAGTGATCGAGCACAAAAAAACCGAGATTCGCCAGCGGACGTCCGATCGGGCTGACGGCGTTGTCGGTATCGGCCGCGGTGATTTCCCGGAATGACGCGTGCACGGTGGTCTCGGTGATGCCATACATGTTGATCATGCGCGGCGATCCGGGGTGGCTTTGCAGCCATGCCCGAAGCCGGTGTGGTTCAAGAGCTTCGCCACCGAACACCACAGCTTTGAGTGCGAGCTGCTGCGTCGGCTCATCTGAGGGCACGTCAACGCCCTGCAGCGCGTAGAACGCAGTTGGGGTTTGGCTCAGCACGTCGACCTGTTCGGCCACCAGTAGGGCGTGCAGATCTTCCGGCGAGCGGACCACCGCGTCAGGCACGATCACCAGCCGGCCGCCGTAGAGCAGGGCACCCCAGATCTCCCAGACCGAGAAATCGAAGGCAAGGGAATGGCACTGGGTCCACACCTGCTCCGCCAGTTCCATGTCGGTCGTTAGCGCCTCAAGCAGTCGGGTGACGTTGTGGTGCGGTATCGCAACACCCTTGGGCGTGCCGGTGGTGCCCGATGTGTAAATGATGTAGGCGATGTCGTCAGGAGCCGGCCCCGGTAGTGCCGTACTGGGTTGGCCGTCAACCGCCGGATCGCTGAAGTCGATGACCACAAAATCATGACCAGCAAGACGCGGACGCAATTCAGAGGTGGTGATCGTGGCGACCGGCGCGGCATCGTCGAGCACGAAGTGCATCCGCGCCTCCGGCACCGCGGGATCGATCGCGACGTAAGTCGCGCCGGTTTTCAGCACCGCCAAGATCGCGACTATCGCTTCAGCCGACCTCGGTAACAACAACGCCACGCGCTGCCCGGAACCCGCCCCGTGAGCGGCCAGCAGGTGCGCCAGCCGGTTCGACGTCTCGTCAAGCTGGCGATACGTCAACGTCTGCCCACCGCAGCTGATGGCCAGCGCTTCCGGTACTCGGGCCACCTGCTCGGCAAAGAGAGCAGGAATCGACACCGGCGGGCTCATCGGTCCCGCGAGCACCGCCCGATTTCCCCACGCCGCGAGGCGATCTCGTTCCGCGGGATCGAGCACGTCGATCGACGAGAGCCGCCGCGTCGGATCGGCGGTCATCGCCACCAATACCTTCATCAGGCGCGTCGTCAGCTCGGCTGCATCGCAATCCGCAAACAGGTGTCGATCGCCCAGGGTGCTGAGGGAAAGTTCGTCACCAGCCCCGGAGAAGGTGAACCCGGCGCTGCCCGCGAGACCGGAGTTGGTCATGTTCACCGACGCGGGTGCACCACCGAAGTCCAACGCGAAAGCGGCCGGGAAGAAGTTGATAACCATCCGGTCGCCGGTCTGCATGCCGCGTTCGAGTGCGTGCACTGGAAACCTCTGATGTTTCAGGGCTTCCTGGATTCGAGTATCGACCTGCTTGCAAAAATCGCTCACCGAAGACTCTGCCGGCGTGCGCAACACCAGGGGCACCACACCGGCAGCCATACCGGGCAGTGTTTTCAACTCCGGACGTACCCGCCGACTGACCGGGAAGCCCAGCACCACCTCTGAGCCCTCGCCTTGCCAATTGCGCATCAACAGCGCGGTCGCCGCGACGATCACCGAGGTGCGCGGCATGTCCCAGGCATGGGTCAATTCGTCGACTCGGCGCAGGACCGCCGGGTCCAATGGAACTGGCGCCGAACGCCAGTCCGACTCAGCGTCAACGGCTTCCAGCGATCTGGTGTCCGGCCCGCCCACCGCGGGCAGGTGCGTGGTCCAGTAGGACTCGTCGTCGTGATAGTCGCTGGACGCTGAGTAATCCGATTCGCAGGTAATCAAGTCCCGCAGCGAACTGAAGAAGGCGGGCGGGATAAGGTCCCCGGAAATAGTGGCCGAGTAAATAGAAGCAACTCGACTGACAAGCAGAGAAATTCCGGCGCCGTCGATGACGATATGGTGGAAACACCCGAATAGGTAGAAATCTGCGGGTCCGGTCTCCAACAGCGCATATTTGAACAGCGGGCCTGTGAACGACATTGGCGTGCGTTGAATCGAGAGCGCGATCTCCTGCGCTTCCTGCGCCGGATCGCTTGAGTCGCTCAAGTCGTAGACGTCCACGTCGATTTCCGGATAGTCGATCACCCGTTGGAAAACCTGACCGTCCGCCTCGAAGAATGCCGCCCTGACCGGATCGGCCTCTCGCATCGCACGCTGCAGCGCCCACTCAAGGGCGTCGCGATCCACGGTGCCCTCGACTTTCATCAGCATGCCGATCTGCCAGTCCGAACCAGCCTGACCCGTCTCCTGGGCCAGCCAGATGTCCAGTTGCGCACGCGTCAGTGGCAGGGCGCCCTCGTCGAACTCCATCAAGATTCCCAGTCCCAACCGTCGAACTAGTGAGTTGCTCGGGTAGCTGCTAGCCGATCCCGCAGACTCTTCGGCCGAATGTCGGGCCAGTTCTGCTCGATGTAGTCCAGGCACTCCGAGCGACGGGCTTCGCCGTGAACCACTCGCCAGCCGGCCGGGACGTCAGCGAACGTCGGCCATAGGCTGTGCTGCTCCTCGTCATT
>JAPLAO010000218.1 GCA_026393245.1 Mycobacterium sp. | reverse complement strand
TATCGAGGACCGTCATCCCGGGTTTGAGATCGAGTTTTCCCAGAACAAGGTCAATCTTCGCCATCTGGGCTTGTTCGAGTTCGTAGTCGTCCTGCTCGAAGTACGCGCAGGTGGACGTCAGAGTCGGGTCGAGGAACAGGCTGAAGAAATCATCGGAAAGGTCGTAGTGGGCTTGGACATCCTTATACGACTGCTTTAAGTCGGTCACGATCTCTTCTCAATTCTATCTAGGTGCAATAGCGTGGTTTGTGGAGTTTACCGCGCAGTTGGACCCGCGGGGTTCTCAGACATTCTCGCTGTTCAGCCCGCGTGCCGCGGAAGTGTCCAGCAGCCACAGCGTCGTCTCGAGACCCACCGCGCCTGCGGCGGGCACGTCGGCCGGGTCGGCACCCCCGATCGCGGCGGCCACTGCGTCTGCCTTGGCCGCACCGGAAACCACGAGCCAGACCTCCCGGGATCGGCGGACCGCCGGCAGGGTCAGCGTGATGCGACGAGGCGGAGGCTTGGGGGAGTCCTCCACCCCCACGACCATGCGGTGTGTTTCCAGTACGGCCGGCGTATGGGGGAACAGCGAATTGATGTGACCTTCGCCGCCCATGCCGAGCAGGTGGACATCGAACGCTGGGGTGGGCTGGCCTGCCTCGGCTATAGCGGCGAGGTCTTCTTCGTAGTCGCGCGCCGCACCAGCGATGTCATCGCCGAACCCGCTGTCGCTGGCCGGCATCGCGTGGATGTTGGCCGCCGGGATGTCGATGTGGTTCAGCAGTGCCTCACGCGCCTGCTTCTCGTTGCGTTCGTCGTCATCGATCGGCACGTACCGGTCGTCACCGAAGAACAGGTGAACCTGAGCCCAATCAATCGGGTGCGTGCCGAGGTGTTTGAGCAGCCCGATACCGGTGCCCCCGCCGGTCAACACGATCATCGCCGTGCCCCGGGCCGCGATGGCCGCAGAGATGGTCGCCGCCAGCCGGTCGCCGGTGGCGGTGACCAGGGCTCCCGCGTCGGGATAGGTTTCGACGGTCGTCCCCACGGTCAGGCGTTCCACCCGGGCGCGTATTGAACCTTCGCGATCCCGGCCAACGCCTCGCGGTAGATCTGGTCGGCATCGAGTCGGCGCAGGTCCTCGGCCAGGCATTCGCGAGTCTCCCGGCGCGCCAGCGGCAACCGCGCACCCGGCCACCCGGTGCGAACCAGCGTGGCGATCGAACCGTCCTGCGGCCGGCTCAGCGTGATGGTCTGGCTGGGCTGCATCAACTCCACCTTCAGCTCGCCGATCTCGCGGCGCACCGGTCCGTCGATCCGGCTGGCCAGCCAGCCGGCCAGGATGTCCAGGGCAGGCTCGTGCTTGAGACCCGATACCACCGCGGTGGTGACCGGTTCATGCGGCGGCTGATCAAGCGCAGACGCCAGCAGGGCGCGCCAGTAGGTGATCCGGCTCCAGGCCAGATCGGTGTCGCCGTCTGCGTAGCTCGCCAGCCGGCTGCGTAGCGCAGCAAGCGGGTCGTCGGTCCCGGTGGCATCGGTGATCCGTCGAATCGCCAAGCGGCCCAAAGGATCCTGGGACGGCACGTCCGGAGCGGTACCGGGCCACCAGACCACCACGGGTGTATCAGGCAGCAGGAACGGCAGCACCACACTGCTGGCATGCGAAGCCAGTGGCCCGGCGGTTCGCAAGACCACCACTTCACCGGCACCGGCATCACCGCCCACCCGCAGTTGACCATCCAGGCGCGGTTCGGTGCCCAATCGGTCGGTCGGTACCACGACGATGATCCGGCACGGGTGTTCGCGACTGGCTGCCACCGCGGCGTCGATGGAGTCCTCGACGATGTCCTCGGTGTCCGGTGCCACCACCAGGGTCAGCACCCGGCCCAGGGTGATCGCACCGCCCTCCTCGCGAAGTTCGGTGATGCGCTTATTGATCTCGTTGGTCGTGGTGTCCGGGATGTCGACGATCACAGTGCTGTTCCCCTTCCGGCGATCACGGCCGCCGCCACTGCCGGCCCGAACGCTCCAACATCGCAAATGCCGAGTCCGGACCCCAGGTGCCCGACTCGTAGGGATCGGGGCTTGCCTGTGCCCCCTGAGCCGAAGCCCAGTAATCCAATGCGGGATCCAGGATCTCCCAGGCCAATTCGACCTCGGCGTTGACCGGGAACAGTGACGGTTCTCCGAGCAGCACATCGAGGATCAGTCGTTCGTAGGCTTCGGGAGAATCCTCGGCGAATGCGGATCCGTAGGAGAAGTCCATGTTGACGTCCCGCACCTCCATGGTGCTGCCCGGAACCTTGGATCCGAAGCGCAACGTGATGCCCTCATCCGGCTGCACCCGGAACACCAGTGCGTTCTGGCCGAGCTCCTCGGTCATGGTGGCGTCGAACGGCAGGTGCGGAGCCCGCTTGAATAACATCGCGATCTCAGTCACCCTGCGGCCCAGGCGTTTTCCGGTCCGTAGGTAGAACGGGACACCGGCCCAGCGTCGGGTGTCGACTTCCAGTTCGATCGCGGCGAAGGTCTCGGTGATCGATGTCTTGGAGAAGCCGTCCTCGTCGAGCAGTCCGACCACCTGCTCGCCGCCCTGCCAACCTGAGCTGTACTGCCCGCGCGCGGTGGTCAGGTTCAGTGGTTGGGCCAGCCGGGTGGCGGAGAGGACCTTGATCTTCTCGGCCTTGATCTCATCGGGGGAGAAGCTGACCGGCTCCTCCATGGCGGTTAGCGCCAGCAGCTGCAACAGGTGGTTCTGGATCACGTCGCGGGCGGCGCCGATGCCGTCGTAGTAACCGGCACGCCCGCCCAGTCCGATGTCCTCGGCCATGGTGATCTGCACACTGTCGACGTAGTGGCTGTTCCAAATCGGCTCGTAGAGCGCGTTGGCGAAGCGCAGGGCCAGGATGTTCTGCACCGTCTCCTTGCCGAGGTAGTGGTCGATGCGGAACACCGACTCCTCGGGGAACACTGTGTTGACCACCCTGTTGAGTTCGATAGCGCTATCCAGGTCGTGGCCGAAGGGCTTTTCGATCACCACCCGGCACCACTGGTGTTCCTTCGGGGCGGCGAGACCGGAGCGCAGCAGTTGCTCGCACACCACCGGGAATGCCTTCGGCGGGATCGAGAGGTAGAAAGCGTGGTTACCGCCGGTGCCTCGTTCGGTATCGAGTTTCAGCAGTGTCTCGGCCAGCAGTGTGAAGGCTGCGTCGTCGTCGAAGCTGCCCTGGACAAAACGGATTCCCTCGACCAGCCGATCCCAGACCTCCTGGCGGAACGGGGTTCGGGCGTGCTGCTTGACGGCGTCGTACACGATCTGGCCGAAGTCCTGATCTGCCCACTCCCGACGAGCGAAGCCCACCAGTGAGAACGATGGTGGCAGCAGGCCGCGGTTGGCGAGGTCGTAGATGGCCGGCATCAGCTTCTTGCGGGACAGATCGCCGGTGACGCCGAAGATCACCACACTGCACGGACCTGCGACCCGGGGCATCCGCTTGTCGAGCTTGTCCCGCAACGGGTTTCGCCACGAAGACGGTGCCGGACCGCCGCCGTCGGTCTTGGTAGCCGAACTCATTTCGCGACGGCGTCCAGTTGACCCTGAGTCGCATCGAGGAGTTCCTGCCAGGACTTCTCGAACTTGTCTACGCCGTCGTCCTCGAGGTGGGCGAACACGTCGCCGAGATCGATACCGATCGCGCTGAGTTCGTCGAAAACCGCCTGCGACGCGGCACCGGTACCGCTGAGGGTGTCGCCGGTGACGACGCCGTGGTCGGCGACGGCGTCCAGGGTCTTCTCCGGCATGGTGTTGACCGTGTTGGGGCCCACCAATTCGGTGACGTACAGGGTGTCGGAGTAGTCGGGATTCTTCACTCCGGTGGACGCCCACAGTGGCCGCTGCACCCATCCGCCGGCCTGGGCCAACGGTGTCCAACGACCCCCGGAGCAGAACACCTCCTCATAGGCGGCGTAGGCCAGGCGTGCGTTGGCCACACCGGCCTTTCCGCGCAGTGCCAAGGCCTCGTCGGTGCCGATCGCCTCAAGTCGCTTATCGATCTCGGTGTCCACCCGGGAGACGAAGAACGACGCGACGGAATGGATCAGGTTCAGATCGTGCCCGGCCGCCTGGGCGGCTTCGAGACCGGCGAGGTAGGCCGCCATGACCGCGCGGTGGCGTTCGACGGAGAAAATCAGCGTCACATTCACCGAGATGCCCTCAGCCAGAACGGCGGTGATCGCGGGCAGGCCGGCCAACGTGGCCGGGATCTTGATCAGTACGTTGGGCCGGTCGACGATCTTCCACAGTTCGATTGCCTGCAGGATCGTCTTGTCGGTCTCGTGCGCGAGCCTGGGATCGACCTCGATCGAGACCCGCCCGTCGATGCCGTTGGAGGCCGTCCACTGCGGCCGGAGAACGTCGCAGGCCTGCCGGACGTCATCGGTGGTCGCGGTCCGGATGGTGGCGTCGACGTCGGCGCCGCGGGCCGCCAATTCGGCGACCTGGGCGTCGTAGGCGGTACCCGTCGACAGTGCGGCCTGGAAGATCGACGGGTTGGTGGTGACGCCGACGATGCTCTTGGTGTCGATGAGTTCCTGCAGGTTGCCGGAGCTGAGCCGGTCCCTGGACAGGTCGTCGAGCCAGACCGAGACGCCTGCCGCCGACAGTGCTGCGAGGTGTGAATTCTGGGACATGTGAGGTATCTCCTGGATTTTCTTGAGGGTGAGTGGTGCGGTTTAGTTGTTGACTGCGCGTTCCGCTGCGGCGGCTACCGCCTCGGCGGTGAACCCGAACTCGCGGAACAGTGTCTTGTCGTCGGCCGAGGCGCCGTAGTGCTCGAGTGAGACGATCTCGCCGCCGGGGACGAACTTGTACCAACTCTGCGCGATGCCGGCCTCCACCGCGACCCTGGCTGTGAGCTTCGGCGGCAGAACCTTATCGCGGTATTTTTGGGGCTGTGATTCGAACCATTCGACGCACGGCATGGACACCACGGCGGCGCGAATGTTCTTGGCGGCCAACAGTTTCTGGGCTTCGACAGCCAACTGCAATTCGGAACCAGTCCCGATAATGACCACGTCGGCATCCTCGGCCGAGCCGCCGCCGAGCACATAGCCGCCGCGTGCGACACCGTCGCTGCTGGTTCCTTCCAGAACCGGAATGCCCTGACGGGTCAGAATGAAACCGACCGGGCCGCTTGCGGAGTCAGTACCCCGCGCGACGATGGCGCGCCATGCGAAGGCGGTCTCGTTCGGGTCGCCCGGGCGCACCACCGACAGGTTCGGAATAGCCCGCAACGCAGCCAGATGTTCGACAGGTTGGTGGGTTGGTCCGTCCTCACCCAGGCCGATCGAGTCGTGCGTCCAGATGTAGATGGGATCGATATCCATCAACGCGGCCAGTCGCACGGCCGGCCGCATGTAATCGGAGAACTGCATGAATGTGCCACCGAAGGGGCGGGTCGGGCCGTGCAGCACGATGCCGGAAAGGATCGAGCCCATCGCGTGCTCGCGAATGCCGAAGTGCAGCACGCGGCCATACCAGTCGGCGGTGTAGTCCTCAGTCGAGATCGACGGCGGACCGAACGATTTGCACCCGTTGATGGTGGTGTTGTTGCTGCCGGCCAGATCCGCGGAGCCGCCCCACAATTCGGGTAGCTTGGTCGCGACGTCATTGAGGGCCTGTCCGAAGGCCGCTCGCGTGGCGACCGGCTTGGAGCCCGGTTCCCAGTGGGTCAGGTCGGCGTCCCAGCCCGTGGGCAACTCTCGGGCCAGCAGCCGATCCAGTAGCTTCTTGCGTTCTGGTTCGCGCTTCGCCCAGTCGTCGAACCCGCTCTGCCAAGTCTCATGAGCCGCTCGGCCGCGGTCGACGAGGTTTCGGGTGTGCCCGATCACCTCGTCGGTGACCTCGAAGGTTTTGTCCGGGTCGAAGCCGAGCACCTTCTTGGTGGCGGCCACCTCGTCGGCGCCCAACGCCGAGCCGTGCACCCCACCGGTATTCATCTTGGTCGGTGCCGGGTAGCCGATGATTGTCCGCAGCGCGATGAACGAGGGCTTATCGGTGACCTTCTTCGCCGCCTCGATCGCCTTTTCGATGCCGACGATGTTCTCCCCGCCCTCCACGACCTGAACGTGCCAGCCGTAAGCCTCGTAGCGCGCCGGGGTGTTCTCGGTGAACGCGATATTGGTGTCGTGCTCAATGGAGATCTCGTTGTCGTCCCAGAGCACGATGAGGTTGCCGAGCTGCTGGGTGCCGGCAATCGAGGACGCCTCGCTGGTGACGCCCTCCTCCATGTCGCCGTCGGAGGCGATGACATAGACGTAGTGGTCGAAGGGGCTGGTGCCGGCGGGCGCGTCGGGGTCGAACAGGCCGCGTTCGAAGCGGGCAGCCATCGCCATGCCGACTGCCGAGGCCAGGCCCTGGCCCAGCGGGCCGGTGGTGATCTCCACGCCCCTGGTGTGTCGGAACTCTGGATGGCCGGGGGTCTTGGAGCCCCACGTGCGCAGTGCCTCGATATCGGAGAGTTCCAGCCCGAATCCGCCGAGATACAGCTGGACATACAGGGTGAGGCTGCTGTGCCCGCAGGACAGCACGAACCGGTCGCGGCCCAGCCATTCGGTGTCGCTGGGGTCGTGGCGCATGGCCCGCTGGAAGAGGGTGTAGGCCAGCGGCGCGAGGCTCATGGCCGTGCCGGGGTGGCCGTTTCCGACCTTCTGAACCGCGTCAGCCGCCAGCACCCGCGCGGTATCGACGGCGCGCGAGTCCAACTCGGTCCAATCGGCGGGGTGGTGGGGCTGGGTCAGCGTGGAAATCTCTTCGAGTGTCGTCACGAACTCACTCCTGGCTTCGTCGCGTCGTTGTGGCAGGGCAATCCGGACTCACACTAATGGCGAATACCCGACTTCGTTCGAGCTTCAGCGCAGCTCATTGGTCTGGCCATCAGGTAGCCAGAAGGTGAACCCCGGGGGGTGAATCCGGGGGGTGGATCACTGCCGACTCGACCGGGGTCAGGGCCGTCATTGCCCGGAACCGACCCGCAGGTACCGCTGAGGTCCAAGCCGGTCTACCATCGCGTGTAGTAGACGCCCTGCAGCAGACGCCGGATTCTTGCGGTCATCCGCAAGCCGCTCGTGAGGAGTTATCGCGTGGACGTTCGCGAGACCACCCTCTTCGCAGGTGCTGACAAGCGGTTTCGCACTGCGGTGCTGGGGTATCTGTCGCTGACGAAACCCCGGGTCATCGAGCTGCTGCTGGTGACCACCATCCCGGCCATGTTGCTGGCCCACCGGGGCTCTGCCGACATGCTCTTGATCCTCAACACCCTGTTCGGCGGAATGCTCGCTGCCGGCGGCGCCAACGCGCTGAACTGCGTGGCCGATGCCGACATCGACAAGGTGATGAAACGCACCGCGGGCCGGCCGCTTGCTCGGGCGACGGTGCCGCGCAGCCACGCCCTGGTGTTCGGGCTGGCGCTGTCGGTCGCCTCGTTCTTCTGGTTGTGGTGGACCACCAACATGCTCTCGGCCCATCTGGCCGCGGCCACCATCGCGTTCTACGTGCTGGTCTATACCCTGCTGCTCAAGCGCCGGACGTCGCAGAACGTGGTGTGGGGTGGCGCGGCCGGTTGTATGCCGGTGATGATCGGCTGGTCGGCGGTCACCGGAACCATTGGCTGGCAAGCGCTGGCCATGTTCGCCATCATCTTCTTCTGGACTCCGCCGCATACCTGGGCGCTGGCCATGCGCTACAAGGAGGATTACGCCGCAGCCGGGGTCCCGATGCTGCCGGTGGTCGCCACGGAGCGTCAGGTGACCAAGCAGATCGTCGTGTACACCTGGTTGACGGTGGTTGCCACGTTGGCACTCGTTCCGGCCGCCGGCTGGCTCTACGCGGTGGTGGCGGTACTGGCCGGCGCCTGGTTCCTGACGCTGGCGCACCGATTGCAGGCCGGTGTACGCCGGGGCGAGGCAGTCAAGCCGCTGAAGCTGTTCCTGCAGTCCAACAATTACCTGTCCGCGGTGTTCTGCGCGCTGGCCGTTGATTCGGTGCTGGGGTTACCGACGCTGTTCAGCTGAGCCGGTCATGGCACCAGCACGATGGACCCCGAGGTTCTGCGGGCCGCGAGGTCGGTATGGGCTCGGTCGGCTTCGGCCAGCGGATAGTGGCCACCCACGGTAATGACGATCGATCCGTCGGCTATCGCATCCAGCACTTCGCCTGCGCGCCAGGCGAATTCGTCCGGTGTGCGGACAAAATGAACCAGGCTCGGCCGGGTCAGTGCGACTGAGCCGGCGGCACTGAGCCGCTGCGGATCGACCGGTGGCACCGGCCCACTGGCGGCACCGAACAGGGCCATGGTGCCGCGCACCGCAAGGCTCGCCAGGCTGGCATCGAAGGTCGAGGCGCCCACCCCGTCGTACGCCGCGGCCACACCATGGCCGTTGGTCAATTCACGCACCCGGCCGGCGAACTCGTTCGGGTCGTCGGGGTAGTCGAGCACTTCGACCGCACCGGCCTGCCGGGAGAGTTGTGCCTTCTCCGGGGTGGACGCGGTGGTGATGACGCGCGCCCCGAGGCTGGTTGCCCACTGGGTGAGGATCAGGCCGACGCCGCCGGCGCCGGCGTGCACCAGCAGGAAGTCGCGTGGCTGCACCGGATAGACCGATTTGATCAGGTAGTGCGCGGTCATCCCTTTCAGCAGGGCTGAGGCGACCGCATCGGATGGCACGGACTCAGGAACATAGGCAACGAAATCGGCTGGGGCGGTGCAGTATTCGGCGTAGGCACCCACCGCATTCGCGGTCACGACGCGGTCACCGGTATTGATGACGGCGACATCGTCACCCACGGCCGCCACGGTTCCGCACACCTCGGTGCCGACGACGTACGGCAATGGCCGCGGGTAGGTCCCGGAACGGAAATAGATGTCGATGTAGTTGACACCGATAGCGTCGGCTTTGATGAGCACTTCGCCGGGGCCGGCGGACGGTGTGGGCTTCTCGACATAGCGCAGGACTTCGGGACCGCCCGTCTGGGCGACTTCGACAGCGTGCATATCACTATCATCGCAGTTGTGAGGTCACGATGAAGCTGGCCCGGCCCAATGTCTTCCACCCGCGCATCGTGCTGGCCTCGGGCGGTGTCCTACCCGACGGTGACGCCGACGATGCCGGTCTCGTCGAGGCACTGCGCCGGCGCGGACTGCACGCCCGATGGCTGGCATGGGACGACCCCCAGACCGAGGAGGCCGACCTGGTGATCCTTCGTTCGGTCGGGGATGACACGGGGGATGACACCGGGGAGGACACCGGGGATGACACGGGCCGGCGTGCGGAGTTCTTAGCCTGGACCACCCGAGTGGCCAACCTGCTCAATCCTCCGGCCGCGATCGCGTGGAATGCCGGCAGGCGCTACCGGCGGGACCTGGCCGCGGCGGGCATACCGATAGCGGCATCGGGAACCCGGGCCGTTTCCAAACACCAGGCTGGGGCGCCGGGGACCACGTTGATCTTTCTCAGCGGCGAGCAATCCCATTCCCTCGGTACGTCCGCAGCAGGGGTGCTGCGCGGCACCGAAGGAGATTTCGAACTCTGGGATCTGGGCTACGCCGCGATGGACGCCGCGTGCGGGAAGGCGGATATCACCAGAACCGAATTGCTTTTCGCCCGCGTCGATCTGATCGGCGGCCGTCGAGATCCGGTTGTGGCCGAACTCGATCTCGTCGCGCCCGATCTGGGTTGGCGCCATCTCGACAATGACACCCGCGCGTTACAGCAGCGCACGTTCGTCCTCGGTGTGGAGTCGGCTTGTGAGCGAATGGGACTCGGTCCGCTGTCGCATCGCGGCCCATAGCGCCGCGGTGGCGACGGTGCACGTTGCCGCACCGGCGACATGGAATGCGACCAGCACGGCGGGCACTCCGGTGTGGTACTGCACTACCCCGATCAGAGCCTGGACCATAACCGCGCCCACCACAAAGCCCAGTCGCCGCTTGACTAATCGCGGGGAATTGACGGCCAGCAGGCCGGCGCCCAGGCCGATCAGCAGGCTGAGGTAGCAGATCAGCAGGCTGGCATGGATGTGCGCGAGTGTGATGATCTCGACCTCGAGTCTCGGCACTGTGCGTTGCGGACTTTTGTCGCCCGCATGTGGGCCTGCTCCGGTGACCAGGGTGCCGGTGATCAGTGTTGTGGTAAGCAATATCGCACTGAGAAACGTCAACTGGCGCAACGGTTTCGCAACAACAGCAGCGACGACACCGTCATCGGGCTCACCGATCTTGATGTAGAGCAGCGTCGCCAGCCAGACCATCGCCATCGACACGAGTAGATGAACCGCGACCGTCCACCAGAGCAGACCGGTGAGCACCGTAATCCCGCCGATCACGGCCTGAAGGACGGTGGAGGCCGGCATCAGCCAGGCATAGAACACCACCTCGCGGCGCCGTCGGGCCCGAGTGACGGCGAGTACCGCCAGGATCGCGGTGATCACGACAGCGAAGGTGATCAATCGGTTTCCGAACTCGACGACCTGGTGGACGATTGGCACCTCGGCATGCGGTACCGGGGTGAAACTGCCCGGGAAGCACTGCGGCCAGGTGGGGCAGCCCAGGCCGGATGCGGTAACCCGGACGATTGACCCGGTCACTGCGATCAACGCCTGGGAGATCACGACAGCCGCGGCGAGGATCCGCTGCGTGCGCAGACTCGGCAGGGGGAGCAGGTCCACAAGCCGCCGGAAGAACCGTCCCATCAGGTGAACCGGAACCAGCGCCGCGCTGCCACCGCCGCCACCGCGCCCCAGGCGGCCAGCACGGCAATCCCGAACCAGTCGATCGACAGCGCCGTCGCCTGCGATAGGGCCTCGGTCAACGCACCGGACGGCGTCAACCGCGCCACCGAAGTCAACGCCCGCGGGATCGTCCCGGTCTCGAGAGTGAGCGCACCAAGTCCGGCGAAGACGAACCACAGCAGGTTGGCCACGGCCAGCACGATCTCAGCCCGCAGCGTTCCGCCGAGCAGTAGTCCCATCGCTACGAAGGCTGCCGTGCCGACAGCGATGATCACCGCGCCTAACAACAGGCCTGCCGGATTCGGTCGCCAGCCCAACACCAGCCCGATTCCACCGAGCAGAATCGCCTGCAGGAAAACAACACTCACCACGGCCAGGGTCTTGCCGACGATAATGCCCCACACCGGCAGGGCGGTGGCGCCGAGTCGCTTCAGGGCGCCGTAGCGACGGTCGAATGCCACCGCGATAGCCTGGCCGGTGAAGGCCGTGGAGATCACCGCCAGGGCCATGATCGCGGGCAGGAACACCGCGACCCGGTTGGCGCCGAAGGAACCCAGCGGCAGCAGCGTGAGCCCGATCAGAAGCGTGATCGGGATGAACATGGTGAGCAGAAGTTGTTCACCGTTGCGCAGCAACAGTTTGAGTTCGAGGCCGTACTGCGCGGCCAGCATCCGCGGCACGCTGCTCGCCCGGGGATCCGGGGTGAAGGTTCCGGCGGGGAACAGTTCGGTCACTGCCGCAACTCCTTGCCCGTTACGTCGAGGAACACGTCCTCCAGACTGCGTTGCTCGACACGCATGTCAGTGGTCAGGATGTTCAGCCGTGCGCACCACGTGGTCACCGTCGCCAGAACCTGTGGCACGACTTTACCCTCGACGAGGTACTCCCCGGGTGTGCGTTCACTCACGCGGTAACCCTCCGGCAGTGCCGCGATCAACAGCGCAAGATCGAGTCGTCGCGGCGCGGTGAATCGCAGCTGATCCTCGGCGCCGCTGTGCATCAACTGCGCGGGCGTGCCCGAGACGACGGCGGATCCGTTGTCGATAATCACGATCCGGTCGGCCAATTCCTCGGCTTCCTTGAGTTGGTGTGTCGTCAGCACCACCGTCACCCCGTCGCGGCGCAGACCGTCGATGAGTTCCCACACCACAATTCGCGCGTGGGCGTCCATACCGGCGGTTGGTTCGTCGAGGAAGACCAGTTCCGGCCGGCCCACGATCGCGCACGCCAGTGCCAGCCGCTGTTGTTGTCCGCCGGACAGTCGCCGGTAGGTGGTGCGGGCGGAGTCGGTAAGCCCGAGGGTGTCCAGTAGCCAGGCGGGGTCCAGAGGGCGCGCGGCATAGGCGGCGACCAGGTTCAGCATCTCCCCGGCCCGCGCCGCCGGGTAGCCGCCGCCGCCCTGCAGCATCACCCCGATCCGTTCGCGTAGCCGCGCGTTGTCGGCTATCGGATCCAGGCCCAGCACTTCGACGGTTCCGGAGTCCGGGCTGATGAATCCCTCGCACATCTCGACGGTCGTCGTCTTTCCCGCCCCGTTCGGTCCGAGCAGGGCCAGCACTTCGGCGCGTTGCACCTCGAGGTCCAGGTCGTTCACCGCGAGGGTGGACCCGTATCTTTTCGAAACCCCGCTCAACCGCACCGGGGTAGTGGCTCCGGAACTCACGGTGACTCAGCGTAGGCGTCGGCGGTCGGGCTTGGTGCCTGTGGTCGCGGCGCGGGCACGTCGGCGTCGTCGGCCTCGGCTTCCGGCCCGCTGTCGCGCTCACCGGTTCCGGGCGCATCTCGCCATGGCAGCCGGTTGCGGGTCAACGCGATCAACAGCGCCACGATCACCGCGCTGGCCAATGTCGCGTCGATGATCTGGAACAGGGCGAACCGGTCACCGTTGGCGGTGGGACCGAAGATCCCGACGATCAGGGTGACCGCGATGACGGCGACTCGGAATCGTGGCCGGGTGGCCCAGGCGGCCAGGGGGATGATCGCCCACATCAGGTACCACGGCTGTACGACCGGGAACAGCAGCACCGTTGCGCCCAGTGCGACGCCCAGTCCGCCAACCGGGTGCAAACGGCCACGGAGCACCGACAGCAGCAGCCAACTGACCGTGATGGCGATTATCAGCACGCCCATCGCGCGGGTTAGCGAGAGCACGGCGGTGGTGTGATCACCCAGGCCGAGCAGGATTCCGACCTGCCCGGTGCCCAGGGCCAGCAGGGTCGGCGGCGACATCCAACTGCGCACCACGTTGGCGGTGCCGAGGGTGAAGATCCAGCCGAAGCCCAGCCCGCTGGCCCAGCCGATGAGCGCCATCACCGCCAGCGCCAGCGATCCCGATAGCAGGCCGGCCGACAGGAATGCCCTGGGTGTTCCGCCCCAGCGGTGCGCCAGGGCCATCGTGGTGAATCCCAGCGCCAGCAGACCGGGCAGTTTCACCTGCGACGACATCGCGATCAACACCGTGCCGGCCAGCAGCAGAGCCAGTGGGGCCCACCGGCTCCAATCAGAATGGGACCGTGGCCACTGCAGTGGCCGTGGCAGTAGCGGTCTCCACTGATCGATTCCCCGCAGTGAGATCTCGGTGCCGGTGAGCATCAGGCCGAGCATCAGGGCCTCGTTGTGGATTCCGGCAACCAGGTGCATCAGCAGTAGTGGGTTGGCCGCGCCCAACCACAGGGCGCTGACTTCGGCAACCCCGCAGCGGTGCGCCAATCTCGGTGTGGCCCAGACGATGAGACCGACGCCGATCAACACGATGACGCGATGGGACAGCACCGCGGCGACGATGTTCTCTCCGGTGAGGGCCGAGATGCCGCGGCCGATCCAGAGAAAGAGCGGCCCGTAGGGTGCGGGCGTCTCCCGCCAGAGGCTCGGCACCGAGAGGGTGAACACATGGTCCAAACCCAACCCCGGCGCCGGACCCACCCGATAGGGGTTCAGTCCGATTCGGGCGATCTGGCTCTGCGCGAGGTAGGAGTAGACGTCCTTGCTGTACATCGGCGGGGCGATCAGCAGTGGCAGCATCCACAGCAGCAGGGTGCGGTCCAGTTGGCTGCGTGACATCCGCCGGGGCCCCAGCGTGAAACGGCCCAACATCAGCCAGGCCAGCGCCATCATCACCGCGCCGGTCGTGGTCATCGTCAGCGAGACGGTCTGGATGCGCGACGGCAGGTTGAGCACCCGGACCCCGAAGGTGGGGTCCTGCACCACCGGGCGGGCGCCCGCGCCGAGTGCCCCGATAGCCATCAGTACGGTTCCCGTCGCGCCGAACAGTCGGGTGCGCCGCATGGCGGTCAGCTCGGTGGCATTGAGCGGTGCGGCCTCGATGCGCTCGTCGCCGTGCAGCTTGGCGATCGACGAACTCAGGGAGAGCTGCCGGGCGGCCACTACAGCACTCTAACCGCCGCCGAACAGCGGCTGGGGAGCACTCTAACCGCCGCCGAACAGCGGCTTGGGCAGGTGAGGGTGGCCTTGGTAGACCCGCGGACCTAATTGCGTCACACTGACATTGTGAAAATCCTGCCTGATGATTCGCCGGTGTCCGGTGGCCTGTCGGGTCAGGACGGGCACACCCGGCGCGCCATCGTGCGACTGCTGCTGGAGTCGGGATCGATCACCGCCGCTGAGATAGGTCGTAGCCTGGGAATCTCCGCGGCGGGTGTGCGCAGGCACCTCGATGCGCTGGTTGACGGTGGCGATGCGGAGGCCAACCCGGCTGCGGCCTGGCAGCAGGCCGGCCGTGGCCGACCCGCCAAACGCTATCGGCTCACCCCGGCAGGGCGGGCCAAACTTGAGCACACCTACGACGATCTGGCGTCGGCCGCGATGCGGCAACTCCGTGAGATCGGTGGTGACGAAGCGGTTAAGTCCTTCGCGCGGCGTCGCATCGACACGATCCTGGCCGGCGTTCCGGCGGCGGCGTCCGAGGATGACGAGGCGGTGACGGTCGCGGCAGAGGGCGTAGCCGATGCGTTGACCCGAGCCGGTTACGCCACCACCACAACCCGGGTCGGCGGCCCCGTACAGGGGATCCAGATATGTCAGCACCACTGCCCGGTTTCCCATGTGGCAGAAGAGTTTCCGGAATTATGCGAGGCTGAACAGCAAGCCATCTCGGAGGTTCTCGGCACCCATGTGCAACTGTTGGCGTCCATCGCCAACGGCGACTGCGCCTGCACCACCCATGTCCCGCTGACTTTGACCACATTGACAGCACTGAGTCCATCTATGGCAAGCAAATCTGTGGCAAGCAAATCTTTGACCAGCAACGAGCAAGGAGCGTCAGCATGACGACCACCCCCGAGATTCAACCCCTCAGCCAGGACGAGACCATCGCGTCGCTGGGCCATTACGGCTACGGCTGGTCGGACTCCGATGTCGCCGGTGCCAGCGCCCAGCGCGGTATCTCGGAAGCGGTCGTTCGCGATATCTCGGCGAAGAAGAGCGAACCGGAGTGGATGCTCGATATCCGGCTGAAAGCGCTGCGGACGTTCTACAAGAAACCGATGCCGAATTGGGGATCGGACCTCGAGGGCATCGACTTCGACAACATCAAGTACTTCGTCCGCTCCAGCGAGAAGCAAGCCGCCACCTGGGACGAGCTTCCCGAGGAGATCAAGAACACCTACGACCGCCTGGGCATCCCGGAGGCCGAGAAGCAACGCCTGGTGTCCGGCGTTGCGGCTCAGTACGAATCGGAAGTGGTTTACCACTCGATCCGTGAGGATCTCGAGAAGCTGGGCGTGCTCTTTCTTGACACCGACACTGCGCTCAAGGAACAGCCGGAGATGTTCCGGCAGTACTTCGGCACGGTGATCCCGGCCGGCGACAACAAGTTCTCCGCTCTCAACACCGCGGTGTGGTCGGGTGGTTCGTTCATCTACGTACCGCCGGGCGTGCACGTCGACATCCCACTGCAGGCCTACTTCCGGATCAACACCGAGAACATGGGTCAGTTCGAGCGCACGCTGATCATCGCCGACGAAGGTTCCTATGTGCATTACGTGGAGGGCTGCACCGCTCCGATCTACAAGAGCGACTCGTTGCACTCCGCAGTGGTGGAGATCATCGTCAAACCCCATGCCCGGGTCCGGTACACGACCATTCAGAACTGGTCGAACAACGTCTACAACCTGGTGACCAAGCGGGCCCGCGCCGAGGCCGGCGCCACCATGGAGTGGATCGACGGCAATATTGGCTCCAAGGTCACTATGAAGTACCCGGCGGTGTGGATGACCGGCGAGCACGCTAAGGGTGAGGTGCTCTCGGTGGCGTTCGCCGGTGAGGGACAGCACCAGGACACCGGTGCCAAGATGTTGCACCTGGCACCGAACACATCAAGCAACATCGTGTCCAAGTCGGTCGCCCGCGGCGGTGGCCGCGCGTCCTATCGCGGGCTTGTTCAGATCAACAAGGGAGCGCACGGGTCACGCTCGAGCGTGAAATGCGATGCACTGCTTGTTGACTCGATCAGCCGAAGCGACACCTACCCCTACGTCGACATCCGCGAGGATGACGTCACGATGGGTCATGAGGCCACCGTGTCGAAGGTCAGCGAGGACCAGTTGTTCTACCTGATGAGCCGCGGGATGACCGAGGACGAGGCGATGGCGATGGTGGTGCGCGGCTTCGTCGAGCCGATCGCCAGGGAACTGCCGATGGAATACGCGCTGGAACTCAACCGGCTCATCGAGTTGCAAATGGAAGGCGCGGTCGGATAGCAATGTCGAATCTGACTGAGTCGATCGAGGGAATCGCCGCGAATATCGCGCCCAACAAGGGCGAGCAATTCGCCTCCTTCGACGTCAACGCCTTCGAGGTTCCCGGCGGCCGCGACGAACTCTGGCGCTTCACCCCGCTCAAGCGCCTGCGTGGGTTGCACGACGGTTCGGCCGCGGCAAGTGGGCAGGCACAGATCAGCGTCTCCGAGCAGGCCGGCGTCACCATCGAGACCGTAGCCCGAGGCGACGAGCGGCTCGGCGAGGGCGGGATTCCGTCGGATCGCGTTGCCGCCCAAGCATTTTCGTCCTTCGAACTCGCGACGGTCGTCACTATAGGTCGCGGCACGCACGCAGAGTTGCCGGTCGAGATCATCGTGAACGGCCCCGGTTCCGGTAAGACGGCCTACGGACATCTGCAGATTCGCGCCTCCGAACTCGCCGAGGCCGTGGTAGTGATCGACCACCGCGGTAGCGGAACCTACGCCGACAACGTCGAGTTCATCGTCGGTGATGCCGCACGGCTGACCGTGGTCTGGATCGCTGACTGGGCCGACGACATGGTGCATGTCTGCGCCCAACACGCCCGGCTCGGCAAGGATTCAGTGCTGCGTCACGTCGCGGTCACCCTCGGTGGCGAATTGGCGCGAATGGCGGCCACCGTCCGATTCGATGCTCCCGGCGGTGACGCCGAACTGTTGGGCCTCTACTTCGCCGATGCCGGCCAGCATCTCGAGTCCCGGTTGCTCATCGACCATGCCCAGCCGAACTGCCGATCCAACGTGCTCTACAAGGGCGCACTGCAAGGCGATCCCGATTCCGGCAAGCCCGATGCGCACACCGTCTGGGTGGGCGATGTGCTGATCCGTGCTGAGGCCACCGGCACCGACACCTTTGAGGTCAATCGCAACCTGGTGCTCACCGATGGCGCCCGCGCCGACTCGGTGCCCAACCTCGAGATCGAGACCGGTGAGATCGCCGGCGCCGGGCATGCCAGTGCGACCGGACGTTTCGACGACGAACAATTGTTCTACCTTCGGGCCCGCGGCATCCCCGAGGATCAGGCTCGTCGACTGGTGGTCCGCGGCTTCTTCGGCGAGATCATCGCCAAGATCGCGATACCCGAGATCCGGGACCGTCTGACCGATGCCATCGAACACGAACTGGCCATCACCGAATCGAAAGCGGCGTTATGAGCACTCCGAACACATCAACACTGGAAATCAAGAACCTGCACGTCGTGATCGACACCCCGGAAGGGGTGGAGAAGGAGATCCTCAAGGGCGTCGACCTGACGGTGAGATCGGGGGAGACCCATGCCGTCATGGGCCCCAACGGATCTGGCAAATCGACGTTGTCCTATGCCATCGCCGGTCACCCCAGATACCGGGTCACCGCCGGGTCGATCACCCTCGACGGCCAGGACGTTCTGGCGATGAGCATCGACGAACGGGCCCGCGCCGGCCTTTTCCTGGCCATGCAGTACCCGGTGGAGGTGCCGGGTGTCTCGATGTCGAACTTCCTGCGCACCGCCGTGACCGCGGTTCGCGGCGAGGCGCCCAAGCTGCGACTCTGGGTCAAAGAGATCAAGGCCGCGATGACCGACCTCGAGATCGACCCGCAGTTCGCCGAACGCAACGTCAACGAAGGGTTCTCGGGTGGCGAGAAGAAGCGCCACGAAATCCTGCAACTGGGCCTGCTCAAGCCGAAGATCGCCATCCTCGACGAGACAGACTCCGGACTCGACGTCGACGCACTGCGGGTGGTGAGTGATGGCGTTAACCGATTCGCCGAAGCCGAGCACGCCGGCGTTCTGCTGATCACCCACTACACCCGAATCCTGCGCTATATCCACCCGCAGTTCGTGCACGTGTTTGTCGACGGCCGCATCGTGGCCTCCGGTGGACCGGAACTTGCTGACGAACTCGAAGAGAACGGCTACGTGCGATTCACCGAGCGTACGACCGCCGCGTCGTAGGCGTATGACTGTCTCGGTCGAACTCGACGCCATCGAACTGGATCGGGTTCGCGCGGATTTCCCGATTCTGAATCGGGTGATGCGTGGTGGAAGTCGACTGGCTTATCTAGATTCCGGGGCTACCTCGCAGAAACCGAGGCAGGTGCTCGACGCAGAACGGGAGTTCCTCACCACCTCCAACGGTGCGGTGCACCGTGGCGCGCACCAGTTGATGGAGGAGGCCACCGACGCCTTCGAGCAGGGCCGAGCCGATATCGCGGCGTTCGTCGGGGCCGGTCCGGAAGAGTTGGTGTTCACCAAGAACGCCACCGAAGCGCTTAACCTGGTGTCATACGTGCTCGGCGATGACCGTTTCGAACACGCGCTTGGTCCGGGTGACGTGATCGTGACCACCGAACTCGAGCACCACGCCAACCTGATTCCGTGGCAGGAACTCGCCCGGCGCACCGGCGCGACGCTGCGCTGGTACGGCGTCACCGATGACGGCCACCTTGATCTGGATTCGCTCGAACTCGATGAGCGAGTGAAAGTCGTTGCTTTCACGCATCATTCGAATGTCACCGGAACCGGTCCGCCGGTAGCGGAGCTGGTGCGGCGAGCCAGCTTGGTGGGTGCGTGGACGGTGCTGGACGCCTGCCAGTCGGTGCCTCATCAGCCGGTCGATTTCGCCTCGCTTGGAGTAGATTTCGCGGTCTTCTCAGGCCACAAGATGCTCGGCCCCACCGGGATCGGCGCGCTGTACTGCCGCGCCGCACTGTTGGCGCAACTCCCACCGTTTCTTACCGGTGGATCGATGATCGAGACGGTGACCATGTCCTCGGCCACCTACGCCGCGCCGCCGCAGCGTTTCGAGGCCGGCACCCAGATGACCTCCCAGGTCATCGGATTGGCCGCGGCCGCGCGCTATCTCAGCGATATCGGAATGTCAGCGGTGGCGGCCCATGAGCATCTCTTGGTCGCGGCCACGCTGGCCGGCCTTGCCGAGATCCCCGAGGTCCGCATCATCGGCCCGACAGATCCTGACTTTCGCGGCTCGCCGGTGGCGTTCGTGGTTGATGGCGTGCACGCGCACGACGTCGGTCAGGTGCTCGATGACGGTGGCGTGGCTGTGCGGGTCGGCCATCACTGCGCCGCCCCGTTGCACCGCAGGTTCGGGGTTGCGGCCACGGTGCGGGCATCCTTCGCGGTGTACAACAACGCTGATGAAGTCGACCGGCTGATCGCCGGCGTGCGCCGAGCGATCGGATTCTTCGGGGACCGGCGGGCAGGAGCGAAGCGACCCGGGGATGGGGATACCTGATGCGCCTCGAGCAGATGTACCAGGACGTGATCCTCGACCATTACAAGCATCCCCACCATCGCGGACTGCGGGAGCCGTTCGGCGACGCGGTGCATCACGTCAACCCGACCTGTGGCGACGAGGTGACCCTTCGGGCTGCTCTGTCCGACGACGGTGACCGGGTCACCGACGTCTCTTACGATGGGCAGGGCTGCTCGATCAGTCAGGCCGCCACGTCGGTGCTGGCCGATCTGGTGATCGGCCAGACCGTCACCGAGGCCATGGCGACCGTGGCCGCGTTCAACGAGATGGTGTCCTCCCGTGGCACCATCTCCGGCGACGAGGACGTACTCGGCGACGGCGTAGCCTTCGCAGGAGTGTCGAAATATCCCGCACGGGTCAAGTGTGCGCTGTTGGGATGGTTGGCTTTCAAAGATGCGGTGGCGCAGGCATCCCACCGCCCGGTACCGGAGGAGAAGCAATGACCGACACAGCCTCAGACGAGTTACTGGCCGATTTGGAGGAGGCCATGCGTGATGTGGTCGACCCCGAACTCGGCATCAACGTGGTGGATCTCGGCCTGCTGTACGGACTCAACGTCGAGCAGACCGAGACCGGCAAGTTGGCGCTGGTGGATATGACGTTGACCTCGGCTGCCTGCCCGCTGACCGATGTCATCGAAGACCAGGTACTGACCGCACTGGTGGGCGCCGGTCTGGTCAGTGAGATCAAGATCAACTGGGTGTGGAATCCGCCGTGGGGTCCGGACAAGATCACCGATGACGGCCGCGAGCAGTTGCGCGCGCTGGGGTTCACGGTCTGATCCAGACCTCTGACCCAGACTCTCGGTTAAAGTTTAGTTATGCGCAAGGCGTTCGCGGCCGCACTCGCCGCCATGACCTTGGTCGCGGCCGGGTGTTCGCCAGCAGCGGATAAGAAACCCGATACCTACAGCGCCGACCCACGAGTCCTGAACATCGTGATGGGTTCCGAACAACACCTGGTTTTCGAACAAATCGTGGCGCCCTGGTGTGAGAAGAACAAACTCGTCTGCAACGCAAAGGAACTCGGCTCGGTCGATCAGGCGAACCTGCTGAGCGAGAATTGCGACAAGCTGCCGCCCTACGACATCTTCTGGTTCGCCTCCACGGTGTTCGAGCAGATCGGCAACCAGCGGTGCAACACACTGGTCGACTCCAAGCCGATGTTCTCCTCGCCGATCGTCTTCGCCGGTTGGCGCCCCGTCATGGACAGGCTCGGATTCACACCGGGTAGCGACACCTCGATTCGCCAGATCCTTGATGTGGTCGATGCCGGCAAGGCCAGGGTCTGGATCACCAATCCCACCCAGTCCAACTCGGGCGCCACCGCGTTCTTCGGTTTTCTCAACTACTTCGCGGGCAACCCCCCGGGCAAGGCACTGACCCAGGACCAGTTGGATTCCGAACCGGTTCGCAGCGGGATCACCCGTGTCATGAGCAAGTTCGACCACACGCCGCCGTCGACGAAGATGCTGATGGATGAGTGCATCGCCGCGCCC
The DNA here is from genome assembly GCA_026393245.1 of Mycobacterium sp. Taxonomy (GTDB): domain Bacteria; phylum Actinomycetota; class Actinomycetes; order Mycobacteriales; family Mycobacteriaceae; genus Mycobacterium. The sequence goes on along the minus strand of JAPLAO010000218.1, from coordinate 2,726 downwards.
GACCGCTGCGACGCGCTGTTCACCTACGAGGCGCTTGTCATCGAGGCGAACCGCGATCGGGTGGCAGGCGGACAGGAACCCATGACGGTGGTGTACCCGCAGGGCTCGCTGGCCTTCGCCGATTCCCCGCTGGGCTTCCTGCCCCACGGCGACAACCCTAACAAACAGGCGAACTTTGCCGCGCTGCAGACCTATCTGCTCAGCCCTGATGCGCAGCAGGCACTGCTGGGCCTCGGCCGACGACCGGTCAACAGCAGTGGCCTGGAACTGCCGAACCTTCCGCAGAACATCGCCGACACCGTGTTCAGGCGCGACTGGGGCATCGTCACCGATCGCCAGGAGCAGCCGATCCGGTTTCCGTCGGCATCGGTGATCGAGAGCGCACTGTTCAACTACAACACCGAGTACCGCCAACCGGGCAACTTCGTATACTGCATCGACGGATCGGGAAGTATGAAGGGCGACGGCTGGAACGGCGTGACGAGCGCCGCCGACATCCTGTTCGACCCGGACACCGCCAAGAGATACATGCTGCTGGCTAATCCGAGGGACAGCACAACCGTGTTCATCTTTGACGACGGAATCAAGGGCGGTCCGTGGACGGTGGAAGGTAACAAGCGGGACGATCTGCTCGGACTGCGCACGGATATCACCGACAGCGGTCCGGGTGGTGGCACCAACATCCGGGGCTGCCTTGCGCGGGCGGCGGAGGTGTTCCGCAGCTACGGTGCGGATCCGCGTAAGAAGACAGTCGTCTTGATGACTGATGGTCAGGACGGTGGGCATGACAACACCGCCATCGACGAACTTGCCGCCATGGGCATCCCGGTCATCGCCATTGGCTTCGGCGATGTCGATGAGCAGGATCTCCGTAACGTCATCGTGGCGAAGACCAACGGAACCTACATTCGCAAGGACAATCTGGTCGGCGCACTGCGCGACGCGGCGGGATTCAGGTAGGGGGCGCGCAATGGCACCATCGCAGCGGACGATACTGGCGGCCCTGGCCGCGGGCGCGGGCGGCTTCGTGGTTCTCTTCGCCCTGGGTGTGACCTGGCCCATCGCGGTGATCCTGGCTATCGTGCTGGCGGTGTCTGTTGGCTTCACGCTGAGTTACCTTGCACCGTCGGACTCGCAGAGCGATCTTGAGGAGAACATCCGCCAGATCACCACGACCACCACCGCGATCCGCGCACTCGGTCACCGGGTCACCGACCGGACGACGGCGGCCGCGTTACAGGCCGGTTGCGACGGTGTGCCGCGGATGATCGAGTTGATCCGTGCGCGCGACATTCGCGTCGGGCTGCCGTTGGCGCAGCGGAGCCTGTCCTATCTCGCAGGCGTCCAGAGCACGCTGGAGTCGTATACCCACGTTCAACACGGCGGTGACCCGGAGTATGTCCGGCTAGGTCAGCAGGAACTGCGGCGGTTCGCGGAGTTCACCTCGCAACCCGACAGGGAACTCTCGGCCCGGCAGATGGATGACTACATCAATTCCCTCACGGCGCTGAACATGAACCCGCCGCCGGAACTGTCGTGAACGGGCACCGATGAAAAAGTCGAAGGCTCTGTTCTACGTCGGCATCGTCGGCATCGTCGTGGCGTTGATCGCGGCCGTCCTGGTGATCATGTTCGCCAAACGCTCCGGCGATGGCGGCCTCGCGGGTGGCGGCGCCACGCGGATCACCTGTTACGGCGGATCCGAAAAAGAAGAATTGATCAATGATCCGGACGTGAAGAGGATTCTCGCCGACTCGTACGGCGTTGAGGTCAACTTCATTCCGAAGGGGTCCTACAAGCAGGTCCAGATTCCACCTGATGAGCTCAGGGCGAGCAAGGTCGACTGCCTGTGGCCATCCTCGGCGAGCGCGCAGGCCGTCTTCGAGGGATCTGGTAATAGCAAGGCGTTCGGTAACGACTATGAGGCAGCTTCCGTTCTGCAGTCACCGCAAGTGTTGTATGCCAACAAAGAGGCCGCGGACGGTCTACAGAAGGCCGGCATCGTCGCACTGCGGGACGGCAACTATTTCATCGTCGACCTTCGGAGATTGCTGGAGGAGTACCTGCTGCCCGGCAAATCATGGTCGGACCTTGGCGTCACCTTGCCGGCCGGACCGGTCCTGATCAACAGCAGCGACCCGGCTACCTCGAACTCCGGGATGACGCTCGCTCAACTGGAGTTGGCGACCATCGCGTCCGGCAACCCCTACCAGCCGGCGAGTGTCGCCCAGACCGGCGCGTCGCTGGCCAAGGTCAAATCGTTGGTCGATGCCCAAGGCTTGATGCGCACCGGTTCCGACAGCGCCTTCGAGCAGTGGGTGATCCAGCAGACCGGTGGTCTGCTGGCCGGCTACGAGAGTCAGCTGTTGCAGTGGGTCACCACCCGCAACAACGGTGTCTTTCCGGCCGGGATCGTGACGCTGTATCCCGAGCCGACGATCTTCAACGACCATCCGATCCTGAGCCTGACCGAGGCCGGTAAGAAGCTCATCCCGGCCATGGAGGACAACGCGGTGCAGGACATCGCGTGGTCCCGGTACGGCTTCCGGTCCGGGACCCGCGTCCTCGAGCAGGCCTTCCCGGGCATCGTGATTCCGCCAACGCAAACCATCAAGAAGACCCAGGCCCCCGGTTACGGGGTCACCAAAATTCTGCTGGACTGTTTCGTCAACAACGCCTGCTGAGGCCGGATCGACAGCGCCTGCTGAGGCCGGATCGACAGCGCC
>JAPLAO010000021.1 GCA_026393245.1 Mycobacterium sp. | reverse complement strand
TGGTTGGCGAGCACTTTCTCGGCGATGGCGATCTGTTGCTCGCGGGTGGCCAAATTGGCGGCCGGGGCGAATTGTCCGCCGCCGTGGCCGGACCAGGTACTCGGCGCGAACTGCAGGCCGCCCTGGTAGCCGTTACCGGTATTGATGGCCCAGTTGCCACTGGACTCGCAACTTGCCACCTGATCCCATTCGGAGTCGGGTGCCGCTTGCGCCTGCGCAGCCATGCCGAGGGTGCCGCCACCGATGACCGCACCGGTCACGGCAAGCTTGGCGACGCGCAGGGACGAAGCCGTGGGTTTGCGGTGTCGTCCGGCCATGGGTCAGATCCTCTCTGCATTGCGCCTGCGAGGTTCAACGGATCCCCGCCCCCATCCGGAGGTGGTCGTGGTTCCCCCCGCTCCGGTGGATGGAGCTCGGCGCGATAAGCAGAGGGGGCCCGCCGCAACGAGTGCACGAGCCGTAATCGACGGTATCGGCTGGCCCCAGCCACGTCACCTTTTCGGTAAAGGGGCGTTTCCGTGCTGAACGCATGCGTGAGAAGGGCTAAAACCCCAGCGTTGCCGCAGTACAAGCGGTGGCGTGATTGCGACGCAGCCGTGCCGTGTTGCGTTTGTGATGTGACTCAAATCACTTTTATCCGCCGGCGAAGGGCGGCAGGACATCGAGAGTCTGGTGGGCCTGCAGCACAGTGGCCCGATCCCGCACCGCAATGCCGTCACACAGGTAGGAACACTTCTGCAACACAAGTGCTAATTCTTGACTGTGAGCACACAGTTTCTGGAGTGCGTCGTCAACCGTCGCGCCCGAATGCAACTCCAGGACAGCCGTCTCGGAGCCTGCGGCCGCACCGGCGGCGGCAAAGAACCGTACGTTCAGCCGGATCATGGTGGTGACATCGGTCATAGTCAGCCCCCGATTGCGCTCATCGGACGCTGCGGCTGAACAAATCCGGGCTCGTTAATCCCGTGCCCGGCGGCCTTGCGCCACATCGCGGTGCGCCACGCGGCCTCAAGTTCCGCGTCGTCGGCTCCGCCGCGCATGAGCAGTCGCAAGTCGGTCTCCTCGGCGGCGAACAGGCAATTGCGGATCTGGCCGTCCGCCGTCAGCCGGGCACGGTCGCAGGCCGAACAGAACGCGTCGGACACCGAGGCGATGATTCCGACCGTCGCGGGCCCACCGTCGACCAACCACAGCCGAGCGGGTGCTGACCCCCGCGGGGCAGGATCGGCGCTCAAGTCGAACTCGCGCCGCAGCGCGGACTCGATGTCGCGAGCGCTGACCGTTGCCTCGCGGCTCCACTGGTGGCCGGCGTCGAGTGGCATCTGCTCGATGATGCGCAACTGATAACCGAAGCGCAGGCAGAACCGAAGCAACTCGACCGCATCGTCGAGACCGGTGACCGGATCGAGGACGGCGTTCACCTTGACCGGACCCAGCCCGACGGCGGCAGCGGCGGTCAAGCCATCGAGGACATCACCGATCCGATTGCGGCGGGTGATCGCCGCGAAGTGCGCCGGGTCCACGGTGTCCAGTGAGATGTTCACCCGGTTGAGGCCGGCATCGGCGAGTCCGCGCGCCCGTGCCGCCAGGCCGATGCCATTGGTGGTCAACGCAATCTCCGGCCGTGGCCGCAGCATCGCAGCCGCGGCCACGACATGTTCCAGGCCGCGGTAGAGCAACGGCTCTCCACCGGTGAACCGGATGCTGGTTATCCCGAGCCGGGTCACCGCCAGGCGCAGCAGTCTGGTGAGCTCCTCGGGTGACAACAGGTTGTCGCCGGGTAGCCAGTCCAGACCTTCCGCAGGCATGCAGTAGGTGCAGCGCAGATTGCAGCGATCGGTCACAGACACCCGGAGATCGGTGGCCACCCGGCCGAAGGTGTCGACCAGAGGGCCGCTTGCCGGCATGCCGTCCGGCGGTGGACAGGGTTCGCTGCGAAACGACGGAAGGCCGAGCGTGGTGGGCGTCATACCAACGCCCGCGGGTCGTCAGCTCCGACGATCTCCCTGCCCAACGGCATCAGCGATACCGGAATGAGCTTCAGATTGGCCAGCGCCAATGGGATTCCGATGATGGTGACCGCCATCGCCACCGCGGTGACGACGTGTCCGATTGCCAGCCAGATGCCGCACAGCAGAATCCACACCACGTTTCCGATCGCGGCGCCGGGACGGGGTCCGGGTTTCTCGACGATCGTCCGGCCGAAGGGCCACAGCGCGAACGACGCTATCCGTAGTGCGGCGAACCCGAACGGGATGGTGACGATGAGCAGGAAGCAGATCAGTGCGGCCAGCAGATAGCCGAGCGCAAGCCACAAACCGCCGAACAGTAACCAGATGATGTTCAGGATCAGTCGCATGTCACCTCCCGCGGTGAGGTCACCCTACCGAACCCAACGCGGCCACCTGCCTCGCCGGTGTTGAGTAGGATCGCCTCACACGTTCTGCCCAGCGGGACGCATCATCATGTATTTCCGTTCCGAGTGCCTCCATGAGACGAGCAGGTGAGACCAGTGCCGACCGGCAAGGTGAAGTGGTACGACGCCGACAAGGGGTTCGGCTTCCTCTCCCAGGAGGACGGTGAGGACGTCTACGTGCGTTCCTCGGCCCTACCCGAGGGCATCGAGGACCTCAAGGCCGGCCAGAAGGTGGATTTCGGCCTTGCATCTGGCCGCCGTGGTCCGCAGGCGCTCAGCGTCAAACTGATCGACCCGCCGCCGAGTATCGTCCGGACCCGCCGGGAGGCGGCCGCCGCCGAGCACAAGCATTCGCCCGATGAGTTGCACGGAATGGTCGAGGACATGATCACCCTGCTGGAAGGTGCCGTTCAACCCGAACTGCGCAAGGGCCGCTATCCCGATCGCAAGATCGCCCGCCGGGTGTCCGAGGTGGTGCAGGCGGTTGCTCGGGAGTTGGACGCATAGAAGTTGGGCGCACAGGCAGCCCGTCGGTCTGGCTACTTCCACGCCAACTTGACCGACCACTCGGCATGCGGCTACTTCCACGCCAACTTGACCGACCACTCGGCATGCGGGAGGTCGTGCAGTTCACCGTTCTGATCCTGGACCAGCGTGAGCAGTTGCACCACCAGACCGACCACCCGACCGCGCTGGGGATCGACGGTCGGGATGGTCACCGCCAATCGGGTGTCGGGCCGGTAGACCGTGGTGGTCGTGTTGCGCTCGTCGGAGTACACCCGCAGTAGCCGCCAGGGTGCCTGGCCGATCGCTTCGGGTACCGAAAGCTGCACCGGTTCGCGCTCACTGACCGAAAGTTCCGCTTGCGCAGATTTTTTCGCGCAGTCGTTGAGGTTAATCACATTGCAGTACAGATATGGACCCACCCGCACGGTTTCGCCGTGGGAGTAGGCACTGATCTCCGGCCGTGCGGTGCCGTGGTGGCGGGTGAGCGCCCAGGCCCCGACGCCGGCCCCGACCGATGCCAGCACCATCAGTGTCGCCAGAATCCATCCGGTGAGCCGGGTCACCGGTCGGCCATCGCCGGGGTTCCTTCGGGCGCAGCCAGCACCGGCCGGTTTCCGCCGAAGCCGGGGATCAACGACGCACCCCGATGACTCACCACGGTCTGGGCCAGGCCGAGGATCAACAGCGAGGTGATCGCGGTGAAGCCAACCCACAGTTCGGTGTAGACCAGCACGCCCAGTGCTCCGCCCAGCACCCAGGCCAATTGCAGCACCGACTCCGATCGGCCGAAGGCCGAGGCGCGCGATGCTTCCGGAAGGTCGTCCTGAAGGGATGCGTCCAGCGATGCCTTGGCAATCGCGCTGGCACCCGAGGTCACCAAAGTGGCCACCGCGGCGACGACGAGGTTCCCGGCGACCGCTGCCGCGAGTGCAGCGATGGTGACCGCGATCGCCGCCCGCACCACCAAGGCCGACGGCCGGCCCAAATGCAGCCGGGCGGCGGCGAAGTTGCCGGCGAAGTTCCCGATGGCCGCTGCGGCCCCGATCACCCCGAGCATTCCCAGTTGTACCCAGCCGCTGACGTCGTGCGCCTTGATGACAAAAGCCGGATAGAGAAATAGGAATCCGACCATCGCCTTGATGGTGCAGTTACCCCAGAGCGCGGTGATGATGTTGCGGCCCAACGGTTGTCGCGGCGATCCGATGATCTCGGTGGGCTCCTCATCGAGCCAGCCCCAGTCTCCCGATCCGGGGCCGTGGTAACTGAGGGTGGTCGGAACCTCTCCTGCGGTGACCTCCACCCAGCGCGGGATGCGCATGGCGAGCGACGCCCCGGCGACGGTGACGAACACGACGAAGAACAGTGCGCCGGGTAGTCCGAGCACCGTGGAGAAGATGTATTCCGCCCCGGCGGCGATGCCACCGCCGGCGATCGTCCCGCCGATCAATCCGAACATCGTCAGCCGTGAGTTCACCCGCACCAGGTCGATCGTCGGTGGCATCACCCGTGGGGTCACCGCGCTGCGCAGCACCGAAAACGACTTGGACAGCACCATCATTCCCAGCGCACACGGGTACAGCACCCAGGACGGGTACCCGCCGGTGGCGCCGTCGTAGTTGGCGATCAGGACGACTGCCAGCACGGTGCGCAACAGGAACGACCCCGCCAGTGCCGCCCGCCTGCCGTGTTGGATCCGGTCCAGTGCCGGGCCGATGAGTGGGGCGATCACCGCGAACGGGGCGATCGTGATGAGCAGGTATAGCGCGACCCGGCCCTT
>JAPLAO010000111.1 GCA_026393245.1 Mycobacterium sp. | reverse complement strand
TGTGTGGCACGCCGATTCGCTCCGCTGAGATGGAAGGCCGAAACCTGTTCTGGTGCAAGGCTTGTCAGCGGTGGCGGTAGCGGTAGCGCTAGAAGTCAAACCCGCCGAAGTCGCCTCCGCCGAAGTCGCCGCCGCCACCCCCGAAGTCGCCGCCCCCGAAGTCGCCGCCCCCGAATCCGCCCCCGCCGAAGTCGCCACCGCCGAAGTCGCCGCCGGCGTCGCCGCCGGCGTCCATACCCTGATCGAAGCCCTGGTCGTAGCCGGAGTCGAAGCCCTGGTCGAAACCAGAGCCGTATCCGCCCTCAAAGCCCGATGCGCCGTAGCCCACGCCGTGCATTCCGGAGAACATCGCGTCGAACAGCAGCACCGAACCCATGGTCCAGGCACCGGTGCGCAGGGCCGACTTCCACCACGGCTCGGAGTACCAGCCCGCCGGCACCGGCCGGCCCGCGACCCGGCCGCCCGGGTAGTAGTTCGGGGTGCGCGGCGACGGCCCGGGCGAGGCCTCGATCTCGCGTCCCTCGAATTGCACCCGACGGTCTTCGGTGACCGTGCCGGCTGCCTTCTGACCGGATACCGACTCCAACTCCGGACCCGGGTCCATGCCCATCGCGGTGCGCGCGGCACGCACGTAATAGAGCCCCTCGATGGCGCTCTCCTTGGCCAACAGGGCCTGCTTGGCCGTGGTTGCCTGATCGATCTGCGAGGAGGCCGCGGTGAACCGCTCCGAGGCGTCGGCGAGGGCCTGCTGGGACGCCGGGTCGGAACCGGTGAGGTTGAGCACCTGGCCGCCGAGGCGTTCGATGACGCGGCGGGCATCGGCCTTGGCGTCGGCCAGGCTGGCCGCGGTGCGGTTGCCCGACGAACGTGATGAAACCCGGACGGCCAGGAAGGTGGCCCCGACGACGGTGATGATGAGGAGCAGTAGCCCAGTGTTCATGGCATCTACCCTACCTAGCCTTCGGGAGGGGCAGGGTTAAAAAGTCGTCCTCAGCACGCGACGCCGAGTGCGCGGTAGACCTCATTGCTCAGGGCGGTGCTGCGCGGGTCGGCATTGCATTTGGTGGCGTCGAAGTGATTCATCACATAGGCGTATCCGATGCGGTTCTCGAGGTCGACGAACCCGTAGGAGCCGCCCGATCCACCGTGGCCGAAACTGCGCAGGTTCGGACCCGCCACCCCGCGCTGGTTGAGCATGTAGCCCAGACCCCAGCCGTGGTCGGCCACCCGGGGCCCGAGAACGACGTCGGGGTCGAATCCGCCCTGGGAAACTCGAACCTTCTCAAGGTGGTTGGCGGTCAGGATCTTTTCCTGCGCCAGGCCGTTGTAGAAGCTGGCCATGCCCAGCGCTGAGACGTGGCCGTTGGTGCCGGGGAATTCGGCTGCGCGCCAACGGCTTAGCTCATTGCACGCCAACTCGTCGTCGGGCACGAAGCCCACCGCGATAGACAGTCCTGCCATCGGGTGCTCATCGAGTGACCCCGGGTCGGCGGGCGCTTGGCCGCCGCCCAGCACGTCGCGGATATGCGGTTTGTCGATCATCTCCGCGCAGCGGTGGTGTTCGGCTGCGGGCAGGCCGATGTGTACATCGATGCCCATCGGTTCGGCGATCTCGGTACGCAGGTACTGGCCGATCGTGCGGCCGGTGGCCCGGCGCACCACCTCGCCGAGGATGAAGCCGAAACTCACCATGTGGTAGCCCTGCGCGGTTCCGGGTTCCCACCATGGCTCGGCGGCGGCCAGACGTTCGCAGACCAGGTCCCAGTCGGCGGTCTGGCTCCAGTGCATCCGGGTGCGGGGCGCGATCACCCCGGAGCGGTGACCCAGCACAGAGGCGACGCTGACGTCGGCCTTGCCGGCAGCCGCGAACTCCGGCCAGTAGTGCGCCACTGGCGCATCCAGGACGATCTCTCCGCGGTCGGCGAGCAGATGCACGCAGGTACTCGTCAGGCCCTTGGTGCCGGAGAAGACACTGGCTAGCGTGCTTTCCCGCCAGTGTCGCCGCCGACGGGCATCGGCATAGCCGCCCCACAGGTTGACCACGAGGTCGCCGTCCACCCAGATCGCGACGGCGGCGCCGACGTCACCCCGGTGGGTGAAATTGTTCTCGAACTCGGCGCGTACCGCGTCGAACTTGTCGGCGCAGGTGCCGCCGATGGGGGGAGTCTTGCCGCTCAACGCGCCTCCTGCCGAGAACGCCCGGTCGGGCGAGGGAACGAACCCTGAATCTACGGACGCAACGGCACCGAGAGAATGCGGCGAACTCAATCGCGTCCGAACCGCGATCGTGTCGTTACCAGGGCCGATGACGACCGCGCTGAGTCATCACCGGGCACGGAGCGGGCGACGGGAATCGAACCCGCGTAGCTAGTTTGGAAGACTAGGGCTCTACCATTGAGCTACGCCCGCGTGCTTGCGCAAGCCAAATGTACCGGCGTCGGTCGGTTCCAATCCAGTCGGACCGATAAGGCGTCGCTGAGGTCGGTGCTGAGGTCGATTCGGATCAACCGGTTTTGAGCCGTAGGATTCGGGCGCGAGAAGCTACAGCAGCGGGGTGTAGCGCAGCTTGGTAGCGCATCCGCTTTGGGAGCGGAAGGCCGCAGGTTCAAATCCTGTCACCCCGACACGTCCACCGCCGCATACGTTAGAAGAACGGGAGTACCAGCGTGAAGAGCACCGTCGAGAGACTGACCCCCACCCGGGTTCGCATCAGCGTGGAGGTGCCGTTCGCCGAACTGAAGGGCGATTTCGACCGCGCCTACAAGCAACTTGCGCAGCAGGTGCGGCTGCCCGGATTCCGACCCGGCAAGGCTCCGGCCAAGTTGCTCGAGGCCAGGGTCGGCCGCGGTGCGGTGCTGGAACAGGTGGTCAACGATGCTTTGCCGGCCCGCTACAGCGAAGCGGTGACCACCGAGGAGCTTCGACCGCTGGGCCAGCCGGAGATCGAGGTCACCAAGATCGAAGACGGCGAGGAGTTGACCTTCACCGCCGAGGTCGACGTGCGTCCCGACATCGACCTGCCCGACCTGAGCGAACTCAAGATCTCGGTGGATCCGATCGTGGTCGCCGATGACGAGGTCGAAGCAGAACTCGCCGGTCTGCGCGCCCGGTTCGGCACCCTCAAGGGTGTCGAACGCCCCGCCGAGACCGGTGACTTCGTCTCGATCGATCTGTCGGCATCCGTGGACGGCGAGGACGTCCCGGACGGAAAGACCGAGGGGCTCTCGCATGAGATCGGCTCCGGTCAGCTGATCGACGGCCTCGATGAGGCGATCGTCGGGCTTTCCGATGGCGAGTCCGCGGTGTTCACCACCAAGCTGCTCGCCGGTGAGCACGCCGGCCAGGATGCTGAGGTGACCGTGACGGTGAAGTCCATCAAGGAGCGGGAGCTTCCGGACCCTGATGACGAATTCGCGCAACTGGCAAGCGAATTCGACACCATCGATGAGTTGCGCGAGAACCTCACCGAGCAGGTGAGCCGGGTCAAGCGAATCCATCAGGCCGAGAAGATCCGTGACAGCGCGCTGGAGGCGCTGCTCGAACTCGTCGAGGTGCCGTTGCCGGAAGGCATCGTCCAGGCACAGGTTGATTCGGCACTGCACAACGCGATCCATCCGCTCGACCATGACGAGGCGAAGTTCGCCGAGGCACTCGAGGAACAGGGCAGCTCACGGGAAAAGTTCGACACCGACAACCGGGAGGCCGCCGAGAAGGCGGTCAAGACCCAGCTGCTGATGGACGCGATCTCCGACGATCTCGACATCCAGGTGGGGGAGAACGATCTCAGCGAGCGGCTGGTGCTGATGTCGCGCCAGTATGGCGTCGAGCCGCAGCAGTTGGTGCAACTGTTGCAACAGAACAATCAGCTGCCGGCGATCTTCGCCGATGTGCGCCGCGGCCTGGCTGTCGCAGCGGTGGTCGAGGCGGCCACCGTCACCGACACCGACGGCAACGTCATCGACACCACCGAGTTCTTTGGACCCCCGGTGAGCCCGGATTCCGAGGCCGATGAACAGCCGGCCGACGAAGACGAATAACGCCGACAGCGAAAGAGTGATCGGGTCGGGAGTGTCTCGGGCGTCGGGTTGGTTAGGGTCAGGTAGAACCGCGGGAAGCATCTCGGGACCGGACGAACTTTTTCAGAAAGCAGGTAGCAAGTCGTGACTCACATGCGTTCCGGCGCGATTGGGCTGAACCTCAGCGATTCGGTCTATGAGCGCCTGCTCGCCGAGCGAATCATCTTCCTCGGCTCGCAGGTCGACGATGACATCGCCAATCGGCTTTGCGCCCAGATTTTGCTGCTGGCCGCCGAAGACCCGACCAAGGACATCTCGCTCTACATCAACTCCCCGGGCGGCTCGATCAGCGCCGGGATGGCCATTTACGACACGATGGTGATAGCGCCCTGTGACATCGCCACCTACGCGATGGGGATGGCGGCGTCGATGGGCGAGTTCCTGCTCGCGGCCGGCACCAAGGGCAAGCGCTACGCGCTGCCGCATGCCCGCATCCTGATGCATCAGCCACTGGGCGGCATTACCGGCGGCGCCACCGACATCGCCATCCAGGCCGAGCAGTTCGCGGTCATCAAGAAGGAAATGTTCCGGCTCAACGCCGAGTTCACCGGTCAGCCGATCGAGCGCATCGAGGCCGACTCCGACCGGGACCGCTGGTTCACCGCTGCCGAAGCGCTGGAGTACGGCTTCGTCGATCACATCATCACCCGCGCCCACTTCAATGGAGCCTCCAATGCCTGATCACACCGATGCGCGGCTGACACCGCAGGCGCGCTACATCCTGCCCTCATTCATCGAGCACTCCAGTTGGGGCGTCAAGGAATCCAATCCGTACAACAAGCTGTTCGAGGAGCGGATCATCTTCCTGGGCGTGCAGGTGGACGACGCCTCGGCCAACGACATCATGGCCCAGTTGCTGGTATTGGAGTCGCTGGATCCCGACCGCGATATCACCATGTACATCAACTCGCCGGGTGGCTCGTTCACCTCGCTGATGGCGATCTACGACACCATGCAGTACGTCCGCGCCGACATTCAGACGGTGTGCCTGGGCCAGGCCGCCTCGGCCGCCGCGATCCTGCTGGCCGCCGGCTCACCGGGCAAGCGGCTGGCGCTGCCCAATGCCCGGATCCTGATTCACCAGCCGTCGCTGTCCGGCGTCATCCAGGGCCAGTTCTCCGATTTGGAGATCCAGGCCGCGGAAATCGAGCGGATGCGCACGCTGATGGAGGAGACCCTGGGCCGGCACACCGGTAAGGATCCGGCGGTCATCCGCAAGGACACCGACCGCGACAAGATCCTTACCGCAGCCGATGCCAAGGACTACGGGATCATCGACACGGTGCTGGAGTACCGCAAGCTGTCCGCACTGAAGTCCTGAGCTAGCCGAGGGCCACCGCGATCGCGGTGATGTCGGCGGGCCGGATCCGGCAGCATCCGCCGATGATGTGGGCGCCGTCGGCTACCCAACTCGCGGCTAGCGCGGCGGAGAAGTCGGCGCGTCCGGTCCACACCCGGCGCGCGCCGTCCCATTCCTCACCGCTGTTCGGGTAGACCACGACGGGCTTTCCGGACGCGGCGCTAGCCGTTCTCGTCGCAGCCAGCACATCGGTGGGCGCGCAGCAGTTCACCCCGACCGCAACGATCTCCGAGGCGCCGGCCGCGACGGCGAAGGCATCGGCCAGTGGTTGGCCGGCGCGGGTGTGGGAACCGGCGATGGTGTAGCTCAGCCAGGCCGGCATGCCCAATTCCCGGACCAGGTCGACCAGTGCCTCGGCTTCGTCGATATCGGGCACCGTCTCCAGGGCCAGCACGTCCGCTCCGGCGTCGGCCAGGATCTCCAGGCGTGGACGATGCCAGTCCCGCAGTTCGGCGACACTGAGTCCGTAGCGGCCGCGGTACTCCTCGCCGCCTGCGAGGCTCGCCCCGTACGGCCCTACCGACGCAGCCACCCAGCCCGCGCGCCCGGACCGGTCGCGCGCCGCGCCGGCAAGTTCGACACTGAGCCGCAACAGTCGCTCTGTCTCTGCGCGATCGATTCCGCGCTGAGCGAAGCCGTCGAAGGAGGCCTGATAACTCGCTGTGGTGGCGATTTGGGCACCGGCGGCGAAGAAGGCCTCATGGACTGCGACGATCTCCGAGGGCGCGTCCATCAGCAGTCGTGCCGACCACAGATCGTCGGACAGATCGTGGCCCCGGGCCTCAAACTCGGTGGCCAGGCCGCCGTCGGTGATGAGTAAACTCTCACCGGAAAGTGCGAACACCACCGCAGCGTAACGGCGGTGACACGCTTGCAGCACGTGAGCGACACGCTTCATGCAGTTTGGCGACACGCCAGAGTCAGGTGGCGCGTTGCGGCACGGCGGCAGAGGTGTCAGGCACTATGTTTTCCCTCACACAGTTTTGTTCGTACGAATACCACTGACGCTATTCACCTTTATCGGTCGCACCACGGCCGAGCCAGCGGGTAGCGTCGAGAACGACCGATCACAGACTTAAGCGATTAACGACTTGCGACAACAAGCCTCACGATGGCGAAGGAAGTAGGGCTCACCACCATGGCGCGTATCGGAGACGGCGGTGACCTGCTGAAGTGCTCGTTCTGCGGGAAGAGCCAGAAGCAGGTCAAGAAGCTCATCGCCGGCCCCGGCGTCTACATCTGCGACGAGTGCATCGACCTGTGCAACGAGATCATCGAAGAGGAACTGGCCGACGGCGACGAGGTCAAACTCGATGAGCTGCCCAAGCCCGCCGAGATCCGGGAGTTCCTGGAGAACTACGTCATTGGCCAAGACACCGCAAAGCGCACCCTGGCGGTCGCGGTCTACAACCACTACAAGCGGATCCAGGCCGGCGAGAAGGCGCGCGAATCCCGGTCCGAGCCCGTCGAGTTGTCCAAGTCGAATATCTTGATGCTCGGGCCCACCGGGTGCGGCAAGACCTATCTGGCCCAAACGCTGGCCAAGATGCTCAACGTCCCGTTCGCCATCGCCGACGCCACCGCACTCACCGAGGCCGGGTACGTGGGCGAGGATGTCGAGAACATTCTGCTCAAGCTGATCCAGGCCGCCGACTACGACGTCAAGCGCGCCGAGACCGGCATCATCTACATCGACGAGGTCGACAAGATCGCCCGCAAGAGCGAGAACCCGTCGATTACCCGCGACGTCTCCGGCGAGGGTGTTCAGCAGGCGCTGCTGAAGATCCTGGAAGGCACCCAGGCGTCGGTACCGCCGCAGGGTGGGCGCAAGCACCCGCACCAGGAGTTCATTCAGATCGATACCACCAACGTGTTGTTCATCGTGGCGGGTGCGTTCGCGGGCCTGGAGAAGATCGTCGCCGACCGAATCGGCAAGCGCGGCTTGGGCTTTGGCGCCGAGGTCAAGTCCAAGGCCGAACTCGACACTCAGGACCACTTCGCCGAGGTGATGCCCGAGGACCTGATCAAGTTCGGTTTGATCCCGGAGTTCATCGGCCGTCTGCCGGTGGTCGCCTCGGTGACCAACCTGGACAAGGAATCGCTGGTGCAGATTCTGTCCACCCCGAAGAACGCTCTGGTGAAGCAGTACACCCGGCTGTTCGAGATGGACAATGTCGAGTTGGAGTTCACCCCCGAGGCCCTCGACGCGATTGCCGAGCAGGCTATCCACCGCGGCACCGGTGCGCGCGGGTTGCGCGCCATCATGGAGGAAGTCCTGCTGCCGGTGATGTACGACATCCCCAGCCGTGATGACGTCGCCAAGGTCGTGGTGACCCAGGAGACCGTGCAGGACAACGTGCTGCCGACCATCGTTCCGCGCAAGACCCCGCGCGCGGAACGCCGGGACAAGTCCGCGTAGTACTGCACTACTGAACTGCCCCGGCGATCCTGGGCGGAGTCTGGGTCAGTTGTTGTGCCGGTCCCGATCGTCGTCGACGCGCCGGGTGGTCTTCACTTCGGTCTTCACCTCGGGAGCACGCTGCACGGCGGCCTTCACCGACTCAGGCTTACGCCGCGTCAGCGTGCGCAACAGGCTGGCGAGTAGGGCGGCCAGCGCGATTCCCACCGGAAGAGCACACGTCTTCAGGCCGGACTTGGTCGCCTCGGTGGCATCCTTAGCGGTCTCGGGGGCGCGATCGAGCACCGACGACACCACACTGCTGGCGACGCTGGCGCCGCTGCTGACAGCACTGCCTGCGGCGCTGGCGCCACTGGTAGCCGCGCTGCTGGCGACACTGGCGCCGCTGCTCACGGCACTGCCCGCGGCGCTGGCGCCGCTGCTGGCTGCGCTGCCTGCGACGCTGGCGCCGCTGCTGACGACGCTCGCGGCCGAGGAGCCAACGCTGGCGGCACTCGAGGCCACGTCTTGGGCAGCTTCCTTGGTTGCTGCGCAACTCACTGCGAGTGCAGCCGCGATTGCGAGGCCGCCTACAGCGGCCGCGGCACGATTCAGTCTGGTAGTCATCGTCCTACTTCCTTATCCTGTGGTTGGACGGGTGCGCTCACATCCGCCGCACGCCAACGTAGCAAACAATGACTTACAACCGGAAAGGTTCTGTGACTTGCGCTAACTGCGGCAAGCCGTAGAAAAGGCTACGAGTGGACTACCGGACCACCCGGTCGGCTCGGCTGTATACGTTCATCGAGTCACCCCGCAGGAATGCGATCAGGGTCAGCCCGGACTGCGTGGCGAGATCGACGGCCAGCGACGACGGGGC
>JAPLAO010000103.1 GCA_026393245.1 Mycobacterium sp. | reverse complement strand
CGCCCAACCCGTACACCGAGATTCGTTGCGCATCGGTGCCGGGTTGGGCGGCCAGGAACCGTAGCGCCGCCGTGGCACCACCGGTGTAGATGGCACTGCCGACGTCGGCGGGCCGGTCCTTGTAGGGGCCCAGACCGGTGCTTCCGGTGCCGACTTTGTCGTATCGCAGTGACGCCACACCGTGCTCGGACAGAAACTCCGCGAGTTGAGCCATGTTTCCCACCGGTCCGGCGACATTGTTATCGCCGTTGCGGTCGGTCTGCCCGCTTTCGGAGATGAGCAGCGCGGCGGGGTCGGCGGGGTCGGCGCCGTCGCCGGAGCGGTGCCGGTAGGTGCCGTGCACGGTCAGGCCGGCGGCATCGAAGCTCACCTCATCTTCACTCCACGTTCGGTCGCCACCGCCGTCGCGCGAACATCCGCACAGCAGCACGAGTGCCAGCGGCACCGTCAAAGCCACCGTCAGCAGGCGCCGCATCACAGTCGCGCCGTAATCCAGCCGATGACGTCATCGAGCACGCGATCGCGCTCGGGCTCGTTGAATATCTCGTGATAAAGCTCCGGGTACACCGTGAGTGTGACGTCTCGGGACGCCACGCACTGCACCAGGTGCTCGCTACCCGCAGTCGACACCAGCCGGTCCTGCTCCCCGTGCACCACCAGCAGCGGTGCGGTGATTGCACCGGCCAGCCGGGGCATGGTCTCCCCGACCAGCAGCAGTGCCTTGCCGATACCGGCGGGGATCTTTCCGCGGTACACCAGCGGATCGGCCTTGTAGTCGGCCACTACGGCCGGGTCGCGCGAGACCGCGTCGGGGTCGATCTGCTCGATCGGCAGATCAGGCAGTATCGACCCGACCATCTTGCCCAGCAGCGCCTTGGGCTTGGACACGCCGGTGTGGGCCGCGATCGCCGGACCGGAGAGCACCATCAGATCGTAGTCACCCGGGTACTGCGCGCCATAGGCGAGCACGATCCCGCCACCCATGCTGTGCCCCAACACGATTCGCGTCAGATCGGGGTGTTCGGCGGTCGCGATCGTGACCACCGATCGGAAGTCTGTGACGAACTCCGACATCTGCCGTACCCGCACCCGTTTGCCGCCGGAGCGCCCGTGGCCGCGATGGTCGAGGGCGTAGGTCACCAACCCGGCGTCGGCGAATCGTTTCCCCACGTGGTCATAGCGACGTGCGTGCTCGCCGTAGCCGTGCGCCAGCACCACCACACCGCGCGGTTCGGTGTCCGGTGTCCAGACGTCGTAGACGATTGTGCACCCGCCCACACCGGTGAACGTTCGCTCGGTTCGCTCTACGGCCATGAGCCGAGACTAGTCGGGGCCTTAGGATTAGCCGGAACCGGAGAGGTGGTGGAATGGTGCCCACAGTCGACATCAGACGATCCACCGATCGCGCCGCAACCCGGACGCCGTGGCTGAACTCCCGGCACTCGTTCGCGTTCAACGATCACTACGACCCGTCGAACACCCACCACGGGGTGCTGCTGGTGAACAACGATGACGTGGTGGCACCGGGCGCCGGTTTCGACACCCACCCACACCGCGATATGGAGATCATCACCTGGGTGCTGACCGGGTCACTGGTACACCAGGATTCGACCGGACACTCCGGGGTGATCTATCCCGGCCTCGCGCAGCGGATGTCGGCCGGAGGTGGAATCCTGCACTCGGAGCGCAACGACTCCTGGACCCTCACCGGTGCCGAGGCACACACCGAGCCCGTGCACTTCGTGCAGATGTGGGTCGTCCCGGACACCTCCGGCGACACTCCCGGCTACCAACAGGTGGAGATCGACGACGAGTTGCTGCGCGGCGGCCTGGTGACGATCGCCTCCGGACGGCCGGCCCACCGCGACACCACCGCGATCGCCGTCGGCAACCGGCATGCCGCACTGCACGGTGCCCGGCTGGGCCCGGGCGAGGCCGTCGAACTCCCCGAGGCGCCCTACCTGCACCTGTTCGTGGCGCGCGGCGAGGTGGCACTCGAAGGCGCGGGCGCCCTGGGCGCCGGGGACGCCGCGCGGCTGGCCGCTTCGGGCGGTCAGCGGGTCACCGCGATCGGGCCGGCCGAGATCCTGGTGTGGGAGATGCACGCGGGTCTGGCGGGCTAGCCGTCCTGGCGCCGGCAGTTGAGACCGTTATGAAGAATTCATTCGTTTCTGCTCCCCAAATCAAACACCGCCCCCACCATGAGATCAGCGTGCAACACGACGATCGGGGCTCATGATGCAAAGCTTCACTTGGACACCAGTTGTGATCATTCTGGTAGCGCTCATCATCATCGGACTCATCTGGCTCACCATGCGCTCGATCATCCGGCGCGACCGGGCGATGATCAACGAGGATATGGACGAGCCACATGAGATCGAGGCCTATAAGGATCGCTGGCGGGACAAAGACGCCTCCTAACCTTGGCTTGCGTCAATCGGAGGTCCTGGGTCAATTAGGCTGGGGCACTTCGTAATACGGTTGCGGTCGAATGGTGACCGGCCTGTTACCGATGTTGACAGTGGTACGTGCGTGGCTATCGTTAGTGGCGCTGTCCGGTACCGTCCACGCCCGAAAGGCAACCCGTGCCACGCCCTGTCGCCACTCTTCGCCGCGGGTGTACGGCGGTGCTTGCAGGCCTGACGCTAGCCGTGACCACCTGCCCCCCGGTCGGCGCCGCCGACGGCCGCGAGCAATTGGCGCAGGCCATCGCGACCACCCGCGGCAGCTACCTGGTGTATAACTTCGGCAACGGATTTCCGGCCCCGCTACTCAACGCCGCGGGTGACTGGAGCGAAGCCTCCCGCGGCGGGCACCTGATGGTCGTCAAGGCCGCCTCGCAGCGGATCGCACCGCGACTGCTGGTGGACTCCCACCAGGGTGTCCAGGCTCGCTGCGAGCGAACCCCGGGGGCGCGGACGTCGGAAGGTCTAATGCAGGCCTCTGAGACCTACTCCCCCCTGCAGGCCTGGCAGGCGCTCGGACAGCCGACCATCGCCATCAACGCCAACTTCTTCGACGTGCGGTCCCAGCAGGCCGGCTCCTGGAAGACCACCAGGTGCAGTTCGCCACTCGGCGCCTACATCGACACCACCGGATCGCAGGGCCGGGCCAATATGGCGGTGACCGGGACGCTGGCCTATGCGGGCAAGCAGGCCCTCTCCGGTGGCGACGAGGTGTGGACGGCCCTGACCACCCTGATCCTCCCGGTGCGCGGCGCACCGTACGTGGTGACACCGAAGACACCCACTGACTACGACGCCGCGTCCCCGGTGATCGGAAAGCTCGTCGAGTCCGGTACCCGGTTCGTCGCCGTCAGCGGCCTGAAACTGTTGGCTCCCGGAGACACCGGACAATTGAACGATCCCGGTCCGAGCGCGGCCAGGACCGCGGTGGCCTACGCCAGGGATAAAGACGAGATGTACGTCTTCCAGGGCGGCAGCTACACGCCTGATCAGATGCAGGACCTGTTCCGCGGACTCGGCAGCGACACCGCGGTACTGCTCGACGGCGGCGGCTCCTCCTCGATCGTGCTGCGCCGCGACTCCGGCGGAATGTGGGCCGGGGCAGGCTCCCCGCGCGGATCATGCGACACCACAGCGGTGCTGTGCGACGCCCGCGAACGCGCAATACCGAGTTGGCTGGCGTTCAACTAGAGCTTGGGTGTGAGGTCCAGTGACGTCACGGTCGTCATTTTCGTGACCCGCCAATCCCGGTCCTGACGCTGCAAATCGAGCCGATAGGACAGGTACTTCAGTGACGGGATGTTATTGCTCTTCGGCGTGGTCGACGTCGTGTTGGTGTAGACGATGGCCGTGGCGTCCGATCCGCGCAGCGATTCCACCGCCACCGCGACGACCTGGGTGGTGCTGGTCACTTCGGCCTGTTTATTTTCGGGGGCGATCGCATCGACGTAGCGGCGGTACTGCTGCCCGAAGTCTCCGCCGAGATAGTTGGCCGAGCGCTCGGAGAGCCTGTCCATGTCCGCCGGGGTGTAACTCCACAGCGTGGTGATCGCCTCGGCGGCGGTCCGGGCCACCTCCTCCTTCAACGCCACCGCCGCGCGGTCCATCAGGTAGGCCTGCGCCGTCGCGCCGGCGAATGCGCCCGACGCCACGAAAAGGCCGACTGACGACAGTAACGCGACGCGCCTAGAGTTGCGCCGCAACCACGACGGGGCGGGCGGGCCCGCCTCCGGGGG
Source organism: Mycobacterium sp. (assembly GCA_026393245.1). Classification (GTDB taxonomy): domain Bacteria; phylum Actinomycetota; class Actinomycetes; order Mycobacteriales; family Mycobacteriaceae; genus Mycobacterium. The sequence continues at coordinate 239 of JAPLAO010000103.1, read as the reverse complement.
GGCCTCCTCGCTCAAATCACCTGCAACAGGTTGCTGACCTTCCACTGCTCCCCCTTCCTGGTCGCGGTGACCACCCATCGGTTTCCGCTCTCGACCGTCTTGCCGTTCGGCATCTTGGTGGTCATCTTCGACACGGCGATGACGTCAGCGCTGCCGTCGTCGTTCCAGCGCTCAATGCCGAGATCCTGAACGCTTCCGAATCCACGCTCGGCCTGGGCCACCTGGAACACCACAGCGTT
>JAPLAO010000184.1 GCA_026393245.1 Mycobacterium sp. | reverse complement strand
CTAGTCGACTACCGCGCTAAGGCCGAACTCGGCCAGCGTCTGCTCCACCACGCCGCGCAGTCGCGCCTTGGAGTTCTCCGCGTCGAGTTGGTAGGCCTCCACCGAGATTGAGATCTTGCCGTTGATCCGGCCGGAGACCACGACAAGCTGGCCATGCGAGCGCTGCATTTCACCGACGGTGACGTTGCTGTCGAGCGCACGAATAAATACGAAGTCGGCCGGGCTGCCGTCGGGACGCGCGAGATCCTCCGGCAGGTCGCCCAGATTCGAGCAGGAAATCGGGAGATCCTCGGAGTAGGCGAACAGCAGATCGGCTACACCCTTAACCGCACCGCGTGGCAACCACGGCATCAGCGGCATGATCTCCATGGCCGGGTCGGGTTCGGACTTCGCCCTCTCCCGCGACTCGCGAACCGCGTTGCGGGCCTCGGTGAGATCAACGGCGACTTTCGTCGGATCGACTGGCGCACTGGCGAAAGCCATCGCCAGCGCACGGTCGTCGTCGAGGCTTTCGCGAAGGTTGATCGCGATGGTCAGAGTGACCGCACCGTCTGAGGCGCGTCGCCGACCCAGGTGCTCACCTAGCTTCGCGGCGAAACCTGCCAGTAACGAATAGCTGTTCCCACCAAGGGATTGCGCTTTAGCATCCCACTCGGCGGTATCCAGGTAGACGGCGACAGACGGAATCACAACATGACGGTTATCTGGAGTTCCGGTGCGCGCAGCCCGCGTGCGGGCGAAGTCATCGCGTTTGGCGCGGGCCATCTTGGCGGCCTTGACCGCCGTGCGCGCGGTCAGTGGCAGGTCACGGCCGGCCTGCCGCAGGTCGGCCACGAGAGCCTTCAAGCGCGAACGAGATTCGGGCCGGTCATAACCGGTCTGCCGAATGTTGCCGGTGATTCCCTCGAAGACCGCCATCAGGGCACCGACCCCGTCGCCGATCACGTGCGAGGCGATGATGCTGGCGGCCGTCGAGCCGTCATCGAGGGGTTGCACGGCCAGATACCAGCCCGGCCCGCGTTCCGGGTCGATGGGTAGGCGGGCCAGTTCATCGGCCCAGTCCATCAACTCGGCGCGCGGCCGGGCATGTTCAGCGCGGTGGATGGGCGGAAGCGAACCAACCGGTTGCACCCACCGCGGCCGCCCGAACGGCAGTGGCGAACGTTCGATCAGCCTGCTACCCAGTGACGCGTAGAGATTCTTGTGGAAACGTTTCAGCCCCTCCTCATCGAGAGGACGCTCGTAGACCCAGACAATCTGGATGAGCTGATTGCGGCCCGTCGCACGCAACAGTTCGAGTGCAGCGTGATCGAGGAACGCAAGTCGATGCTCCGCGGGTTGCTCGCGCCGAGACCGACGAAAGAGTCCGCCGGGTGTCCGGGTTTGTGTCGTCATTTCAGTTTCACCTCACACTATTTCGCCGGAAAGTCCGAAGTCTTTCAGGGTTTCGGTCAGTATCCCGCGAAGCTCTGCCCGCGAGTTTTCCATCCCGGGCTGGTAACTGATGACGGTAATTGTCATCGTGTCGGCGATCTGTCCGGACGTGACGGTCATGACACCGCGTCGACGTTCCAGGTTATCGACGGATGCGTGCCGGTCAACGCCCCGGAAAGACAGGAACTCGGCGGGAGTTCCATCCACCCGGGTCAACTCGGGTGGCAGAACGCCGAAGTTGGAGCAAGACACTGGTAGATCAGTGGAAAATCCGAATGTCGCATCGGCTATCCGCGCAATCCCCCGCTTGGGCACAAAAGGAATCAGGGGAAGTAGTTCCACCATTTCGTCGGGGACTTCGCGTGCCTTCTTCAGACCCTCTCGGATCGCGGTGCGAGGTCCCGACAGATCCGTGGTGACCAGAGCTGGATCGAAACTGACGTTGGCGATCGATACAACATTGCCACCGGTGTCATCAAGGTCGGCGCGCTCGCTCACCGGAAGCATCAGCGTCACCGCGCCGTCCGAGGCCCGGGCGCGGTGGAGGCGCGAAGCGAGCTTGCCGGCAAAGCCGGCCACCAGCGAAAAGCTATTGCCGCCAAGGGATTGCGCCCGGGAATCCCACTGCGTGGCGTCGATGAAGGCTGAGACCGTCGGCATCCGAACGGTCCGGGATCCGGTGCCGGGGACTGATCGTTCTGGCGCTGACCGACCAAGTTCGGCGCGACGCCCGACAGCGACTTTGGCGGCCCGCCGCAGCGTCCGGCCCACCTCGGGAAGGTCACCTCTGAGTTGGCGGAGATCCTCACGTATCCCGTGCCGTCGCGTGCGTGCGCCCGCTGGCGGAAGCCCTAGGTCGCGGGTCGCCCCTGTGCTTGCCTGGGCGATAGCCATGAAACTGCCGGCGCCGTCGGCCACACAGTGTGAAACCACCAGGCTCACCACGGTGGTGCCGTCGTCGAACGGTTGGACGCCCAGTCGCCAGGCCGGCCCCCACTCTGGGTCGAGTGGCAGTTCGACCTGCTCGTCGGCCCAGGTGTACATCTCATCGCGGGACCAGGGCCGCTCGGCTAGGTCAAGGTTGGAATCGGTGAACGGCTGGGACACCCAACGGTGCCGCCCAAACGGCAGCGAGGACGGCTCGATCCGGCGGGCCAGCAGGGTTCCGAAGAGGTTGCGGTGGAAGCGCCGCACACCATCGAGGTCGACGGGGTGCTGATAGATCCACAGCCCCTGCATGACCGCCTCCTGGCCGGCGCCGCGCAGGGCGAGGAACAGCGCCTGATCTGCATAGGGCACCACATTGCCGGCGTCGGATCCCGAAACGGCCTCCGCCGGACCATCCAGGCGGGTCACGCCGAGGCCTTCGGGATGCGCGGCGAGGTAACGGAGTCGGCGCGGCCTTCGGCGGCACGCAGGAACATCATTTTCATCAGATCGACGTAGCTTGCCACTGACTCTCGGGCGACCGGGTTATCCGGGTAGGCCACAGTGATGGTGGTTCCGGTGTCGCGACGGGTGACCCACATACCGATCTGATTCGCGGCACCGAGGTCGGTGTATAGCTGACCATTACGCGCCTGCCACTGACCCATCACCACCGGATCCAGTGGCGGTAGACCGATATCGAGATATGACAGCATCGGCACCCCGGGCCCCGGCTTTCTGATGCCCGGCACCGCGGCGGCCAACTCCAGCACCCGTTCGATCGGCACGTTGGCCATCGGCATCCCGGCATCGAAGGCCGCCTGCGCGGCCCGTGCCACACCGGTGAACGACATCCCCGCCACCGGAACCGAAATCGGCACCACGCCGGTGAACCAGCCCGTGGTCTGGAATTCCGCCGGCGTGCGCCTCGTCGTTGTCGGCGTAATCACGTTGTAGGTGTCAATGCCGGCTAGTTCGCGTTCAGCGATTGCCGCACAGGCGAAAACACCGCCGATGAATCGAACTCCCGCGGCAGTGCAGACAGATTCGAATCGGTCGCTGTCATGGGCGTCCATCAGCGTCGCGGTGATGAGGTCGCCTGTACACGGCACTGACGCATCCCCCAGTGGTAGTGGGAACTTCGGCAGCGTGCCTCCATTGCGCCCCAGGAACTCGACCCACTCGGCGACTTCCGGCGAATCCAATGTGAGCGCCGACGTGTAGTCACGTTGCCGAACGCAATAGTCGCTGTAACGTCCCGTCTCCGGGAGCCGGATCGGTGCGCCACCTTCCACCAGAGCGGCGTAATTCATGTTCAGCTCCACGAACAGGTTGACCATGAACATCGCATCCGCATGGACGTGGTCGATACAGGCGTAAAGCGTGAAGTGATCGGCGCGCTGAATCACGCCGAAGGTGAAGCAATCCCACTGCAGTGGGCTCGGCGTGGCCAGAACGTGTTCCCGCCACTGCGCCGCGGTCATCTCCCCATGCTTTGTCGCGACGTACTGGATATCCGCCGGTGTGGGCGTGGTGTGCCGAACCACTCGATCGTTGTCATCGAACTCGAACCAGCTGTGATATGTATCATGGCGCCGAAGATAGGAATTGATCACATACGTCATCGCCCGAATATCGCAGCGGCCCGGGATGTTCCACGATGGAATCAGCAGCCGCGCCATCTCCAGCCCATTCGTCGAGTGCTCGCGAAAGGTGCGGATGTGTTGCTCCTGCTGATAGCTGGCAGGCACGTTTGTCGCCGGGGCCTGTGCGACCTTGGCTGCGCAGGCCGGGGATGGCGCCCACGACACGATCAAACCCGGCGCGTCCACCCAGTCATGGATGGCCGTTAGCGCAACCACAGTGCACTCGCTCCCTCAGTCGGTTCCCGTCAGCATCCGATCCTGTTAGCGAGCTGACGTCAGAACACCGGCCAACGTTTCGCACAGGGTCTCGGCCAGCGCACGAACCGTCGTGATGTCCATGGAACGGACCCGGACACCGGTCTCCGTCTCGATTCGGGTGCGTAGCTCGAGGTTGCCCAGCGAGTCCAAACCATACTCTGAGATCGCCCGATCAGGGTCGACCGACCTGCGCAGAATGAGGCTGAGTTGCTCGGCCACCAGACGACGGACCAGGGTGGGCCACTCGTCGCGCGCAGCCGTATGCAACTCGGCACGGAAGCTGCTGGTATCAGCCGGCCGGTCGGCACTGGACTGGAACGCCTCGGCGAACGGGCTGCGCTGCGCCAGGTCGGTCAGCCACGGTGTACCGATCACCGGTGCGTAGCCGGTATGCGCCCGGTTGTGGCGCAGCACCGCCTCGAATGCTTGAGCGCCCTCGGCCGGGCTGATCATCGTGGTGTCGCCGGCGGCGGCCAGGTGAGCGCCGGCGCCGATCTCATCCCACGCGGCCCACGCGATTGCCGTGGCCGGCAGACCTTGAGCGCGCCGCCAGTGCGTGAAGCCATCCAGCCAGCTGTTAGCCGCGGCGTAGGCGCCCTGCCCGGGTGAGCCGAGCAACGCCGCAGCCGAGGAGAACGAGCAGAACCAGTCGAGCGGCTGCGTGATCGTCGCCCGGTGCAGATGCCAGGCTCCGAACACCTTCGGCGCCCAGTCCCGGTCGATCAGCCCATCGGTGATGTTAGCCAGGATCGCGTCCTCCACCACTGCCGCGGCGTGCAGCACACCGCGCACTGCAAGACCGGTGGACGTGGCCGCCGACACCAGCTGGTCAACCGTCTCGGGGCAGGCGATATCGCCACTGACGACCTCGATCTGGGTACCGGCCTTCCGCATGCGCGCGATGTGCGCCAGCGCATCCGGTTTCGGCTGCGACCGGGAGTTGAGCACGATGCGACCGACACCCGCCGACGACATCTTGCCGGCCAGGAACAAGCCGAGGCCGCCGAGGCCGCCGGTGACGATGTAGGCGCCGTCCGAACGGAACACCTGTGCCTGCTCCGGCGGAACGACAACCTCGCTGTGCCCGGTCCGCGGGATCGTCAGGATCAGCTTTCCGGTGTGCTCGGCAGCACCCATCACGCGGATCGCCGTAGCCGCGTCGGCCAACGGGTAGTGCGTGGTCTCCGGTTGCGGCAGAACACCTTCGGCGGTCAGCCGGTACACCGTGTTCAGCAGCTCGCGGATCTGGGCGGGATGTGTCAGGCACATCAACGCAAGGTCCACACCGTAGAAGGACAGGTTGCGTCGGAACGGGAACAGGCCCATCCGGGTGTCGCCGTAGATGTCCTTCTTCCCAATCTCGATGAAGCGGCCACCGAAGGCCAGCAGTTCCACACCGGCACGTTGGGCGGCACCGGTCAGCGAGTTCAGAACGACATCTACGCCGTAGCCGTCGGTGTCCTGGAGGATCTGCTCCGCGAAGTCGACACTGCGCGAGTCGTAGACATTGTTGATGCCCATGCGCCGCAACATCTCCCGGCGCTCCCGGGTACCCGCTGTCGCATAGATCTCCGCCCTGGCGAGCCGGGCGATGGCGATCGCGGCCTGGCCCACACCGCCGGTGGCAGAGTGAATCAGCACCTTGTCACCGGGTTTGATGCGGGCCAGGTCCACCAGCCCGTGCCAGGCCGTCGCCGCCGCGGTCGACACCGCTGCCGCCTGGTCGTCGCGTAGACCGGCCGGCAGAGTGACCGCAACGTCCACATCGCAGGTGAGGAAGGTTCCCCAGCAGCCGTTCGGCGACATACCGCCGACGTGATCGCCCACCTTGTGCGAGCGCACGTTCGGTCCGACCGCGGTGACCACACCGGCGAAGTCGATGCCCAGTTGCGGCTTCCCGTCGTAGCTCGGATAACGACCCATAGCCACCAGCACGTCGGCGAAGTTGAGGCTGGACGCGGTCACCGCGACCTCGATCTCACCCGGCCCGGGAGCGGTCCGCTCGAACGCTGTCAATTCCATGGTCTGCAGGTCACCGGGTGTGCGGATCTCCAGTCGCATGCCGTCCTGGGCGTGATCGACAACGGTGGTGTAGCGCTCCTGAGGTCGAAGCGGAGCCGGGTACAGATGCGCCGTGTACCACTGCTGGTTGCGGAATGCGGTCTCATCCTGATCCGAACCCAACAGCAGTTGCTGCGCGACCAGCTTGCCCTCGGTGGCATCGTCGACATCGATCTGAGTCGGACGCAGCGCAGGGTGTTCAGCACCGATCACCCGAAGCAGGCCACGCAGGCCGGCCTGCTCAAGATTGGTGCGCTCGCCGGCCACAACCATCTGGGCACCGCGGGTGACGACGTAGAGTCGCGGCGTTTCGCCCGCCGCTTCAGGCAGATCACGGACGATCCGAACCAGATCGCGGACATGCTCGCCACCGCGTTGCGCCATCTGCTCCGGAGGGCAACTGGTGCGTGGCGCGACCACCACGACCATATTCCCGAATCGGCCTTCGGCCAGGTACGCCCGCAGCCGAGAAGCGTTGGCGGCGTGGTCGGCGTGTTGCGGCCACGACATCGTCGCCACGTCCGCGTCATTGAGCTTGAGCGCGTCGGTGAGTTCGGAGGCGAGAATGTCGGTGGTGTCAGAGGTGCTGACCAGTAGCCAGCTACCGGCGTTGAAGTGCGAGGCGAGATCCGGCAACTCTTCCCTGCTCCACTCGACGGCCATCAGGCGCTCGTTGAGCACGCGGTCACCTTCGGCCGTGCCACTGCCCATCGACAGTCCCTCTACTGATAGCAGAACCATGCCGTGATCATCGATGAGATGGATATCGGCTTCGACACCTGAACCATCAAGGGAGACAACGCGAGTCAGGCAATAGCGAGCTTTGTTGGCTGAGCCGTAGTCGCGGAGCCGACGCACACCGAGGGGCAGCAGCAGACCGCCGGTTCCGGTGTTCTGCACACCGGGATGGGCTGCGACCGACTGGAAACACGCATCCAGCAGTGCCGGATGTACACAAAAGGCACTCTGCTGACCGCGGATCGCGGTCGGCAGGCCGATCTCGGCCAGCACGGTATCGCCGGCGTTGTCGGTCGCATTGATGGCGTTCAGCGCAGTGAACGCCGGACCGAACTGCACACCCCGGGTGTCGAACCACTGCCGGACATCGGCGCCGTCGGCGCGATGTGGATGATCGGCAAGCAGTGCGTCCATGTCGTAGACGGCAGGCTGATCGTCACCGAAGGCGGAATCCAGTGCCCGCAGTACCGCACTGGCCCGGCGCTCACGCTCGCCGTCGTGGTCGGTCTCAACCAGGAACTCAAGCGTGCCCGGGCGCACCGCGGCCGCCTGCGCGCTGATCGCGGTCTCGTCCTCCAACAGCATCATCCGCTCAAATCGCACATCGCGAACTTCGACGGCGTCGCCGAGGGCGGTGCGGGCGGCGGACAGTGCCATCTCGCAGAATGCGGCACCCGGCATCGCGGGCACATTGTTGATCTGGTGGTCGACCAGCCACGGCAACGCCGCGATGCCGACCTGCCCCGCCCATACGTGGCGTTCCGGTTCCTCGAGTAGGCGCACATGCGAGCCCAGTAATGGGTGGGCCGCAACCAGATGCGCTCCCCGAGCCTGATCGGCGGTCTGTCGCTCCAGGATCAGCGTGCGATGACTCCACGTCGGCAGCGCGGCATCGACCAGGTCGCCCTCGGGCAACAGTGCGGCGAAATCAACGCGGGCACCGGCGGCGAAGAGATCACCGAGCAGGGTCCGCAGCCCGTGCGGCAGCTCCTGGCCACGACGCATGGCGGCAATGGTAGCCACCGGGACGTCCAGTGTGGACGCGGTCTGGTCGATGGCGCGAACCAGCAGCGGGTGCGGCGAAAGTTCGGCGAATACCCGAAAGCCGTCTTCGAGGGCGGCCTGCGCCGCGGCCGAGAACCGGACCGTGTGGCGCAGATTGTCAATCCAGTAGTCGACATCGCAGTACGGCTGCTCGCGCGGGTCGAAAAGAGTTGCGGAGTAGAACGGAATCTCCGGAGTCAGCGGGGTGATGTCATCGAGCATGCCGGCAAGCTCTTCAAGGATCGGCTCGACCTGCGGGGTATGCGATGCGACATCGACGGCCACCTCGCGCGCCATGATCTCGCGCTGCTCCCACTCGGCGACGATGCGGCGCACCGTTTCCGTCGCGCCACCGATCACCGTGGAAGTCGGGGAGGCCACTACGGCGACGACGACGTCCTCTACGCCCTGCTTTTCCAACTCCTCCCGCACCACCTGGGCGGGCAATTCGACCGCGGCCATGGCGCCGCCGCCGGCGATCTTCAGACACAGCAGTGAACGACGGCAGATCACCTTGACGCCATCGGTCAGCGACAGAGCGCCGGAGACGACGGCAGCGGCGACCTCGCCCAGCGAGTGACCGATGACCGCACCGGGCGTTACTCCGTGGGACGCCATGGTGGCGGCCATCGCGACCTGCATCGCGAAGAGGGTGGGCTGGACGCGGTCAATGCCGATCACCGTCTCCGGTGCCAGCATCGCCTCGGTGACCGAGAAACCGGACTCTGCGGCAATCAGCGGCTCGAGTTCGGCGATCGTGGCAGCGAACACCGGTTCGGCGGCCAACAGGCCGGCCCCCATCGTCGCCCACTGCGACCCCTGACCGGAGAACACCCACACCGGCCCGCGGTCATCCTGGCCGACGGCCGCCTGGAACGGATCGTCACCGTCGGCGATCGCCAGCAGGCTCTCCACCAGAACGCTACTGCTCTCGGCAGTCACGGCCGCGCGTACCGGCCGGTGGCCGCGGCGACGCGCCAGGGTGTACGCCAGGTCACCCAGAACCAGGTCATCGCCAGCGGCCTCGACCCAGTCAGCCAGACGCTGGGAAGTCTGACGCAGTCCATCGGCCGACGAGGACGTCACCGGGAATACCAACTGTCCCGAATCCACCACCGCGCTCGCGCAGTCTCCGGCGACCGGTTCCGGCGCCTGCTCCAGAATGGCGTGCACGTTGGTGCCCGACATGCCGTAGGAGGAGACCGCCGCGCGCCGCGGGGCGATGCTGTCGTCTACCGGCCATCCGGTGGCCTCCTGCGGTACGAACAACCCGGTCTCGATCGTGGCCAGGTGCTCGGGCAGTTGATTGAAATGAAGGTTCTTCGGCACCACACCGTGGTGCACCGCGAGCACGGCCTTCATCAGGCCCAGCACACCGGCAGCCGACTCGGCATGGCCGAAGTTGCTCTTCACCGAGGTGAGCGCACAGCGACCCGCGGTGCCGTAGACCGTCGACACACTGGTGTATTCGATGGTGTCACCCACCGGAGTGCCGGTTCCGTGCGCTTCGACCATGCCGACGGTCGCGGGGTCGACATCCGCGACGGCCAGGGCCGAGCGGAAGACGGCAACCTGAGCATCGCCGGACGGCGTCAGAATATTGTCGGTTCGGCCGTCCTGGTTGGAGGCGGTACCGCGAATGACGGCCAGCACCCGGTCGCCGTCGCGTTGCGCGTCATCGAGTCGCTTGAGCATGACGACGCCGCAGCCCTCGGCGCGTACGAAGCCGTCCGCCTCGACGTCGAAGGAGTGGCAGCGGCCGGTCGCCGACAGCATTCCCTGACCGGAGGCCGAGGCATACAGGCGAGAGTCGAGCATCAACATGACGCCACCGGCGAGGGCCATATCGCTCTCGCCGTCGTTCAGGCTCCGGCAGGCCTGGTGTACCGCAACCATGCTCGATGAGCAGGCGGTGTCCATGGTCAATGCGGGACCGTGTAGGCCAAGGGCATGTGCCACCCGGCCCGACGCCATGCTGAACGGATTACCGGTGAACGCGTAGGCCTGGTCGAAGGCGCCGGCGTCGCTGGTCACCATGGCGTAGTCGTCGTGCGACATACCGATGAACACACCGGTGGACGTACCGGACATCGACGCCGGCGTGCGGCCGGACTGCTCGACTGCCTCCCAGCAGGTCTCCAGCAGCACGCGATGCTGCGGATCCATCGCGGTGGCCTCGCGCTCGTTGATCCCGAAGAAGTCCGGGTCGAAGCCAGTGACGTCATCGATGAACGCGCCCCACTTCGACACCGACCGGCCCTGCACACCGGACTCCGGATCGTAGAGTTCGTCGGCGTCCCAGCGTTCGGCTGGAACCTCGGTGACCATGTCGTCACCGCGCAGCAGGGCTTCCCACAGCTTGTGGGGGGAATCGATACCGCCCGGGAGCCGGCAGGCCATGCCGACAACGGCGATTGGGGTTAGGGAGGATCCGCGCACTTCGCTCACACCTCGTTCTTCGTCAATGCGGGCCACGATGTTTCACCTGGGAGCCGCCTCAAGACCATCCACGCGGAACGCGCCATTGCGTTTCACATCAACTTAAGGTTGCCAGTGCTGCCGACAGCTTAACCGATCGGTTTCGGAATTGCGAGATTTCTCTTTCGGCTCAAAAAAGTGAAATAGCCGCTGTTTCAGCGCTTCGCAGACTCGATGGCAACCCTTGCTCAATGTGTTAGCTGGCCCTGAAAGCCGGTGGCAGCCCGCCGGGCCCACCCCGACCGCCGGGCCGCTCTGCACCCACCTTCATTATCCGAGTTCAGATGGTATTTCGGCGTCCGTCGACATCGGCAGCACCTGGCCTCGGCACGTCACTGATCGCCTGCGCCACGCCGCTGCGGCGAGGTTGCGACAGCATCGGATGCTGTTGTTTGTCCATTTACGCCAAATTACCATATGCAGCAAACTATTTTTGAATAACATCAGCACTCCTGGGAGGCCACCGGGCAAACTGTTCACAAACGTGTGAAGACCCGATTCTCAGCCGGGCGGCCGGCCGGTGCGAAGCGGAGCAGATCGAGTCCGATGCTGAGAGTTAGGGCTACCGACTCTTCGACTACGTTAAGCTTTTAACCAGCAATCCCATCTGTTGCGACCGCCCATCGGCAACCAAACTGAGAGTAGCCTGAGAGGTCTTGTCTTGTACTCGATGAGCGTGAAATACCCGTTTAACCGCTGCTACAAGATCAACCATTAAACATTGTGCCTTGAGCATTTCAAGCGAACCAGGCAAAGAAACCATTAATAGATCGTGAGTTATGCAAATTCGAAGCCATGAATTACGTGTAAATAAGCCGCTGGATGGTCCTAAGGCCGCGCAATAACGGTACTCTGCATGCCGTTCGGAGCTCTGACAAAGATGTTAGCTAGATCACCCGGGGCCGGGCGTGGCGCCTAGCCTGCAACCGCCCCCGGTCTCGGTGACCTGAACGCCGAACCATGCTCGGTGACCGGCACGAACCCGTGCCTGCGGGCCGCGGCGGCATCTCGGCGCACCAGTGCGCCCATGGCCACGAAGCTGGTCTGATCCGCCACCAGGAACGGCGTCACCAGGCGGTTATGAACAACGGCAAATGCCAGTCCCGCCTCGGGTATGGCCCAGCCGAATGATCCGCCGAGGCCGACGTGGCCGAACCCGGGCAGCACTGCAGGCACAGACATTCCGTGGAAGCCGAGGTGGAATGCCATCGGCAGCAGCAGGTTGCGATCAGGGCGCAGGTTTCGTCGTCCGGTCAGTGCTGCCACCCGCTGCGCCGACAGATACCGCCGGCCGTCTATCTCGCCTCCGTTGGCGATCGCGCCATACATCCTGGCCAAAGCCCGAGCGGTCGCGATTCCGTTGGCGGAGGGAATCTCGCTGTCGAGCAACGGCATCTTGCCCTGCACAACGGTTTTCATGCCCGGGAAGTACATCGAACCGAATGCAGCGGACATCTCGCACGCGGCAAATCGGGGGGCCACCGCATTGAACACCGGATTGGCGATGTTGCCCTGCGGGCCGATGATGCTCGCGACGCGGGTCGGCGAACCAGCGGGTGGGCGTCCGAGGTGAATGCCGTCGGTGCCCAGCGGTTCGGCCACCTCGATCCGGATCAGTTCCCGCATACCCCTGCCGGTGACCGCGCGGGCCAGGCCGGACACCAACCAGCCGTAGGTGATGGCGTGATAGGCGGATCTACCCAGGTGGGCGTCGGCGGGTGCCGCCGCGATCCGCTCCTCCATATAGCGGTGGTCGAGGAGTTCGTGCTTGCCCACTCCGCGCAGGTTGGACAGCCCCGCCCGGTGTCGCATCACGTCCCGGACGGTGATCTGCGCCTTTCCGTTGGCGCCGAATTCAGGCCAGTACTCGGCCACCGGGGCGTCGTAGTCGATCAACCCTCGGTCAGCCAGTCGATGAACGACAGTGGAGGAGACGCCCTTGGTCGCGGAGAACACCATCGCCGCGGTGTCGGCCGACCACGGCACCGTGCCGCGCCTGTCAGACCATCCGGTCCACACGTCCACAACAGGCCGACCGTCGAGATAAACCGCTAGCGCGCCGCCACCGAACCGCCGATGCGGGAATAGTTTCGCGAAACCGCTTACTGCACAGGCGAAACCAGGGTCAGCGGCACCATGAACCCCGCGGGGCAGCGTCGCATGATTACCACCAGATATCACCGGGGTCACGACAGCGAATCTACAAGCTGAACACGCCTTCGCCGAAAATCGTTGCCGATCTGTTAGATTCGCCCCCCGGCGGCATCCAGAATCCGTTGGGCCGCAAGAACCGGCGTCAGCTCGCCATCGCGGACCTGCCGTTCGACCTCGGCACGCATGTCTTTCACCGCAGGATGGCTTAGAACCCGGTCCAGGACGGTGTCGCGCACCATCGACCACGTCCAGTCCACCTGCTGGGTGCGCCGCCGGGCCTGGAAATCGCCGGCTTCGGTGAGCACTTCGCGATGCTTGAGCACGGTGTCCCACAACTTGGTCAAGCCGTCGCCGTGCAGCGCACTCATCGTCAGCACCGGTGGGCGCCATAGTGTTTCGCCGGGATAGATCAACCTGATTGCCGACGCCAGCTCACTCGCTGCGGTATCGGCTTCGATGGCATGCTTCCCGTCGGCCTTGTTGACCACAACGATATCGGCAAGTTCGAGCACGCCTTTTTTGATTCCCTGGAGTTGATCTCCGGTGCGGGCCAGAGTCAGGAATACGAACGTGTCCACCATGTTGGAGACCGTGACCTCCGACTGCCCCACCCCGACGGTCTCCACCAGAATGACGTCGAAGTCGGCGGCCTCGAGTAACACGATGGTCTCCCGGGTGGCCCTGGCCACGCCGCCGAGGGTCCCGGAGGTCGGCGTCGGCCGGATATAGGCATCCGGGTGCACCGCCAACTGCGCCATTCGGGTCTTGTCCCCCAGGATCGACCCCCCGGTACGCGTGGATGACGGATCGACCGCCAGCACCGCAACCCGGTGACCCCGACCGATCAGGTACATGCCGAGTGCCTCGATGGCGGTGGACTTCCCCACGCCGGGAACCCCGGTGATACCCACGTGCATCGCGCTGCCCGCATGCGGCATCAATTCCAGCAGCAACTCCTGAGCCTGTTCACGATGGTCAGTACGGGTCGACTCGACCAGCGTGATCGCGCGTGCCAACGCGGCGCGGTCACCCTCACGGATAGCTCCGGCGAGCACTCGAGCATCGCTGTGGTCCGCCATCAGTTCAGTTCGTAACCCAACCGCTCGGCGAGCTTGTGCAACAAGCTCACCGCCGCCTCGGCGATCACCGTGCCGGGCGGGAAGATCGCGGTGGCACCGGCGGCGTACAACTCGTCGAAGTCACCCGGGGGGATCACACCACCGACCACGATCATGATGTCCGGTCGGCCGACCTCCGCCAGCGCCTCACGAAGCGCGGGCACCAGGGTGAGGTGGCCGGCGGCAAGTGACGACACGCCCACGACGTGGACATCATTGTCGGCCGCCTGCCGTGCCACTTCATCAGGCGTGGAGAACAACGAGCCGACGTCCACGTCGAAGCCGATATCGGCGAAAGCCGTCGCGATGACCTTCTGTCCGCGGTCGTGACCGTCCTGGCCCATTTTCGCCACCAGGATCCGAGGCCGACGGCCGTCGGCGTCGGCGAACTTCACCACCAGTCGGGTGGCCTCCGTCAGACCGGTAATTCCGCCTCCTGAACTCACTGCGCCGTGTCCTGCACCGCGGCCCACCTCGTCGCGGTAAACCCCTGAGATGGTTCGGATTTCGGCCTGGTGACGCCCATAGACCTTTTCCAGTGCATCGGAGATCTCTCCCACCGTGGCCTTTGCCCGCGCGGCGTCGATGGCCAGCGCCATCAGGTTATCCTCCAGGCCGGACCCTGCGGTCGGTCCGGCTGCCCGCGTGAGTTCAGCCAACGCTGCCTGCACCGTGGCCTCGTCGCGTGCCGCGCGAAGGTGCTTCAGTTTCGCGAGCTGTTCGGTTCGGACCCGACTGTTCTCCACCTTGAGAACGTCGATATCGGTGTCCTCATCGACCTGATACTTGTTCACACCGATCACCGGTTGCTGTCCGGAATCGATTCGCGCCTGGGTTCGCGCCGCAGCTTCCTCGATGCGCAACTTGGGAATGCCGTCGCTGATCGCCTGCGCCATCCCCCCGCGCTCGGCCACCTCGGCGATGTGGGCGCGCGCACGTTGCGCCAACTGATGGGTCGGCCACTCGACGTAATAGGAGCCTCCCCACGGGTCTATGGGTCGGG
>JAPLAO010000070.1 GCA_026393245.1 Mycobacterium sp. | reverse complement strand
CAAGTGGGTCACCCCCACCGAGCGGACGACGGTCAAGGGTGTGATCGGTGCCGGCAACGTCGCGGCGGTGCGGTTCACCATCAACGGGGTCTACCGCGGTGAGACCCGCATCCAACTCGAACACGTCAACCGGATCGGCCGTGACGCCGCACCGGACTGGCCCTCGGGTGACAAAGACGACGTGTATCGCGTCGACATCGAAGGCACACCCAGCATCTTCCAGGAGACCGCGTTTCGGTTCACTGACGGCTCCGGCCGCGACGCTGCAACCGCGGGTTGTCTGGCCACCGGCCTGCGCGCGCTCAATGCGGTGCCGGCCGTGAACGATCTGCCGCCGGGATGGGTTACCGCCCTTGATCTCCCGCTGATCCCAGGCCGAGGCACCATTCGCTGATCACCGGGCCGGACGCGGGGGTAGGTTCGAGATCTGGCTGGAAGTTTCCGCCGTAATCGCTGGGAGGCACTGTGGTCCTTAAACCGACGGCCCTTAAACCGGCGGCGCACAAGACCACGACCCTGCTTGATCGGCTCGGCGCCCTGCGCGGCTTGCTGACGATCAGCGACGAGGATTACACCGCCTATATGCGGTCCTACGGAGAGTTGTTCGTCGACTCACCGGAGAACACCAGGGCCGACTACGACCATGGCGTACCGCTCCGCGGGTATCCCCAGGGCAGCAGCAACGAGCTGACCGAGCTGTACAAGGTCATCCACCTGATGTGCACGCTCGGTTCAGTCGAGAAGATGTACATGCCACCGACCATCGACCCTGAGCAGTCGGTACTGCAGAACCAGATCTTGTTCGAACGGATCGTTGCCGACGACTTGAAGTTGCGTCCGGGCGAGAAGGTTCTCGAGCTGGGCTGCGGCTGTGGTGCGATCGCGGAACACATCGCGGAACTGACCGGGGCGAGGCCCTACGGCGTCAACCTGGACCTATCACAGATTGAGAAGGCCTGGCGGAACCCCAACCTGCCGAGGGACAACTTCTCGGTCGGCGACTTCAACAAGGCCCTGGAATTTGACGATGCATCCTTTGACGCCGTGTACGCGATTCAGCCGATGACCTATGTCAGCGACCACGCCTATACGTTTTCCGAGGTCTTCCGGATCCTTAAGCCGGGCGGGCGATTCGTCATCAATGATGTTGCCGCCCTGGATGCCTACGACCGGGCCGATGAGCATCAGCGGACACTGATTCAGCACACCCGCGAACTGACGGTGTTCGGGGGCTTCTGGTACTACAAATATTGGGAAGATGTCTACCGCGCCACCGGTTTCGAGTTGGTCTCCTCGGTCGGCCGGCCCGCGGTGGAGTTGATCAAGAAAGAAGTCGCCCTGTTCGACAAATACGAGGCGGCATTCAAGGCCCTCGCGAAGCTGCATATCGTGCCCAAGAAGACCAATGCCCTGATGCAGCGCATGAACACCAACAGCATGTCCTACATCCGGGCCGAGGAGGAGGAACTGTTGACGCTGAACTGGCACTGCGTGGGTGAGAAGCCGCGTTCGTGAGAGCAGTCAGTTGTGAGCACGGAAACCTCTCCGTGGTCGACCTGCCGGACCCGCGTCCCGCCGAAGGGCAACTTGTTCTAGAGGTTCGCGCCTGCGGCATCTGCGGATCGGACCTGCATGCCAAGGACCATGCCGACGAACTGACCGATGTGATGGTCGAAATCGGCTATCGCGACTTCATGCGTGGTGACACCCCGACGGTGATGGGACACGAGTTCGCCGGGGTGATCGCCGAGCGCGGCCCGAAGGTGCCCAAGGTGCTCAAAGAAGGCATGACGGTGGTGTCCTTCCCACTTGTCCGCGCCCACGGTGGGGTGCAATTGACCGGGTTGTCCCCGTTGGCACCGGGCGCCTATGCCGAGCAGGTTCTGGTCGAGGCGTCGATTACCTTTCCGGTACCCAACGGTCTGTCCGTCGATATGGCGGCGATGACGGAGCCGATGGCCGTGGCACTGCACGCGGTGCGGCGAAGCGAAATCAAGAAGGGCGACACCGCGATCGTGGTGGGCTGCGGACCCGTCGGACTGATGGTGATCTGCCACCTCAAGGCCCGTGGCGTCGGCACCGTCGTCGCCAGTGACCTTTCACCCGCGCGCCGTGCGTTGGCAACTCGATGCGGCGCGGACGTCGTCGTCGACCCGACGGTGGACTCCCCGTATGACAAGACGACGTCGAAGGGTTTCCTGACCAATATCCCCGACCTTTACAGCCTGGCGCTGGACACCATGCGCAAGCTTCGGCGCGTGCCCGGGTGGCCGCAGGTTTACCGCGCGGCGGACGCTGCCGGCGCGGCCGGCCCGAAGCGGCCGGTGATCTTCGAATGTGTTGGTGTGCCAGGCATGATCGACGGGGTACTGGCCGCAGCACCGCTGAACTCTCGGGTGATCGTCGTCGGGGTGTGCATGGGTACCGACCAGATACGGCCGACGATGGCGTTGAGCAAGGAGATCGACATGCGGTTCGTCTTCGGCTACACCCCACTGGAGTTCTACGACACTCTGCACATGCTGGCCGACGGCAAGGTCGACGCCTCGCCACTGCTCACCGGCAAGGTGGGACTCGGCGGTGTCGCGACGGCATTCGAGGCATTGGGTGACCCGGATCGGCACGCCAAGATCCTCATCGACCCGCGCAGTTCGGCGCCTGTGCCGTAGCGCGGGCCCCGGCTCAGTGGCCTCTGGCCACCCAATCGTCGTAGTTCACGATTTCGCCGCCGATGGTCGTGGTGTCACCATGGCCGGTGTAGACCACGGTGTCGGCCGGCAGCGTGCCCAGCTTGTCCTTGATAGACCCAAGGATCGTGGGGAAGTCCGAGAACGAGCGTCCGGTGGCACCCGGGCCGCCGGCGAACAATGTGTCGCCGGAGAACACCGCTCCCAGTGCAGGTGCGAAGAGGCAGGTTGATCCGGGGGAGTGGCCCGGGGTCGATATGGCGCGCAACTCGATGCCGCCGACGGTGAGTACCTGACCGTCGGTCAGGGCGCGAAAGGCCTTGTCGCCGTGAGTGGTCTCCCACAGCATGGTGTCGGCCGGGTTCAGCAGGACGGGTGCGTCGAGATCGGCGCTCAACTGCGGAGCGACGGTGATGTGGTCGTTGTGACCGTGGGTGCAGACCACCGCCACCACGTGCCGGCCGGCGACTGCGTCTTCGATGGCCTTGGCGTCATGCGCGGCGTCGATGACGATGACCTCAGAGCCATCACCGATGATCCAAATATTGTTGTCGACTTCCCAACTGCCGCCGTCGAGAGAGAAGTTTCCGTGGGTGACGATCCGCTCGATACCGGGCTGATTGGCGGCCATTAGAGAACCACCACCGAACGCAGGACCTCACCGGCATGCATCTTGTGGAATGCATCCTCTATGCCCTCCAGGCCGATCCGTTCGGAGACGAACTTCTCCAGCGGAAGCCGGCCCTGACGGTAGAGGTCGATGAGGGTGGGGAAGTCGCGTTCGGGGAGGCAGTCGCCGTACCAGGAGGTCTTCAACGATCCGCCGCGGGCGAAGAAGTCCACGAGTGGCATCTCCAGTCGCATATCCGGTGTCGGAACACCCACCAGCACAACGGTTCCCGCCAGATCGCGCGCGTAGAACGCCTGCTTCCAGGTTTCTGGCCGGCCAACCGCGTCGATCACCACATCCGCGCCGTTGCCGTCGGTCAACTCCTGGATGGCTTCCACGACATCGCCCTCGCGAGCGTTGATGGTGTGGGTGGCGCCGAATTCGCGGGCCCACTCAAGTTTGGTGTTGTCAGTATCGACGGCGATGATCGTGCGCGCCCCGACGAGTTTCGCGCCGGCGATGGCCGCGTCTCCCACTCCGCCGCATCCGATCACGGCGACGGTGTCGTCGCGGGTGACCGCGCCGGTGTTGATCGCCGCACCGATACCGGCCATCACGCCACAGCCCAGCAGTCCGGCGACGGCCGCGTCGGCCTCGTCATCGACCCTGGTGCACTGGCCCTGGTGCACGAGGGTTTTGTCGGCGAACGCGCCGATACCCAATGCCGGCGTCAGTTCGGTGCCGTCGGTCAGCGTCATCTTCTGGGTGGCGTTGAAGGTGTTGAAGCAGTACCACGGCCGGCCGCGTTTGCAGGCGCGGCACTCGCCGCACACCGCGCGCCAGTTGAGGATGACGAAGTCACCCGGGGCGACCTGGGTGACGCCCGCACCGATCGATTCCACGACACCGGCTGCCTCATGGCCGAGCAGGAACGGATAGGAGTCGTTGATACCGCCCTCGCGGTAGGTCAGATCGGTGTGGCATACGCCGCACGCGTGGATCGCGACGACCACCTCGCCCGGGCCGGGGTCGGGAATGACGATGTCGACGAGTTCGACAGGTTGGCCCTTGCTCCGTGAGATCACGCCGCGCACCGTTTGACTCATGGGTCAAACGATAGTCGGGCCCCTATCGGCGGAACAGGGGGATACGGTGACGGCAATGTCTGCAGCCCTTGACGTGATCGCCGACTGGCCGGTCCCGGCCGCGTCGGCCGCCGTGGTGGGCCCCTCCGGAATCCTGGCCAGCCGAGGAGATCTCACTCGGGCCTACCGGCTGGCGTCGGTGACCAAACCATTGGTTGCGCGGGCGGTTCAGGTGGCGGTCGAGGAGGGCGTTGTCGACCTGGACACCCCCGCCGGCCCGCCGGGCGCCACGGTCCGCCATCTGCTGGCGCACGCCTCCGGGCTGGACATGAATTCAGCGAAGGTACTTGCCCCGCCCGGCGCGAGGCGGTTGTACTCCAACTATGGGTTCGCGGTGCTGGCCGAAACCGTCGAGACACACGCCGGCATCGAGTTCGGCCGCTATCTCACCGAGGCCGTCTTCGAACCCCTGGGTATGGCCTCGTCGCGAATTGACGCCGGCGCGTCCGCGGCCGGTTTCGGCGGGGTCTCCACGGTGGCCGACCTGGCCGAGTTTGCCGGCGACCTGTTGCGGCCCCGCACCGTCTCGGAACCGATGCACGCTGAGGCCACCAGCGTGCAGTTTCCCGGACTGAGTGGCGTGTTACCGGGTTTCGGGGTGCAACGGCCCAATGACTGGGGCCTGGGATTCGAGATCCGCGACGGTAAGGCCCCGCACTGGACCGGTGCCGCCAACTCCGCGGCCACCTACGGCCATTTCGGCCAAACCGGGACCTTTATCTGGGTCGATCCGGTTGCTGACCTGGCCCTGGTGGTCCTGACCGACCGGGACTTCGACGACTGGGCAAAACCGCTGTGGCCTGCGCTGTCGGATGACGTCCTGAAAGAGTTCTCCCGGGACTAGCGCAACAGGGGTATCAGGGGGCACAATAGACACGTACGACACAACTGCATCTTCGGAAACACCAGGTCGTTGGGGAAGACGTCCCTAGTGGAAACCGAAGGAGTATGTGATGCGTGCGTCGAATCAGTACACCGACGTGACGACGGGTGTGGTTTATCTCCACGCCTCGCCCGCGGCGGTGTGCCCACACGTCGAGTGGGCTTTGTCGTCGGCCCTGAGTGCAGGGGCGAACCTCAAGTGGACCCCACAGCCCGCCATGCCCGGACAACTCCGCGCGGTCACCAACTGGGTCGGCCCCGTCGGCACCGGTGCCCGGCTTGCCAACGCGCTGCGGTCATGGTCGGTGCTGCGCTTCGAGGTCACCGAGGATCCCAGCCCGGGAGTGGACGGCATCCGGTTCTGCCACACGCCCCAGTTGGGTCTGTGGAACGGGGCGATGAGCGCCAACGGCGACATCATGGTCGGCGAGATGAGGTTGCGCACCCTGATGTCCGAGGGGGCCGACACCCTGGCCGCCGAGTTGGACACCGTGCTCGGCACGGCATGGGACGAGGCCCTGGAGCCCTACCGCGACGGCGGCGACGCCGGCGAGGTCAGTTGGCTGAGCCGGGGGGTTGGCTAACCCCAGGTACGATCGCCCCGACTAACGAAGGGGCTCAGGCGTGGCGCAACGTGCACAGCAGTGGTTGCAGGCTGGCAGTCACTTCTCCTGGGTTCCCAGCGAACCGTTACAGCGCACCGACGGCCTGAATAT
>JAPLAO010000331.1 GCA_026393245.1 Mycobacterium sp. | reverse complement strand
GTCGCGACAATCCCCAAACCGCGCCTCGGGGAAGCGGTCGCCTATCCTGTGCCCTGCGCCCCTATAGCTCAGTTGGTAGAGCTACGGACTTTTAATCCGCAGGTCGTAGGTTCGAGTCCTACTGGGGGTACCGCTTGGCTTGTATTACTTCGGGTGATGCTTGCCATTTTGGCTTCGGGTGATGCCTGACAGTGTTTCGGCTGATCCTTGACAGTTACTTCGGCTGATTCTTGACACTCCCTTTATGAGGGAGATCAGCGTGGCCGAGCAGAGGTATCAAGCAGTGTTGGCCGTCATCAGTGACGGGTTGTCTATTTCGCAGGTGGCGGGCAAGGTCGGGGTGTCGCGGCAGACGCTGCATTCGTGGCTGGCCCGGTATGAGGCCGAAGGCCTGGAGGGGCTCACGGATCGGTCGCATCGGCCGGAGAGGTGTCCGCATCAGATGCCGGCCGAGGTGGAGGCGGCGGTGTTGGAGTTGCGGCGGTCGCGGCCGTATTGGGGTCCGCGGCGGCTGGTGTTCGAGTTGGCTAAGCGCAAGGTGGCGCCGGTGCCGTCGGAGTCGGCGGTGTATCGGGCGTTGGTGCGGGCAGCGATGATCGACCCGGCCGCTCGGGATCGGCGTTCCCGGAAGTGGAAACGCTGGGAACGCGGTGTGGCGATGGAGTTGTGGCAGATGGATGTCGTGGGTGGGTTCCCGTTGGCGGACGGGACTTCGGCGAAGGCGTTGACCGGGGTTGATGACCATTCCCGGTTCTGTGTGTCGGCGCGGTTGATGACCAGGGAACGTACCCGGGCGGTCTGTGACGGGCTACGGGCGTCGTTGGCCACCTACGGGGCACCGGTGCAAATCTTGACCGATAACGGCAAGGTGTTTACCGGCCGGTTCAACCATCCCCCGGTGGAGGTGCTTTTCGACGCGATCTGCCGGGAGAACGGGATCGAGCATCTGTTGACCCAGCCGCGCAGCCCGACCACGACGGGCAAGATTGAGCGGTTTCACCGCAGCCTGCGGGCCGAGTTCCTCAGCGACAAGCGGCCTTTCACCAACCTTAGGGTTGCCCAGCAGGCTCTCGATGAATGGGTGCAGTACTACAACACCGCCCGACCTCATCAGTCGCTGGACATGGCCACCCCGGCGTCGCGGTTCACCCCCGGGACTGCGGTCAGTTCCGCACCGGCACCGGTGACCGGTGCAGATCGCAGCGGTGGTGACTGGGTGAGCCGGCGGGTGTGTTCCAACGGCATCGTGTGCGTGTCCTGGCAGCAGGTCTGCATCGGCCGTCACTACGGCGGGGCCCGCTGCGACGTCCACGTCGACGGGGAGCTGCTGCGATTCTTCGTCGGCGACGAACTGGTCAAGACCGCTGCACGAACCAGCCGTGGACCGGTAAGAAATAAGAAGGCCGCCCGCACCCGCGAGCAGCCCTAAACACACATCCAGAGTGTCAAGGATCAACCGACATAGAAACGTCAAGCATCAACCGACTCTGAACAGCCCTACAAAACGGATGATGAGAGGCTATTTCGGAGCCGAATTGTGTGCGCGGGCACTGGTCTGGGTTTTCCCGGGATCTAATTCCAAGACGAGGGAAGGGGTGCTGGTGACAATCGTCAACCATGCCGAAGGCGATCCTGTGCGGCTTGCAGGTGCTCCACGATGAGTGCGTTCACCGAAACTGAGCTGGAGTAACTGACGACGCAGCCGCTGATGCCCGCTACGCCGCTATACGG
>JAPLAO010000065.1 GCA_026393245.1 Mycobacterium sp. | reverse complement strand
CGTCGGTCACCCGCTGGGCTATATCGCGACCGACGTCTACGCCCGATACTTCCGGATGACCGGACGCAATGTGCTGCACGCGCTGGGCTTTGACTCCTTCGGCCTGCCAGCCGAGCAGTACGCCGTTCAGACCGGCACCCACCCCCGTACCCGGACTGATGCGAACATCGTCAACTTCCGCCGTCAGTTGGGCCGGCTCGGCCTCGGCCATGACCAGCGACGCAGTTTCTCGACCACCGACGTCGACTTCTACGCCTGGACGCAATGGATCTTCCTGCAGATCTACAACGCGTGGTTTGACCCGTCGTTGAACAAGGCCCGCCCGGTCAGTCATCTGTTTGCCGAATTCGACAGCGGCGCAAAGCGACTCGATGATGGCCGGTTATGGGAACGCGCAGCAGTGGTCGACGGCCATCGGCTGGTGTATCGCGCCGAGTCGTTGGTCAACTGGTGCCCCGGTCTGGGAACGGTTCTGGCCAACGAGGAAGTGACCTCCGACGGACGCAGCGAACGCGGGAACTTCCCGGTCTTCCGAAAGCGGTTGCGGCAGTGGATGATGCGGATCACCGCCTACTCCGACCGGCTTCTTGAGGATCTGGACGTGCTGGACTGGCCGGACAAGGTCAAGGCCATGCAGCGCAACTGGATCGGACGTTCCACGGGCGCTTCGGTATTTTTTGGCGCTGCCGATGTCGACGTCGAGGTTTTCACGACGCGACCCGACACCCTGTTCGGAGCCACCTATCTGGTGCTGGCTCCGGAGCACGAACTCGTCGACCGAGTTCTCGCCCCGCACTGGCCCGATCACGTCGACGAACGATGGACGGCCGGAGCGGACACACCGGCGCAGGCGGTCGCCGATTACCGGCGTTCGATCGCCGCCAAGTCCGACCTCGAACGCCAGGAGAACAAAACCAAGACCGGGGTGTTCCTCGGCAGCTATGCGACCAACCCGGCCAACGGCCACCAGGTCCCGATCTTCATCGCCGACTACGTGTTGTCCGGCTACGGAACCGGCGCCATCATGGCGGTGCCGGGCCACGATCAGCGTGACTGGGAGTTCGCCGCAGCATTCGGCTTGCCGATCATCGAGGTCATCTCCGGCGGTGATGTGGCACAGGAGGCCTACACCGGCGACGGCACACTGGTGAATTCCGGCTATCTCGACGGACTCGACGTGGTCGGGGCCAAGGCGGCCATCATCGCGCGACTGGAGTCCGATGAACGCGGACGTGGCCGGGTCGAGTACAAACTGCGGGACTGGCTGTTCGCCCGCCAACGCTATTGGGGCGAGCCGTTTCCCATCGTGTACGACAGCGATGGCAATGCTCATCCACTGCCAGACTCGATGCTGCCGGTGGAACTGCCGGATATCGCGGACTACGCCCCGGTGTCGTTCGATCCCGACGACCCCGACAGCGCACCGTCGCCGCCGTTGAACAAGGCCGGCGAGTGGGTGCATGTCGACCTCGACCTCGGCGACGGCCTGCGGCCCTACACCCGCGACACCAACGTGATGCCGCAGTGGGCGGGCAGTTCGTGGTACGAGTTGCGCTACGCCGACCCTCGTAACGCAGAGCAGTTCTGCGCCAGGGAGAACGAGGCGTACTGGATGGGTCCGCGTCCGGCCGAACACGGGCCGGACGATCCGGGCGGGGTGGATCTCTACGTCGGCGGAGTCGAACACGCGGTGCTGCATCTGCTGTACTCGCGTTTCTGGCACAAGGTGCTCTACGACCTCGGCCACGTAACGTCCCGGGAGCCCTACCGGCGACTGGTGAACCAGGGTTACATCCAGGCCTTCGCCTACACCGACGCCCGCGGCTCGTATGTACCGGCGGCAGACGTCGTCGAGCGCGGCGGCAAGTACTTCCTACCGGGCGCGGATGGCGAGGTGGAGGTTTTCCAGGAGTTCGGCAAGATCGGCAAGAGCCTCAAGAACTCGATCTCGCCCGATGAGATCTGTGACGGCTACGGCGCGGACACCCTGCGGATCTACGAGATGTCGATGGGTCCGCTAGAGGCAAGCCGGCCGTGGGCCACCAAAGATGTGATCGGTGCGCATCGCTTTCTGCAGCGGGTTTGGCGGTTGATTGTCGACGAAACCACAGGGCAGACAAGGGTTTCCGACGATACGCTCGATGAGGAGACACTGCGGGTGCTGCACCGGACCATTGCCGGTGTCCGGGACGACTACACCCATCTGCGCAACAACACCGCGGCGGCCAAGCTGATCGAGTACACCAACCACCTCACCAAGGCGGGCGTCAGCGCCCGCGCAGCGCTGCAACCACTGGTGCTGATGGTGGCACCACTGGCGCCGCATATGGCCGAGGAACTCTGGCACCGACTCGGCAACGATGAGTCATTGGCGCACGGCCCGTTCCCGGTCGCCGACACGGCGTATTTGGTCACCGACACCATCGAGTACCCGGTTCAGGTCAACGGGAAGGTTCGCGGCCGCATCGTCGTCGCCGCCGACGCCGGACGCGATGTCCTGGAGGCGGCCGCCCTGGCCGACGAGAAGGTGGCGGCGTTCCTCGCCGGCGCCACTCCGAAGAAAGTGATCGTGGTTCTCGGCCGGTTGGTCAACCTCGTCCTGTAGGCGCGAGCGTGCGTGTCGGCGCACCGACATGCCGCTGCGCCGTGAAGTATGCGCACGTTCGCGGGAGTTCAGAGGCGCCCGCGCGGGCGGATCACCACCTCGTGGGTGTGGGCATCGGCCGGGGTGGCAACCACTTGAGCGACCACACCGGCGACGGTGGCCGGCGTGAGGAACTTCGCGGGGTCGTACCCGCCGCCCTCGTAGGCCACCAGGTCTCGCTGCATCTCGGTGTCGACCCGGCCGGGATGGATGCTGGTCACCCGCAGTCGCGGTTCGTCGGCACGTAACGAGTCGGCGAACGCCCGCAACGCGAACTTGCTGGCCGAATACGACGCCAGTCCAGCCGACACGGTCAAACCCGAACCGGAGTTGATGAAAATCACCTGTCCGCGGACCGCCCGAAGGGCCGGCAGCAGCGCGAGCGTGAGCGCGACCGCACCGGTCACGTTGACCTCGAAAGTGTCGCGCCACTGCTCCGCGGTGGATTCAGCAACCCGGCCGGGAAAGGCCACCCCGGCGTTGTGGACCAGCACGTCGAGTCCGGCCAGCACTTCCGCTGCGACCTCGATACCGTCGCTGTCGGTCAGGTCCATCGGCCAGGTGGTGGCGCCCAGCCTCGCGGCGACTGCATCGAGGTGGCGCGAGGGTCGCCCGGCCAGGAGAAGTGTGTGGGTGGGGGCCAAAGCTTCGGCGATTGCCGCGCCGATTCCTCCGCCGGCGCCGGTGATCATTGCGGTGCCTGGCATGTCGGTCACCCTACCGATCGGCACGAGCAGGCCTGCGCACCGCAGAATGAGCACGTGACGTTCGACGCCGGCTTCGCGCCCACCCAACTCGCTGCCCGCGCGGCCTACCTCCTGCGCGGCAACGACCTCGGTGTGATGACGTCGGCCGCGCCTCGGCTCTACCCGCATATGTGGAGTTGGGACGCGGCCTTCGTCGCGGTCGGGCTTGCCTCCCTGAGCGTGGAACGTGCGGTCGTCGAACTCGACACACTGCTCTCGGCGCAGTGGACCAACGGGATGATCCCGCACATCGTGTTCGCCCCCGGGGTCGACGGCTATTTCCCGGGCCCGGACCGATGGGCCTGTTCGGATCTCGCCGCCGCGGCGCCGGCCGGCCGGCGGACCTCGGGAATCACCCAGCCGCCGGTTCATGCGATCGCGGTGCAACGAATCCTCGACCGCGCCCGCACCCGGGGACGCTCGACGCGCGCCGTCGCGGAGACCTTCCTGGATCGGCGTTGGAACGATCTTGTGCGCTGGCATCGCTGGCTGGCCGAGGCTCGCGATCCCGATCAGCGTGGCAGGGTCACGCTTTACCACGGCTGGGAGTCCGGAATGGATAACTCCCCGCGCTGGGACGCTGCCTACGCGGGCGTCGTCGCCGGTGGTGTCCCGCAGTACCAACGCGCCGATACCCACATCATCACCGACCCCAGCCAGCGTCCATCCGACGGTGAGTACGACCGCTACCTGTGGCTGCTGGAGGAGATGAAGTCGGTCCGATACGACGACCACAGGCTGCCGGGCGTGATGAGTTTCGCGGTCGAGGACGTCTTCTTCTCGGCGATCTTCTCGGTCGCCTGCGATGTGCTGGCCAATATCGGCGAGGATTACAAGCGGCCCGACGCCGACGTCCGCGAACTGTATTCCTGGGCGGCTCGGTTCCGCGCCGGCGTTGTGGAGACCGCGGATCAGAGCTCAGGTGCAGGAAGGGATTTCAATCTCCGATCGCGATCCTGGATCGCCACCGACACCGCTGCCCAGTTCGCACCGCTGCTGTGCGGGGGGTTGGACCATGAGCGGGAGCGGGCACTGCTGAAACTCCTGGCGGGTCCGAAATTCTGCGGTCACCCCGACTTGAAGTTCGCGTTGGTCCCGTCGACGTCGCCGGTGTCGAGGGATTTCCGTCCGCGGGAGTACTGGCGGGGCCCGGTGTGGCCCGTGCTGACGTGGTTGTTCTCCTGGGCCTTCGCCCGCCGCGGCTGGTCAGAACGGTCGCTGCTGCTGCGCAATGAAGGACTGCGTCAAGCCGCCGACGGGACGTTCGCCGAGTACTACGAACCGTTCACCGGTGAACCGCTGGGCAGCATGCAGCAATCGTGGACCGCGGCCGCGGTACTGGACTGGCTGGGCTAATCGTCGGGTAAAACTCAGGTGCCTTCGACGCTGGTGAGACGTTCCAGCGGCTTGAGTGCCCGGAACAGGTCGTCGTGTTCGGCCTCGGTCAGGTGGCGCAGCAGTTCGACGAGGTGCAGTCGACGGGCCTCGAGCGCTTCCCGATATTGGACCAGGCCCTGCGGGGTCACCTCGACCAGTACCGCCCGCATATCGGACGGATCGCGGGAACGGCTCACC
>JAPLAO010000030.1 GCA_026393245.1 Mycobacterium sp. | reverse complement strand
TAGTTGCGGATCGGGGTGGGTGACCACGTCACGGCACCCTTGACGCCGAAGCCGACGGTGTGGGCCGGCAATTCGTACTCGCGAATGATGGTGTCCATGGCTTCCATCGCGTTGTCGTTGACCTGTTCGGCCGCCGCCAATGCCTGCGGGGTGGCCACCTCATCGACCGCGAGGGCCGCAGCCATGCACAGGGGGTTGCCGTTGTAGGTGCCGAAGTGCGCCATCCGATTGTCGACGACGACCTGCATGACTTCCGCGGTGCCGCCGAAGGCGGCCAGTGGCAGACCGCCGCCGATGGACTTGGCCAACGTGATCAGGTCCGGCTTGACGCCAAGTCGCGCAGCAGCGCCGCGGGCGCCAGCGGTCAGCCCGGTCTTGACCTCGTCGAATATCAGCAGCACGTTGTAGGCATCGCATAGTGCGCGGACGCCGACAACGTAGCCGGCGTCGGGCAACACGATGCCGAGGTTTTCGATGACCGGTTCCATGATCACGCAGGCCACCTCCTTGCCGTGGGCGGCCAGCACGCGTTCCATCTGTCCGAGGTCGTTATAGGCCACGACGTGCACAACGCCCGGCTCGACATCGAAGGGAACCTGCGGGATCGGGTTGTCCGCGGGACCGATCTCGTCAATGCCCGGCTTGACCGACACCGACAGACCGTCGTAGCCGCCGTGATAGCCACCCTCGATCTTCACGATGGCTTTCCGGCCGGTGTAGGCGCGCGCGGTGCGCACCGCGTATCCGGTCGACTCGGTGCCGGAGTTGGTGAACCGCAACATGTCCAGACCGAAGCGTTCCTTGAACCTCTCGGCGACCTCGGTCGAGACCGGCGACGGCGTCACGAACAGCGTGCCGACGTCGTCGAGGAACTCTTTGACCTTCGCAACCACTACGGGGTTGAGGTGGCCGACGAGCATCGCGCCGAAGCCCATCGACAAATCCAGCACCTGGCGGTCGTCACAGTCGGTGACGTAGGCGCCGCGGGCGGACTTCACACCCATCGGATACGGATCCCAGTACTGGAAGCTGCTTGTCACACCTAGCGGCAACGTCTTTGATGACCGCGCCGCGTGGTCGGCCGAGCCAGGGGTGGCGGCGGCGTAGCGTTCCCACTCCTTGGCCATCAGAGCTGAAACCCTGGCGGGATCCACCGGGGTGAAGGCCTTGGGTAGCTGTCGCCAGCCGGCGGGGTCGTGGGCAGGAAACGTGGTCGGCACTTCTGTGGTCAAGCTCATCGAATCCACCTTCAACCGGTCGGTATGGGCCTTGAATCAGCCTAACCCGCCCGACGGACTTCGGCCTGGGAAAGGCCAACTGGAGCGTTGCGCAGTCACCGACGTCCGCGAACTAGTTTCCGGTGCTGCTTCCGGGCTGGCTGGGGGGACACGGTGTCGCCGGTAAGCCGACGTTGGTGGTCATGATGCTTTGGTTCTGGCAGGCAGTAACTGCCGAATCGGGGAGGCTGCCTCCAGGCTGACTAGAGGGACACGTTGGCGTCAGCAGCCCGATGTTGGTGGCCATGGCAATTTGATTCTGGCAAGCAGTGACTGACGAATCGGGGAGGCTGCCTCCAGGCTGACTAGGGGGACACGGTACCGGCTGCAACCCGATGTTGATGGCCATGGCAATTTGATTCTGGCAAGCAGTGACTGACGAATCGGGGAGGCTGCCTCCAGGCCGACTAGAGGGACACACGATCTGCGGTAAACCGACGGCAGCGGACATAGCACTTTGATTTTGACAAGCAATAACTGACGAATCGGGGGGGCTGCTCGCGCTCGTGCTGGTGGCGGTTGAGCTGCCGCTGCTCTGGGTCGTGTCGGTTGAGCTGCTGCTACTTCCGGTGGGGTCGGATGGGCCGGGTCCACCAGCACTGGCATCGCCCGTCGTCTGTGGGGTGGTGTTGCACGGTGGCGGGTTGTACCCACCCCGTTGAAAGCACTGGGCCATGACCGTACCGGTGGGCGGGATAGAACTGAGAATGCCGAAGGGAATCACCGACGCGGCGATCGACAGAGCCACCCCACACCGGGACCACACCCGTTTACGCATCGCTGGACTTGTCATCGCAGGGCTTTGACGAGAATGGTCGTCGCCATTTGAGCATCTAGCTTTCTGCCCGGAACGGATTCCCGAAGCGAGCCGGCTAAAGGCAATCCCATGAGACCTTTGTCTCTAGCGCATTCCGGGCTGGCGTATCTCAAGTTTCCAGCAAAACTCTAGCGTTGGTGTAGCCAATCGCCCGAAAGCGCCTTCAGATTCGAGAATCTGGGGAAGCCAGCTACTGCCGCGCCATATTCGTGAACCTCGACAGGTGCAGTTGATGCGCCACCGTCACCGTCTTCGTCGGACCGTTGCGGTGCTTGGCCAGGATCAGGTCCGCCTCGCCGCCACGCGGATCGTCACGCTCGAACGCGTCGGGGCGGTGCAGCAGGATCACCATGTCGGCGTCCTGCTCGATGGCGCCCGACTCGCGCAGGTCCGACAGCATCGGCTTCTTGTCGGTGCGCTGCTCCGGCCCGCGGTTCAGCTGGCTCATCGCCACCACCGGCACTTCCAGCTCCTTGGCCAATAGCTTGAGCTGACGGGAGAATTCGGACACTTCCTGCTGGCGTGACTCGACCTTCTTGCCCGACGTCATCAGCTGCAGGTAGTCGATCACGATCAACTTCAGATCCGCCTTCTGCTTCAGCCGGCGTGCCTTGGCGCGGATCTCCATCATCGTCAGGTTCGGTGAGTCATCGATGTAGAGCGGCGCCTCGCTGATCTCACTCATCCGCCGCGCCAGCCGGGTCCAGTCGTCATCGCTCATTCGGCCCGAGCGCATATCGGCGAGTTTGATTTTCGCCTCCGCCGACAGCAGGCGCATCACGATCTCGGACTTACTCATCTCGAGTGAGAACACCACGCTCGCCATCCGGTTTTTGATGGAGCAGGAGCGCAGAAAATCGAGGCCGAGCGTGGAGTTGTGCGTCGGAATCATCGCGTCGCTGGCTAGGTACAGGTGGTCGTCGTTGTCCACCTCGACACAACGCACAGGGACGCTAGCAATCGGCCGCACGTCGACGATCCCGAATTCGCGCGACGCGATTCCAGTCCCGCCAACAAGTTGGCGCGCACCGACTGCCGAGACAACGTCGGTGTCAACCTTCAGCATTGCCGTAGTGACGATGCCTCGCAGAGTGGGCCATTGATGCTCGGCATCGGCCACGATCACGGTGCCGTCGGAGAACTCGACCTCGAAGCACGGCCGGCCCAACATCACGTCGGTGGCCGCGACGACGCGGGTCGGTTTCCCGTCCGCTCCGATCAGGTAATCGCCGACGGAGACCTCGCCCATGGTGGTCCACCCCGTAGGTGTTGGCAGGGGCGTGTCGAGCTTGAGAGCCTTCCCCATACCCGGCCTCGCC
>JAPLAO010000174.1 GCA_026393245.1 Mycobacterium sp. | reverse complement strand
GGCGAAGGCTTCCTTCTCCGAGTCGACGACCTGGTGGATGTTGCCGTATCGGGCCTGGTAATCGGCGCCGCCGAGTTCGTCGAGGGTGACGTCCTCTCCGGTGACGTCTTTGATCACGTCCGGCCCGGTGACGAACATGTAGCCCTGGTCGCGCACCGCGACCACGAGGTCGGTCTGGATCGGTGAGTACACCGCGCCGCCGGCGCACTTGCCGAGGATGATCGAGATCTGCGGAACGACGCCGGAGAGTAGTTCGTGGCGGCGGCCCAATTCGGCGTACCACGCCAGCGACGTGACGGCGTCTTGAATACGCGCCCCGCCGGAGTCATTGATGCCGACGATCGGGCAGCCGACCATGGCCACCCACTCCATCAAACGGGCGACCTTGCGGCCGAACATTTCTCCGACCGAGCCACCGAATACGGTCTGGTCGTGGGAGAAGACCCCGACCGGGCGGCCGTTGATGGTGCCGTGCCCGCAGACCACGCCGTCGCCGTAGAGAGCGTTCGGATCGCCGGGGGTTCGAGCCAGCGCACCGATCTCCAGGAAGCTACCCGGGTCGACCAACGCCTGTATCCGAGCCCGGGCGCTGGGAATGCCTCGCTTATCGCGCTTGGCCGCGGCCGCCTCGCCACCGGGTTCGGCCGCCAGCTGGAGCTTTTCACGCAACTCGGCCAGCAACTCGGCGGTGGTCCTATCCGTCACTGGCCCTGCTTCTCCTGCGCTTGAATCCGGGTGATCGCTTCGCTGAGGTGCGCGCCCACCTTGGCAATGTACGGCTCGTCGATCGCCTGGATGTGCTCGCCCCCGATCGGCACCACCTCGAGATCGGATGCGAACCGACCCCATCCGCCGTCCGGCTGACGGATGCCGTACCGCGGTTCGAACATGATCGCGTCATCGTGATACCGGTCGGCCATGTACAGCGTCACGTGCCGGTCGAACGGCTCGATCCTGGCGGTGTCGAGGGCACGATTGTCGAGGTATGAGGTGCGCTGATGTTCGATGACGCCGCCTGGGATGTTCACCCCGCTTGCCTTGACGGCGTCGAGCACGAACCGGACCTGGCCGTCGTCGTCGAGGTTCTCCAGCTGCTCGTAGGGGATGGCCGGGATCTCGACATTGAAGGTCCGCTGCGCGAACAACGCGTAGCGGTCCCAGCGGGCACGGATCTCCTCTGTGGTCTGAGGGACGTCCTCGCCGGCGCGAACCGTGTCGATCAGCCCGACGAACCGGACGTCGGCTCCGGCGCGGTCGAGTCCGACCGCACACGCGTAAGCCAGCGCCCCACCCAGTGACCAGCCGGCGAGAATGAACGGGCCGGTTCCGCCGATCTCCAGAAGCTTGGGAACGTACTGCTGAGCCCGTTCCTCGATGGAACCTTCGACCCGTTCCAGTCCGTAGACCGGGTTGTCGGCCGGTAGGCGCTTGATAAGTGGCTCGTAGACCACCGTCGAACCACCGGCCGGGTGGAATACGAAGACCGGCACGCCCTCGACGCCCTCTTTCGGCGCCCGCAGGGTGCGAACGAACCCCTCGAGTTCGCCGGCCTCCAGGTACTCACGAACGTCGGTAGCCAATCCCTCGATGGTCGTGGCGGCCTTCACCTGCTCGACGGTGATGGTGCCCTCGGCCCGCTCGGAGAGCCGTTCGGCGATCTTGGCGGCGGTCTCGTCGTCGACCTTCGGCAATTCGTTGAAGATTCCGCCCGGTGATTTGCCGGTGACGATCGCCCAGGTCGCGAACGTGATGCGCTCGGCGGCCTCGCGGGGCGGCACGTCGGTACCCAGCGCATCGATGACGGCCTGTTGGCTGAGCGCCTTACCGGCCGCGGCTGAAGGGGATGGCGCGGGATCGGTCGGCGGCGCCGGAATTCCCGGACCGGCGGGATCGGTCGGCGGCGGCGGCACATCGGAATGGAGTTCGGGGTGCTTGGCGGCAAGCTTGGCCGCCAGTTCCGCCGGAATCTCACCGGCGGCTATCGCGGCTTGCTCGGCAGCGATCTCGTCCGGAGTGAGCGTCTTCTGGTGCTCGTGTAGCTCAGACACGGCCTCGCGATTCTCGATCGCGTACGCGATGAGCTTCTCAACGGCATAGAGATTCGCGTCGCGAACCGCGGTCAGCTGGATCGGTGGGAGATCGAAGTCGTACTCGACGCGGTTCTTGATCCGCACCGCCATCAACGAGTCCAACCCGAGTTCGATTAAGGGAACCTCCCAGGGCAGGTCCTCGGGCTCGTAACCCATCGCGCTGCCGACGATCGTCGACAACCGGTCGTGCACGGTCTCGGCCGAATCCGGCGACCACTTGCCAAGGCTGGCGGTTAGTCCGGCGCCGGCGGCGAGGCTGTCGTGCAGGATATCGGCATCCGGGCTGTCCTCGACAGGCTCGGCCACCACAGTCGGTGCGCTCACCGCGACGCCGGTGGCCACCGCGACCGGCAGACTCGACACCGCACCTGACCGGCTGACGATGGCGTCGTAGACCAGAGTGAACGACTCCTCGATGCGGGCGTGCACCTGCACCGCAGCCCCGCCCGGGTGGCGGGTGAGGGTGGTCACCAGCCGGGCACCGTCGCCGGGCACCGCTCGTTGCTCGGAGGCGGTCAACGTTGCATCCGGAAGTACCTGTACCGCAGCGGCTTTCACCAATACCGCCAGATCCGTCGGCCCCTGCGGCGCGTATTCCCAGACGTGCCGCCCGTCCGGCATCGCGACGTGCGTACCGGGCAGGATGCCCGAACCGTCGGCAGAGAAGCGCGCGTTGAGCCAGTGCGGCTTACGCTTGAACCGAGTCGGCGGGATATCGGCGTAATCGTCCGGGCCCGCCGCCGGTGTGAACAAGGTCGCGAAATCAAGGCCGTGGCCGTAGGTGTAGAGCTGCGCCATCGCAGCCACCACCGACTCCACCTCATCGGACTTGCGGGCGAGCGTGCCGATCAGCTGCGCGTCATGCAAGCCCGCGGCGGCTGTCGTCAGGCCAACCTGCATGAGCGCCACCGGGTTTGGCGCCAGTTCCAAGAAGGTGGTGTGCCCGTTGTCGACGGCGTTGCGGATGCCCTGGGTGAAGTGGACGCTGTGCCGCAGGCCCTTCTTCCAGTAGTCCACGTCGTGGATCGGCTCGCCGCCCGGCCGAATATAGCCGCCCTCGTGCACGGTGGAGAAGTAGCCGATCACAGGCGGATGCGGCGTGATGCCCTGCAACTCGGCGGCCAATTCCCCCAGCAGCGGATCCATCTGGGTGGTGTGGCTGGCACCCTTCGTCTGGAACTTGCGAGCGAACTTCCCTTCCGCCTCGGCGCGGGCGATGATCGCGTCCACCTGCTCAGGCGGTCCGCCGATCACGGTCTGAGTCGGCGCGGCGTAGACGCACACTTCCAGATCGGGGAAGTCGGAGAAAACGTCCCTGATCTCCTCGGCGGAGTATTCGACCAATGCCATCAGGCGGATGTACTCGCCGAACAGCATCGCCTCGCCCTCGCCCATCAGGTGCGAGCGGGCGCAGATGGTGCGGGTGGCATCCGCCAGTGACAACCCGCCGGCGAAGTAGGCCGCGGCCGCCTCGCCCAGCGACTGGCCAACCACCGCAGCAGGTTTCGCACCGTGATGGCGCAGCAGTTCGCCGAGGGCGATCTGGATCGCAAAGATCACCAGCTGCACCACTTCGATCGGGTACTCGCAGGTTTCGTCGGTGTAGTCAACCGAGTCATCCAGGATCAGTTCGAGGATCGAGTAGCCGCGTTCATCCTGAACCAGGCTGTCCACCGTGTTGATCCACTCGGCAAAGACGTTGTCGCGCAGGTACAGACTCTTGCCCATCTTGCGGTGCTGGGCGCCGAATCCGGCCAACACCCATACCGGGCCGTTGGTGACCGGGCCGTCAGCGCTATACACCAGTGGACTCATTTTTCCGTCGGCGATCGCACGCAGACCCTTGACGGCTTCGTCGTGGTCGTGGGCCATGACGACAGAGCGGGAGCGCCCGTGATTACGCCGGGACAGCGAGCGGCCAATTGATTCCAGCGACGAGGCCCGCCCGGCTGGGCTGTCGATCCAGTCTGCGAGTTCGGTAGCGGTAGCCCTTTTCCGCGAGGTCAGAAAACCTGAAACTGCCAACGGCACAACGGCAACGGGCAGAACCTCGGTATCGAGCTCCTCGCGGGCTATCGCCAGCAGTCGCAGCGCCTCATCAGTCAGACCGGGAAGTTCGGGCTCGCCGTCGACAGCCGCGTAGTAGTCGACATCGCCGTAACCGTCGTCATCACCGGCACCTTCATGAATGAATTCGCCGTACTCATCCATCCGGACGCCGCCCACGTACACGGCGGCCGCCTCGGACGCCGACGACGTCTCCGACTCAGGCTCGGGTTCGGGTGCGGGCTCGATGAGATCCTCAGGCAGCACCTCGCGCAGCACCAGATGCGCATTGGCACCGCCGAATCCGAAGCCGGACACCCCGGCGATGGCATGTCCGCTGTAGCGCGGCCAATCGGTAGCCGCCTCGACCACCCGAAGATGGACTGCGTCAAAGTCGATGTAGGGGTTGGGCCCGGCATAATTGATCGATGCCGGAATCTTGTTGTGGCGCAATGACAGTGCCACCTTGGCCAGGCTGGCGGCACCGGCGGCGGATTCCAGGTGACCCACATTGGACTTGACCGCACCGAGCAGTGCGGGTTGATCTGCGGCACGGCCCCGGCCGATGACGCGCCCGAGCGCGTCGGCTTCGATCGGGTCGCCCAGAATCGTTCCGGTGCCGTGCGCCTCGACGTAATCGACATCGCGCGGGTTGATCCCGGCATCGCGATAGGCCCGGCGCAGCACATCGGCCTGGGCATCGGGATTGGGTGCGAGCATGCCGTTGGATCGGCCGTCATGGTTGATCGCACTGCCTGCGATGACGGCGAGAATATCGTCGCCGTCCCGACGTGCGTCATCGAGTCGCTTGAGCACCAACATGCCCGCGCCCTCCGAACGTGCGTAACCGTCGGCGTCGGCGGAGAACGATTTGATCCGCCCGTCCGGTGCGAGCACGCCGCCGACCTCGTCGAAGCCGAGTGTGACGGCCGGGGTCACGAGCGCGTTCACCCCGCCGGCCACCACCAGGTCGGCCTCACCGGACCGCAGTGCCGCCACACCCTGGTGCACGGCCACCAGCGACGACGAACAGGCAGTGTCGACGGCCACGGACGGTCCGCGGAAGTCGTAGAAGTAGGACACCCGGTTGGCGATGATCGAACTCGCGGTGCCGGTGATGGCGTACGGGTGCGCGGTCCGCGGATCCATCATCGCCAGGTAGCTGTAATCGTTGGTGGAACTGCCGACGAACACCCCAACGCTTGTGCCGCGCAGGCTCGACGCCGGGATGTGGGCGCCTTCCAGCGCCTCCCAGGTCAACTCGAGCGCGAGGCGCTGCTGCGGATCGAGGTTGTCGGCCTCCATCTTCGACAGCGCGAAAAATTCGGAGTCGAAGCCCTTGATATCGGTGAGGTAGCCGCCGCGGGTGCGGGCCTTGGCGATCCGTTCGGCCAGCCGCGGCTCGTCCATGAACTCCGCCCAGCGACCCTCGGGCAGGTCGGTGATGGCATCACGGCCCTCGAGCAGCGCCTGCCACATTTGGTCGGGGGTGTTCATATCGCCGGGGAACCGCGTCGCCAGACCGACGATCGCAATATCGGCGACGTCACGGGTGCGGGTCCAGTCCTCGTCCGGATCGTAAGGCTCGAGCTCGGGCTCGCCTTCGATGATCACCACCGCAAGCGACTCGATTGTGGGGTGCCGGAATGCCACCGTCGCGGTCAGGGTGACACCGGTCAGGTCCTCGATGTCACTGGCCATCGCCACCGCGTCGCGCGAGGACAGCCCGAGCTCGACCATCGGCGTGGACTCGTCGATGGTGTCCGGCGACTGCCCGGTGGCTACTGCCACCCAGTTGCGCAGCCACCCGCGCATCTCCGGCACCGACATATCGGTGCGCGCCAGCTCACTCCCGGCGGCCTGAGCCGGCGGTTCTTCGAGCTCGGGGGGCTCGGCGGGCATCGTTGAATCGGATGCCGGGCCTTCAGTCGTCATTCCGCCTCGTCAGGAAAGGCGTTGGCGATCTTCCCGCTGCGCAGGCTGC
This sequence comes from Mycobacterium sp., assembly GCA_026393245.1. Taxonomy (GTDB): domain Bacteria; phylum Actinomycetota; class Actinomycetes; order Mycobacteriales; family Mycobacteriaceae; genus Mycobacterium. Next base: position 33,309 of record JAPLAO010000174.1, on the reverse strand, counting down.
CGTCGAGGTAGGCGGCCCGGCAGGCGCGACGGCCGATCTTGCCGCTGGAGGTGCGCGGGATTGCACCGGCCGACGTCAGCAGCACATCGCGCACGGTGACACCGTGGCGGACGGCGATCGCCGCACGGATGGCGTCAGAGATGGGATCAACTTCCATCTTGTGGGTGCCGGCCGCACGCTCGCCGACGATAACCAGTTGTTCGGACGTATCACCGGGGTCGCGCTTGAGACCCGATTGCGCGTTGGCGAACACCTCGTCGGGGAGTTGATTGGCCGGCACCGAGAACGCCGCGACGAAACCGGTTCGCAGTGCCCTGGTGGCCTCCTGCGCCGAGTACTCGAGATCCTGCGGGTAGTGGTTACGGCCGTCGATGATCACCAGATCCTTGACCCGGCCGGTGATGTAGAGGTCGCCGTCGTGGTAGGCGCCGAGGTCACCGGTGCGCACCCAGTTGGCGTCGTCGGCCGCACCGTCGGCATGGGACGGACTGGTCCGCGACTTGAGAATGTTCTGGAAGGTCGCGACCGTTTCCTCGGGTTTATTCCAGTAGCCGGTGCCCATATTCGGTCCGCTGATCCAGATCTCGCCGATCTGACCGTCGAGCAGTTCGCTTGCGGTCTCGTGGTCGACGATCGCCGCCCATTCGGCGACGCCGATCTTGCCTGCCGACGCCTGGGCGACCGCGGCGGGGGAATCCTCGGGAACCTCGATGAAGTGATTGGCGTTGAGTTGATCGCGGTCGACGGTGACGATCTTGGGCGGTTGACCGGCCGGTGTGGTGGACACGAACAATGTCGCCTCGGCCAGGCCGTAGGACGGTTTGATGGCCCGGGCGGGAAAACCGAACGGCTCGAACGCCTCGTTGAACCGGCGAACGGTGGCCGCCGAGATCGGTTCGCTGCCATTGAGGATCGCCTTGATATTGGACAGATCCAACGGCTGCTCACCGTCGCGCGGTAGACCGCGGGCCGCGGCATGGTCGAACGCGAAGTTCGGTGCCACTGAGATGACGCCGCCCTCATCCTCGGGCTTGCGAGCCATCTCGCGGATCCAGCGACCGGGCCGGCGCACGAACGCAGCCGGTGTCATGAAGGTGAAAAAGTGGCCGATCATGGGTGACAACAGCGCCGTGATCAGACCCATATCGTGGAAGAAGGGCAGCCAGCTGACGCCGCGGTCGCCTTCCTCTCCCTGGAGTGCCTCGATCACCTGCACCACGTTGGTGGCGAGGTTCTGCTCGGTGATCTGCACACCGGTGGGGATGCGCGTGGATCCGGAGGTGTATTGCAGATAGGCGATGTTCTGTTGATCGGTCTCCACCGGTTCCCAGGCGGCACCGACCTCGTCGGGCACGGCGTCCACGGCGATGACGCGCGGACGCTCGTTGGCCGGGCGGGTGCGGAAGAATTTCCGGACCCCTTCTGCAGCCTCGGTGGTGGTGAGGATCGCCGACGGCTCGCAGTTATCCAGAACGGCATGAAGCCGGCCCACGTGACCAGGCTCAGACGGGTCGAACAGCGGTACCGCGATACGGCCGGAATACAGCGTTCCAAAGAACGCGATGAGGTACTCGAGGTTCTGCGGGCACAGGATTGCCACCCGGTCGCCGGGTTGGGTCACCTGTTGCAGGCGCGCGGCGACAGCGCGGTTGCGGATGCTGAAGTCAGCCCAGCGCAGATCGTGGGCGACACCGTCACGCTCGGTGGAGAAGTCCAGGAAACGGTAGGCAAGTTTGTCGCCGCGGACCTTGGCCCACCGTTCGACGTGCTTGACGAGGCTGGCGCCTTCCGGGAAGGTAATCCGTCCGTCCTTGATGAACGGGTTATGGAACGGCATACCACTCTCCTGTCAGAACACACTCCGTGTCGGGCCGCGGTGGGCGGCAACCCCGCGGCGCGCCGTCGGCGGGCGGCCACCGGCACGCTCGCGGGTTTTCGCCGATCCTTCGTCGGACCGGCTTTTATCAGGCCTTATTTTCCTCTTAATGTTAATCCCAATGTGTGCAGCAGCCAAATCGCAGCGCCGTTGGACCGCGGTCTAATCGTGCGGCGGCCGAGGTGCGTTCACGATCAGGTCACGTGCCCAATTCAGTGTCCACGACGTCGACGTCAGGCCGTCGAGGTTCCAAAACTCCGGCGTGTTGTACAACGCGTGCACGGGTTGCCCGCCGCCACCGGCCAGCACCTGAATTGTCTGTGGCAGGTTGGCGATATTGAAGGCTGACTGCGGGGCTGCGCAAATCAGATCGCCGGGCCCACAGATCTGGTTGGTGCGGTTGTTCAGAGCGCCGAAGCCGCCCGGGCGCGGTCCGCTCATGGTCAGGCCCAGCGCCGACAGAGTCGGGACCTCGGCGAGGGTGATCTCCGCACCCTGGCCGGGCGGGTTGGGCCCGATTTCCACACCCTCGCCCGGATGTCGACGGCCGTCGGCGATCAGGGTCACTCCCAGCACTAGGTCCTCGTCGACCGGGCCACGCCCGTTGCCGATATCGCTGGCCATATCGCCGGCGATCACAGCACCCTGAGAGAAGCCGACCAGTACGTAACTGGTCAACGGACAGCGATCATTCATCGCGGTCATCGCCGCCACCGCTGCCCGAGATCCCTCTGTGCGGCTGTCGTTATAGGACATTTGCCTATCCGCCGACAGCGGATTGTGGAACTGGGCAGTGTAGGGAACGGTGTACACCTCGACCCGGTCGCGGCCGAACTGATCGGAAATGGGCCCGGTCACGTTGCGCAGCAAGGCAATCGGAAACTGCGTCGGGTTGAACGGGTCATCGGTTAGCGAGGACTCCCAGGTACCCGGGATGGCGATCAGGTCGACGTCCGGACAACTCGCGTCCTGGAAGGCCGGCCGCGGCTTGCGCCCGGGTTGGCTCGTCGGCGGCACAGCGGTCGGTGGAAGGGCCGTCGTGGCCGGTTCGGGCCGCCGCACCACGATCACGATGATCGCCACCACCAACCCGACCACCAGTGCAACAGCGGCAGCGGCGATTAGTGCCAGGATTCGGTGCCGTCTGCGGCGATCAGTCTTTCCGGACCTGCGGACCATGTCTCAGCAGAGCCGTTGACCGGCGAGGAGAATGTAGTGGTCAATGGCCGCGTCCGCCTGGATGACGGATGCCGACTGCGGCGACGACGCGTTGGAGTCGGCGACATCGCTGCGAACCATCGGGGCCACGTAATCCCTCACCGCCTGCTCGCTCTGACCGGCCGCACGGGCCTGGCATACGTACGAACCGATACTCAGCGCACGCAATTCGGATGAGGGGTGGACGCCGGCGGCGATGAGTGCGTCGAGATAACCGCGTTGGACCGGGGTCAGATCCAACGCGCTCGTTTGGGGTCCCGACTCTGGCGACACTCCCATCACGACGCCCTGATCCGAACCTGCACTCTGCTGCGACGGCAGGGCCACCGTGCTCATCAGATCCGCCCCCGATGAGCTACAACCCGCGAGCAAGCACACCGCCGGACCGACGACTCCGGCCGCCAAGACCGCTCGCGATGCAGCGACGAAAACCGGTCGCGAAGGCGCACTGAAGGATCGCCGACCCGTACCTGAAAGTTTGCTGAGCGAACCGCTACTCAAGCGTTGCACGGTTCCACACTACCGGTTCGGCGAATGTGCACCAGCCTCCATGACGTTGCGGATACCTAACGGTTGTCACCGGGAAAAGTTCGCTAACCGATGGCGGCCGAGACGTCGTTGGCCAACGCGCCCAGCGCAGCGGACCACGTGCCCCAATCATGGTTACCCGAGGCCGGGAAGTCGAAGTAGCCGTTATGTCCGCCCAGCGCACGGTAGTGCGCGTAGAAGGTTCGGTTGCTGCCCTGGGCCTGGTCACAGAATCCGATCATGGCGGACGGGTCGCTACAGGTGACTGCTTGCGGACTGAACACCCAGAGCCTGGTGTTGTTGGCCACCAGCAGGTTGGCGTGGACGTTCGGATCCCGGAACTTCCAGCGGCCCAACTGCGGCGCGCCCCACATCGCTTCGACGGTGGCCCCACTTGCGTTGATGCCATTAGAAATGGCGCCGTTGAGCTGGGTGTTCGACGGTGTCAGGAAGCCAGACATCGATCCGGCGTAGCTGTAGCGGTCGGGATGGAAGGCGGCCATGGTCACCGCTCCCAACCCCCCTTGAGAAGCGCCGACGATTCCGTGACCGCCCGGTGCGAGGCCCTTGTTGGCCGCCAGCCAGTTGGGCAACTCGTCGGCCAGGAAGGTCTCCCACTGCTTGGAGCCGTCCTGCTCCCAGTTTGTATAGAGGCTGTAGGCACCGCCTGCGGGCGCGGCCACCGAGAGTCCTCGGCCGCCGAGGGTGCCCATCGCATTGCCCAGCGTCACCCAGTTGCTGACCTGGGGCGCGGCATTGAAGGCGTCGAGCAGCACCACGGCATGCGGGCCGCCACCGGAGAAGGCGACCGGAATATCGCGGCCCATCGCAGCCGACGGGACCATCAGGTACTCGATGCCGGCAGCCGCGGCGGTCGGCGTCAGCGCACCCCACCCGGCCAGCGCCACGACCCCGGCGCACAGCACCCGGAACAGTTTCAGCAGACTGCTCATACCCACCTCACGTCCACTCATCCCGATCGTTGATCCGACCGGTGGTCTCCCCCGCCGCAAAGAAGTGAATCACACCCTGCAGTGGGCGGTTCCGGTATTGACGTCGATATCGCGCCGGTGGGACCCGTCGGTCGGGACGCATAGGCGCGTCAGGGTCCGGTCGCCGGGAGTCCGGTGTAGGGGGGCTGCTCCGATTCGGGCTGCTCCGATTCGGGCTGCTCTGATTCGGGCTGCTCTGATTCGGGAGGAGCCAAACCGCACCGCGCCAGGTCGTACCTGGGAACCCGGTCGATCCGGTATCCGGTGTACTCCAGCGCGTGGTGCAGGTTGCCGATGAACCGTGGCCAACTCATCGGCTCCCGGATCGACTCGAGTTTCTCGACGGTTTTCGGGCACCCCAGCGCGATGCCGGCCTCTCGGATCCACCCCTCGTCGAGGTACTCCGGGATGTAGGGCCGTTCCTTGAGCCATGGCCCCTCGGCGACCGCCCAATCCGGGAAAAGGTTCTTGTCATGGCCGATTCGGGCGTCCCCCAGGCGTGCCGTGTGCGCGGCAAGCGGGTTGACCAGGCCGATCTGGTCTATCACCCGGGTGTTGAGACCGACATTCATCCCCACCATGCCGAGATTGGTGAAAAAGACTGTGTGCGTGGCTATTTGGCGACGCCAACTTTCCATCGGAACACCAGGTGGCGGTGGTGGGGGCGGCATTGCCGGCACCACATCCCACACGTCGTAGTTGCCCGAGGGCAGCAGCAGTGCTCCATCCGGGGTGTTATTGATGGCGACCAGGACCGAACGCATCCGCGGATAGTCGAGATAATCTGCAGCGGTCAGCGGGTGGGCATGGCCGGTGGCCTGGGAATAGAACCGCCGCTCGTCGACGATTCCGGAGTAGGTCACCCGGGTGGCGTCAGAACCCATACCCGGTGAGTTCGCCGCCCACAGCGCCCAACCTGCCAGCGCGAGCCATAACGCGGCTGCGGCACCGCCCAGCAGAGTGACTTTCTCTCGGGCGAACCCGGCGCGCCAGGACTTGCTGGGAGACCACGTACCGACACCCAGCACCACCGGGATCACCGAGACCGGGGCGAGCAGGCAGAACACCGGTGCCAGTAGAACGCGTCCATGCATGAAGTCACCGCCCTGCCGAATCCAGTACAGGGCCTGCACAACACCGCTGACGAGCATGAAAGCGACGATCGCGGCCGGATTCTGCAGCCGCCGGGACCATGACCCGCGGCCGGGCGCCTCGCCCACCGAACTCCACCTCGGCCGCCCGGCCAGTAGCACCAGACCCAGAGCGATCATGAGGAGCGTCGGAACCCACAGCGCGTACGGCCCGGTGAAGTTGCCCAGATAGATCAGGCCCTGGCCCCACTTGCTGCCGGCCGCGTCCTTGGCCAACGCGGTCTGCGGTACCAGCAGTCCGTAGTAGCCCATCCGAAAGATCTGGTATCCGATCGGCAGCAGTCCACCGGCCAGCACGATGAGTGCCCGTCGCCGCCAGTCCCCGGCGGCGAGGATCATCATCACGAGCGCAAGTCCACCGATGAGTGCCAACTCCGGCCGGACGAGAACGCTCAACCCGGCCACGAACGCCAGTGCGGCGTGCAACCACGGCCGCACTGTCCGGGCCCGCCCCCAACCGACCATCATCCACCACAGCAGGCCGAGCCAGGCGGTCACCAATCCGTTCTCCAAACCGGAGGTGGCGAAGTCACGTGCCGGCGGCAAGGCGATGTAGACCAACGCACCCGCCGGAAGGATCAACGCGGTGCGACCACGAAGGCCCGGCGCGTACAAGCGCGCCGCCCCCAGCATGGCCATCATCACACCGGCCACACTCAACGCCAGGGCCAACGCGAGCGCGACGTACTCCAACCGCATCGGACCGCCGATAACGCTGCCGACGTACATGAGGTAGGTCCATGCGGTGGAGGTGTTGGACTCGACCCGCTCGCCCGGGTTGAACACCGGACCATTGCCCACCAGCAGGTTCCGGACCGTCCGCAAGACAATCAGGCCGTCATCGGCGATCCAGCGCCGCTGCCACGCGCCCCATGCCCACAACGCCACGACCATGGCAACCGAGGTCCACAGACTGACTCTGGTGAGCAGCGAGTTGCCAAAACCGGCCCAGAGGTTTCCCCCCGAACGCCTTGCGGACGAAGCGGTTTCGGGACCGCCGGGGTTGGCAGCCGCCGCGCTAACCCAGGGCGACGGCGGCAATGACGGTTCCGATCCAGATCAGTGCGAGCATTTGCAGGACGCGGTCGCGCAGTGCGATCTCCTCAGGCTCGCCGGCCAGTCCGCCGTCGACGTCGACCGCATACCGCATGATGGCGATCGTGAACGGGATGATCGACACGGCGAACCACGACCCGGTTCTACCGCCACGCTCGAATGCCCACAGCGCGTAGCAGAGGACCACGGCAGTCGCGGACAACGTCCAGACGAAGGTCAGATAGGTGCCGGTGTAGCTTTCCAGCGACTTGCGGATCTTTGCGCCGGTGCGCTCGGCCAGTTGCAATTCGGCGTAGCGCTTGCCGGCCGCCATGAACAGCGATCCGAAGGCCATCACCATCAGAAACCACTGCGACAGCGGAATTCCCGCGGCAACACCGCCGGCGATCGCACGGATCAGGAATCCTGACGACACAATGCAGATATCAAGCACCGCTTGATGTTTGAGCCCGAAGCAGTAGGCCAGTTGAACTCCGAGGTAGACGGCCATCACCACGGCCAGGTGCGGGGTCAGCCACCACGAGATCGCCAGGCACCCGATGGCAAGCGCAGCAGCAAGAGCGTAGGCGAGCCCGACCGGAAGCACACCGGCCGCGATCGGCCTGAACTGTTTGGTCGGATGGGCGCGGTCGGCCTCCACGTCTTGAGCATCGTTGACGAGGTAGATGGCTGAGGCGGCCATGCAGAAGACCACGAACGCCACCGACACCTTGAACGCGACATCGCGGAAGTCATAACTGACATTGCCGCCGAGGGCGGCGAGTGGTGCGACTAACACCAACAGGTTCTTCACCCATTGGCGAGGGCGGACGGCTTTGATGATGGCGGCGAAGAGGTTGCTCGGCGGACCGGCGACCCGAGTCTCACTCATGAGGGCTCACGTGGCATCTCCTTTGCGGGGCCGGCGAGGCGGGTGACTGTCCGCGCTACCGTGGCGCCGACGGCAATCCCGGCCAGTACGTCAGTCGGATAATGCACACCGAGCACCAGTCGCGACAGCGCCATCAACGGCACCAGAGCCATCGGCAGGGGCGACCGGGTGGCACGGCACAGCAGCATAGCCGCGGCCGCGGTGGACGTGGCGTGCGCAGATGGAAAGCTCAGCGAACTCGGCGTTCCCACCTTGACCTCAATATCGGGGTGGTGGGGTCTGGGGCGTCGCACCACTCTCTTGATCAGTATCGACGCGGCGTGCGCGGCCACGGCGCCGATTCCGACGAGTAGCCACTCGCGGCGGCGCCCCTTCGCCAGCAGTGCACCGGCGGCAGAGACTGCGACCCAGCCCGCGGCGTGCTCGCCGAAATGTGACATGGCCCGTGCACCTGTCACAACCGGCGCCGAGGAAAGCCTCGATTGCACGTCGGCCAGCAGCGCCACCTCGCCGGTCGGCGGCCCGACGACGTCAGGCACCGACTGGCGATTCTTCCAACAGCACGGTCTCCCACTTCTGCTGGCTGGACAGCACGGGCAGGGCTTCGCGGTAGATCTTGCGCATGTGGTCGTACTTGCGAGCCAGCCGGATATGCAGGCGCAACGATTCCTTCAGCAGTGCCAGCATCTTCGCCCGATCGCGCTGGCGGTAGACCACGCCACGGCCGTCGGCCGTGGTGACCGTGACGCCGTCGACCTTGCAGAGCAGAAACCACCGCGCATCCTGGGTGGGCACGTTGAGTTGTGGCCGTGCGTGGTGGTCCGGATTCTCCCTGCGGAGTTGATGAATCACGCCACGCGCGAGGCGTAAACCGACGGTCGGCAGCGCAACCGGAGGTTTGTGAACCCTGGTTCGCCCACTAGGCGCAGGTAATGCGGTCGCACCCGATAGCACAACTGCGTCGGGGTACTCCTGACGCATCGCACGAACCTCGGGCAGCGCCGACTCCAGAATCGAGAAGATGTACTCAGGACCGGCGAGGAAGTCGGCGATTGCCTTGTTCTGAATCGCGACTGTCGAATACTCAAGGCACAGAAGGTGTTTCAGGGTCGCCTTCCATGAGCTTGCCAACAGGCCGCGGACCGGCGCGTCCCAATGCATCGCGGACACCACCAGCCTGTTCCGGAGGTGGAAGTAGGCCTGCCAATCGATCGCATCATCCTTATCGCTCCAGGCCATATGCCAGATCGCCGTACCGGGCATGGTGACCGTGCCGTAGCCGTGCTCGCCCGCGCGCAACCCGTAATCGGCGTCATCCCATTTGATGAATAGCGGCAGCGGCTGACCAAGCTCCTCGGCTACCTGCCGCGGGATCATGCACATCCACCATCCGTTGTAGTCGACATCGATCCGGCGGTGCAGCAGTGCACTGTTGCCGTCTTCGTCATCACTGCTGAGTGGATATCTGGCGAAGTCGTGGTCGTATTCGGTGTGCGGCGCGTTTGTCCACATGAAGTTTCCCCGATTGATCACTTCACCCATGACGTGCAGGTGCGACGGCTCCTGCAGGTTGAGCATCTGTCCGCCGATCAGGGTGGGAGCCTTGGCGAAGCGACTCAGCGCCAGTGCGCGCAGGATGGAATCCGGTTCGATCCGGATGTCGTCGTCCATGAAGAGGATCTGCTCGCAGTCGGTGTTCTTCAGCGACTCATACATCACCCGGCTGTAGCCGCCCGATCCGCCGAGGTTCGGCTGATTGTGGATGGACAACCGGCGGCCGAGTGCGGCGGCCGCGCTGTCGAAGCCCGGATGATTGACGGCCTTATCGGTTCCCTGGTCGACGACGATCACCGAGCCGATCACCTCGTCCACCAGCGGGTCCGACGTCAGCGCATGTAAAGCGTTGACACAATCGGCCGGCCGGTTGAAGGTAGGGATCCCGACGGCGATATTGGCCCGACCGGGCGCCGTCCGCGGCGCGTACCAGCCTGCACTGTGCATAGTGCACTCGGTATCGGTGGTGATGTCGAACCAGATCCAGCCGCCATCCTCGAACGGCTCGAGTCCGATTTCGAACTCCGTTGCAGCCGAGCTGGATTCGTCGGTGCTGGCGACCGCGCCACCGCCGACGCTGATGCGCGCCCCGGTGGCTTTTGACCGGTACACATCCACCCGGGCAGCACCGGTCAGCTCGACCCGCAGCACTACTGATTCCAAAGTCGACCAGCGCCGCCAGTAGCTGGCCGGAAATGCGTTGAAGTAGGTGGCGAAGGACACCTCGGACTCCGCGCCGATCTGCAAATCGGTACGGCTGGCCGCGTGCGACCGGCGCGCGTTCGTCTCCGACTCCTCGATATAGAGCTTTCGCACGTCGAGTGGTTCACCGGGGCGCGGCAGGATCACCCGCGACAGCAGGCTTACGGCTCGGGATTCACCCGCCGCAATGGGTCCGGATGGAATTTCGCTCATACTGTGCTGCTTTCGTCGGCACCGTCGGCCATCAGCGGCGCACCATCGCGCAGATGAGGCACAAGGATGTTGTCGTACATGTTCAATGCGCTCGCGATGGCCATATGCATGTCCAGGTACTGATAGGTACCCAGCCTGCCACCGAATATCACGTTCGCCGCGGAGGTCTCCGCCCGAGCGCGGTGTCGATAGGCGGCCAGCACTGCCCGGTCGGCATCGGTATTGATCGGATAGTAAGGCTCGTCCTCGGCGTCGGCGAAGCGGGAGTACTCGCGCATGATGACCGTCTTGTCGTCCGGATAGTCGCGCTCGGGATGGAAGTGGCGGAACTCGTGGATGCGGGTGAACGGCACGTCCTGGTCGTTGTAGTTCATCACCGGGGTGCCCTGGTAGTCCGCACACGGTAGAACCTCGAGTTCGAAGTCCAGGGTGCGCCAGCCGAGCCGCCCTGCGGCGTATTCGAAGTAGCGGTCCAACGGACCGGTGTAGACAACCGGCGCGGCCGGAGAGGCGGCGCGCAACTCGTCGCGCACGTCGAACCAATCGGTGTCGAGGCGCACTTCGATACGTTCGTCTGCGGTCATCTTCGTCAGCCAGGCGGTGTATCCGTCGACCGGTAAGCCCTCGTAGGTATCGTTGAAATAGCGGTTGTCGAAGGTGTATCGCACCGGTAGCCGGTTGATGATCGACGCGGGCAGTTCCTTGGGGTCGGTCTGCCACTGCTTGGAGGTATATCCCTTGACGAAAGCCTCATAAAGTGGCCGGCCGATGAGCGAGATCGCCTTCTCTTCCAGATTTTGTGCGTCCGCGGTGTCGATCTCGGCGGCCTGCTCAGCGATTAGCGCACGTGCTTCGTTCGGGCTGTAGTACCGGCCGAAGAACTGCGCCACCAAACCCAGCCCCATCGGAAACTGATAGGCCTGCCCGCCGTGCATGGCGAACACCCGGTGCTGATAGTCGGTGAATTCGGTGAACTGACGTGCGTAATCCCACACCCGGGTGTTGGAGGTATGGAACAGGTGGGCGCCGTATCGGTGGACTTCGATACCGGTCTGCGGTTCGGCTTCGGAGTAGGCGTTGCCACCGATATGGCCGCGCTTTTCGATGACCAGCACCCGCTTGCCCAGTTGAGTGGCCACGCGTTCGGCGATCGTCAGACCGAAGAATCCGGATCCGACAACGATGAGGTCATTGGAGGTCATTGACGCCTAGGTTATCGGAACCGGACGGCACTGACCCCACTGCGAAGCCCGGCGTCGCGGGGCGAAATTGTCCGCGAGGCGAAAGGGCTCAATGTCGCGATTGGCTCACGATTCAGCATCGTCACTCCAGTCTCACCAACCCCAGACGTAACATCAAACACGTTAGCTTCGGAGCCGGCGCAGGGCCGGTTTCGACATAGTCCAGATTGAAGGAGACTCCCGTGCCGAACCGTCGTCGACGCAAGATCTCGACAGCCATGAGCGCGGTCGGTGCCATGGCCGTCGCAACCCCCTTCGCAGTGATCGGTGCTATCGCGCTGTCCTCTCACCCAGCGCCCGAGCAACGCGAATTTACCCGGGCGGCCGTCGTCACCGACCTGCCCAACGAAATCCTGTCCGCATTGCAACAGGGCCTGTCGCAGTTCGGTATCAACTTGCCACCATTGCCGACAGGACTGAGTCCGGCCGGTGCCCAGCCGGTGCAGAGCGGACCGTTGGCCCCGATGCTGACAACTCCATCTCTGACCAGCCCGGGTCTCACCACACCGGGTCTCACCACACCAGGTCTGACCACCCCCGGTCTGACCACCCCCGGTCTCACCACACCAGGTCTCACCACACCAGGTCTCACCACCCCAGGTCTCACCACCCCCGGTCTCACCACACCAGGTCTCACCACCCCCGGTCTCACCACCCCCGGTCTCACCACACCAGGTCTCACCACCCCCGGTCTCACCACCCCCGGCCTGACCACACCAGGTCTCACCACACCCGGTCTGACCACGCCCGGCGCGGCCGCTATTCCCTCGCTGACCGATCCCGGCCTGACGGCGCCCGGCTTAACCACGCCGGGGTTGACCACACCGCAGATCGGCGCTACGCCCGGGCTCACCATGCCATCCACCGGCATTATCGGACTGCCGACCGAGCAGCCGATCAGTGCTCCACTGGGCCCGGTGGCCGGCACGTATCCGATCCTGGGAGATCCGTCACTGGGCTTTCCGGCGCCCCAGGCCGCCAGCACCGGCATCATCGGCGACCTGAGCAGCGCCGCCAACCAACTGGGCGTCGGCCAGGCGATCGATCTGTTGAAGGGCGTCGTCATGCCGGGTATCACTCAGGCCATGCAGGGCGCTGCCGCATCGGCCGCCTCGGCCGCGCCGGTCGCTGCCGCTCCGGCCGTTGAGGCCGCAGGCGATATCGCATCGGTCGGCTGAGCGGGCCGCGTAATACCTGTACGAAACGGCACCGCAGGGTGGGTCCGGCCGGTAGGCCACCCCGGAAAGACCCCTGCGGTGCCGTTGCAGGCCCCAATAGTCACATAGTCCTCATTGGTCCGTGTCGAAACGTCAGCAACAGCTGACTCATACGTAACATCTCAGTGTGATGTCCCGTCGTCCAGTGCCGACGATTCTCTTCACCGCCATCGCGGCGACCGTGGTGGCGGTTCCATTGGCGATAAACGGGATCCCCGCAATTGGCGGGCCGCACGGACCTAGTGCCGATGACACCGTCCTGACGCAACAACCGTTGACCGGGGTGGGCGGCGGGGAGACGGTCCGCGAGATCAGTCAGCCGACGCCGTTCTCCATGGTCGCGCTGACCGGAAACGATCTCACCGCCACCTCAGCGCAGTTGCGGGCCAAGAAGCCCGACGGCACGTGGGGGCAGTGGTACGAAATCCACAACCTCGAATCCAACTCGGACGACACTGTGGACGGCGGTCCGCGCGGCACCGACCCCGTCTTCGTGGGTTCCACCACGGCCGTGCAAATTGCACTCACCCGACCGCAGGACGCACCCATGACCGTCGCCGCGCCGGATACCGCCCTCGACGCCGGCCGGGAACTCGGATACGTACCGGCAAATGCCGAACAGCCGATCGCGCAGAACATTTCGGCCGTTCTGATCACCCCACCAGAATCGCCGGTAGACGCCCAGTGGACACCCCCGACCGCCATCCTCGGCCCGGGGCAGCCACCGAACATCATCAGTCGCGCTCAATGGGGTGCAGGCACCAGCACGCGGTGCGGAGGACCGTCATACGGCAACGGAATTCGCGCGGCCGTCGTGCATCACACCGCCACCGGAAATGACTACGCGCCAGAGGATTCGGCGGCAATCGTCCGATCGATTTACGCGTACCACACCATGACGCTGGGGTGGTGCGACATCGCCTACAACGCACTTGTGGACAATTACGGCCAGGTCTTCGAGGGCAGAGGCGGCGGTATCACGAAAGACGTGCTCGGCTCTCACACCGGTGGTTTCAACCGCGACGTATGGGGCGTGTCGATGATCGGCGACTTCGAGGAAGAACCCCCACCCGACATCACCGTCAAGACAGTGGGCCGGCTACTCGGCTGGCGAATGAGCCTCGACCGGGTCAACCCACTGAGCACCGTGCAACTGAAGTCCGCGGGCGGTCAGTACACCGTCGTCCCGGGTGGGAGTTCGGTGACCCTGCCGGAGATCTTCGCGCACCGGGATGTGGGTAACACCGAGTGTCCCGGTAAGGCCGGTTACGCCGCACTGGGCCAGATCCGCGCGATCGCGGCCGGCTTCACCGGTCCCCCAGACGTCACCGAATCCCTCCGCGGCGGGGCGATACTCGCGCGCTGGGAAACCGACGGCGGTCCGGTAAGCCCATTGGGCCTGCCGACCTCACCAGAGGCTGCAGGCAGCAGAGGCACCCGGTATGCAACCTTCGAGCGGGGTGCCATGTACTGGTCACCCGCGACCGGCGCCCAACCGCTCACCGGTGCCATCTACGAGGCATGGGCCTCGCTGGGCTACGAACTCGGCGCCCTGGGCCTACCGACCAGTGCCGAGATTTCCGAGCCCGAGTGGATCGTTCAGAACTTCCAGCACGGCACCTTGAATTTCGATCGGCAGACGCATAACGTCCTGCGGGTGATCGACGGCGTCACTCTGGTGATGCCGCCGACGCCGCTGGACGGACCACCGGCACAGTTGGAGCGGTTCAGCCGAATCACACTGTCACGCTGAGACATCCCGTCGATTACTGCGGAGTACCGATCAGGACACCCTCCATCACACCGTCATTGGCGACCAGCAGTCCACGGCCCGGCGGCAGTTGCGCGGCGCTTGTCCTTCCGAACACCTTCACATTCTGTGGATCGTTGTCCATGAATAGTGTCGGAGCACGCGAACCGGTGAGCTTCTGGATGAACGGGTTCATTGCCGAGACGCCGGCCCAGTTTCCCGGCAGTCGGGTGACGAAGACATGAAGTCCGGTCTCCCGTCCGCGTTCGATCAGGTTCCATAACGGTGCCGTCGCGGCCGGCTTGCCCACCACTCCATTGGCACGCAGTTCATGTTCGTCATCAATCAGGACGAAGTGGTGCGGACCGGTCCAGGCCGGCCGAATCAGCAACTCCCCCTGCGTCAAACCCGAAGGTGGCAATCGATCGCGCATGATCTCAGCCACTTCGGCCAACGCCGCATCGATGCCGTCGGGCGTGTACGCGTAGGCACGTACGTGCGGCCCCGCGAGCCTGCCGATCAACGTCGTCTTCGGATCGATAATCGTGATCTGCGCCTGATCGGGGGACAGTTGCGCGGCAATCGCCTGGCCGAGTGCAGCCAAGGTGGTCGTCTTGCCGCAGCCCTGGCGGCCAACCACCAGCAGATTCGGCAGCCGTCCAGTCTGCAGCGCCACCGGTTGCAAAGCACTCTCACCGACGGCGAACGGGAGGTCCAGCGACTCGGCCCCCTTGGCACCGGCGCGGTGTCCAATAAGGATGTCGCGCAGGGCGATTCGCGCCGGGAGTCGCACCAGGGTTTCGACCTTGCCGACCCCGGTTCGCTCGGCGATGATCGAACCCACCTCGCGGGCGGCAACCCGCGCGCCGTCGGGCCCGAGCAACTCCGGAAGTCCGATCAATAGCTCGTGACCGGATCGCGTGACGCCAAACCCTGGCTGATCAGGATTCTGACGCGCTGCACGCCGGTGCTCCATACCGGTACCCATCTGGGTCTCATCCGGATTGCTCAGACGCAGCTGGATTCGGGAGTTGGCCACGTTGAGCAGCGCCTGTTTCTGGCCGACGAACCACCCACTGGCGCTGGTAATCACATGAACTCCGTAAGAAAGCCCCTGCCGAGCTATCGCAATCGCGCGATCCCCCACACCGTTGTCCTTGTCGTAGAGATCACCGAAGTTGTCAATCACCAGAAACACGTCGCCGAACTTGTCCTGGGTATCGGTGGCACCTCCACCGGATCCGAAACGCCGGTCACGGAATTCGGTGATGTCCATCCGATGCCGCTTAAACGATTCCTCCCGGGCACGGATGAGCCCTTCGACTGTGGCAATGGTCCGGGAAACTCCTTCGCCGTCGGCGAGGCTGACCACCCCGGCAACATGTGGAAACTCGGCCACCGGATCCAGCGCAGCACCCACGCAGTAGAACGTCACCCTTGTCGGGGTGTACATCAACGCGGCGGTTGTGATCAGCGTCATCAGGGTGGTCGACTTTCCACGCTGTGCGGTCGCCACCACCATGACGTTGTCCATCTCGACGTCGATCACATGCACCCGTTGCGCGTGGTCTTCCGGAACGTCCTCGATCCCTACCGGGAATACCAGTCCGGGATTCTGCCCATAATCGGTCCACCACGGCTTTCCACGCCATCGCTGCACCAGACTGTCAGCGGTTTCACTGGCCTCCAACGGCGGAAGCCAGATTCTGTGCGGCGGCCGCGCCGGATGAGCCCGCAGCGATTCTCCGATCACGTCGAGAAGCTTCTTCTTCCTGAATCCATCTCCGTGATAAAGGAATTCGTCCGGCTCCTGCGGATCAGTCGTGTTGGCCAGGGAAGTGTTGTCCTTCACGCTGGGCGGTTGATACTCCCAGGTGAGTGATCGCGGTTTGGTGAAGCTGACGGCGACTGTCCCGTGATCGCCGGCCGACGTCCGAGGGACGACGAACGGTGCCGATACGTAGAAGCAGCGAAACTGCTCAAGATCGCGCGGGCCGACCTTCAGCAGCGCGTAACCGTTTTCCTTCGATGGCAGGTGGAGTGCGGCATCGCTGCCGATGACATCGCGGGAGTCTTCGGCGGTCTCGGCCCGCAGTGCCACCCTGAAGGCGATATTGCTCTTCGCCTTACTCAGCGACGACAGGTCCAGGCGCTGACCGCCGAGAGTGAAGAACACATTGCAGCCGCGTCCCTCCTGCCCGATATGGATCACCAGATCGATCCATTCGGGGTGGTGGTGAAACAACTCCAGGTACTCGTCGATGATGACCAGCAGGATGGGAACCGGTTCGAGGTCACGGCCGGCGAGGCGCATTTCTTCGTACTCGTTCGCGTCCCGGGCGCCCGCATCCTTGAAAAGCCGGTAGCGCCGGGCGATCTCGCCATCGATCGCCTTGCGCATGCGCTCGGCGAGATGCCGCTCATCTTTCCCCAGATTCGACAGTGAGCCGGCCACGTGCGGCAGACCGGCAAGGTCCTGTGCCGCGGACTCGAACTTCATGTCGACGAATATGACGATGAAAGTCTCCGGCGAATGGGTGAGCGCGATCCCACTGCACAGCGCCAGGAAATACTCCGACTTGCCCGCACCTGACGTGCCGATTACCACGGAATGGAATCCGTATCCGGCGAAGTCCTTAGCGCGCAGGATCACATATTGCAGATCGCCGCCGGACTTGACTCCGACGGGCACCATGGCCCACCGCGGATCACCCCGGCCTCTGCTGTGTGCCCACAACCGATCCAGGTCGAGCTTGCGGGGGTCGCTGATGTCAAGAGCGCGCAAGAACTCGCCGCCCTGGCTATCGACGCCGGCGAGTTCGCCCGCCGTCGTCGGCGACCACCGGGCCAGCGCCCTGGCGTACCGGCTGGCAGTGCTCTCCGCGAGCATGTCGGCGACGGCGTAGAAGCCGCCACGATGACGCAGACGGCCTTCGCGAAGTTCGAAACTCTGTTCTTCGTTGGTGAAGCCGACACCGATACCCGGTCGAGTTGCCAGGCGTAGAACGGTGATGCCCGCCATGCCTTTTTGGCCCGTCACTGATTCCCAGTGCTCCGGTGTTCCGGCGTTATCGTCGACGATGATCCAATGCGGACCCAGTGCCGGGGCGACTTTCGCCTGCCCGGAGAGCGACGGGATTGATCCCGACGGCGGTGTCCACGGCCCCCTCCCCTTACGGTGCAACTCCGCGTCCATGGCGTCCTCGAGTTCGGTCGGCGAGGTGAACACCAGGCGCCGCATACCGCAGGCGTCGAACATTTCATCGTGATGGTTATGCGGAAGCCAGACCAGCCACGACCATTGATCGGGGTGGCGGGTGACAACCATCAGCTTCAGGTCGCCTGGACTGTGATGGACCGCGAGTGCGCACAGCACTGATCTCATCAACGCATGCAGCTCCCCGAGGTTGTCTGCGACGAAACTGAAACCGGGTTGCGAACTCAGGCTCACAACTTTGCCGATATCGCGAATCTTGCTCTGCTCCAGGATGAAATCCCGAAGCGCACGCCCGGTGACCGGTTCCAACTCCTCCCCGACGGGAACCTCCGGCCATTGCAGCGACACGGCCGAATCCGCCGTTGACTGCAGGCCGATGCCCAGCCTGACGTCCAGGAAGTCCGGATCGTCTACCCGACGTTCCCACATCCGCGGCCCACCGATGACCGTGTCGTAGGTCTGCGGGTCACCGTGAACGAACTGTTGACTGCGGCGCTGCTGCTGAGTGGTGCGCTGAACTTCATCACGATCCTCATCAAGGCAGCGAAGATACATTCGGCGCTGCTTCTCCTGTTCACCCCAGCTGACCCGACGACCACGGCCGAAGCGGCCGCTGAACATCAGCGCCCCGAAGCCCACGAGACCGATCAGTGGGAAGAACCCGGACTGCAACGATCGGGTGCCCGAGGTGTACACGACCACCAACGTTCCGATGATGCCCACCAGCAGAGCCGGCGCGGCAATCATGAGCAGAATGTTGCGTGGTTCCCGCTCAGGTAATTCCAACGGCGCGGCGATCACTACCCGCACCGGCGGCACCACGGGTGCCGATGTGCGAGCGCCCCGGACGAAACCCCTCTTCGACATCGTTATCCTCCCGTTTTGGTGTCTCCGGACGCCGGCACCACGGCCATCGCACCGCCCGGGTCGATGGTGTCTCGGGCCAGCAGTGCGCCCGAGCGACTGATCGGCGACCCGGCGGCGAAGGTGCGAAGGAGTGGCCAGGGAGCCTGAACCGCGCTGCGTGGGTCGATTCCCAAGGGCTGCAACGTGTTCTGATCCCAGTCGAGGCCGTAGCAGACACCTTGCGGCGAGATCCAGAACAGACTCTCGCGGGTGTCTGCGGTGATGGCAGCACTGGTGGAGACCGCGAAGTTCGCCGCGCCCGGCAGGATGAGCGTCTGCTGTGCTTCGACGGAGTCGGGGCCTCGGCTGTCGCGGACCAACTGCACGATGTGTGTATCGAGGGCCTGCGGAGTGGGAAGCCCTCTGCCGCTGAAGACTTCGATGGTCGCCTGTCTGTCGGTGGATAGTTTCTTCCAGCCGACGCAACTAACCGGGTTGGCATCGGTGTCGACGAACGTGAGCTTTCCGGTCGGATAGAAGCCCACATTGAGCACTTCGACCTGGGGGATGTCGACCAGTCTGTCCGGTGAGATGAGTTGAGGTTCCGCCAATCCCTGGCTGTCGGCGGTGCGCAGAAGGTCCGCGACGAAGGCGGTGATCTGCTGGACTCCGTTGGGAAGCAGAACGTAGAACCCGCTGACCGATCCCTGGGCGTCTTTCGCCCGCAGCACACGTCCCACAACCGATCCCGACAGCCACCGTGACGGCGTGCCGGCTTCCGGAATTGCGGGCACGACGAGTGGTTCCATGGCGGGCATCGCATCGAAGAGCGCATTGGACATCTCAATCGGCGCGGTCCTGGCCGGATCCAGTCCGAGGTTAAACGTGACTGCGCGGTCGGCCGGGTCGATCAGCATCCGTTGGGCGTTCCAGATCAGATAGGTGGACCGGCCGTGTGTCGCGAGAATCGCGGCGGCCTCTCCCATCGGTTGGGCGCGACCACCACGGGTCAACTCTCCGGCAATGGCGGTCACGGTCGTCCCGTCTGCGCGACCGCGCGCGGGTGCCGTGTCGCAGACCGCCCATGCCGACAGCGGATTATGGGAAATTGCGAGATCGTCGGGGATACCGGGGATGCCGATCATGGGGCCGGTCGGGTATCTCCCGATCTCGGCGGATTTGACCCAGGTCGGCGATGCGGCGGTGCCGGTCGCCAGTCGCGCCGATGTAAGGTTCAGGGCCGGATGGAGTCGACCGTCGATCTTCGCGTACAGCGCGCCGGTGTCCCGATTCCCGACGATCGAGGACTGTCCCACCAAGCCTGCCGGCTTAACGAGATGCAACAGAGCCATCCAGCCACAGCCCAGCATCACGAAAACAACTGACAATGCGAGAGCCGCCTGTTGTTTGCGATCGTCATGCTTCATCCGTACCGAGAATCGGGTGATGGCCGAACGCAGTCGGCGGTTGTAAAACAAATGGCCAGAGTTCTGGTCCCGGTTAGACAGATTCAGCGGCATTTCGTGCCCCGCTCCGGCGGGGGCGCCGCTGAAGTCCCCCGCTCCGGCGGGAGCGTCGCTGAAGTCCCCCGCCCCTGTCGCCACCTCATTGCAGTCCCCCGCCGTACCGAACGCGATAGTCCTCCTGGACCTCGTCGCGCAGGGCGGCGAACGCGACATTCATCCGGTCAGCCAGCTCGCCATGGCTGTAGTCGGAAACGACACTCGCCGCAAGAGAGAGTTCGATCAGTTTGCCATCGGAGTTGGCAACCGCATGAATGTCGCCCATGTCGACGGTATAGGTGGTCGCCTCCGCTTCTACGAGGAGCGCTTCCCAGCGATCAGCAAGCTCGTTCAGTCCCCGCAGAGCGGACTCGACAAGCCGCTTGTCGCTAATGCCGTGACCCTCAGAAGACCCCTCCATCGGCAAATCATGGGGCCACTTCCTAGCTCTGTCAATTCACTTTTTGGCTCATTTTTGAACACAGTGCGATCATGTGTCCCAGCAATCTCACTAACACCATTCGCACCAGGGCGGGCTGGCTACTTAGCCCGACCGCACCCGCGATGACCACACGGTGATTGGCCAACCTCAACGCCCCCGGCCCTTGCCCCAGGTGTACTGCAAAAGATTTGCCAGCGAAGCGGCCGGACTGTCCCGCGTCCTACCCCAGTGGCTGGTTTCGCCGAATACCGCGGTAGATGCCGCGACGCACGATCCACGGCATAAGTACCCGTTGCACCGACCATGCCGGAATGCGGAACGGCCGGCCATTTGGGGCGAACACCTCCACGCCGTCGGATTGGATTCCGATCACCGATCCCCAGCGACGACGCGGCGGCTTATAGGAGCGCAATGGCCGTCCGGCAGGCTCGGCGCGGATGTTGTGGGCGAGAACCGCGTCGGCCCGGTTGCGCGCCGAGGAGCGTTGTGGGTCGGTGGCAGCCACGTCGCCGACGGCGAACACCCCGCGGTATCCCGGCACCCGCAACTCTTGAGTGACCTTGACGAAATCGTGCTCATCGAGCAGATCCGCGGGTAACCAATCGGTATTGGGCCGCACCCGGCCGATCGCCCACAGCACGGCATCAGCCTGCGCGGGTGGCTGGCCGGTGCTCCACCGAACCGGTTCGCCGGTGATCGCATCGACGGCAAATCCGTCCGGAACCACCGCCCGATGACCCGGGTGCAGTCCGATCCCATGCCGGATCATCCTGCGCCGCAGGTGTTCCCACGTATGCGGGTGATACTCGAGCAGTGGCCGGTCATGCGGATAGTAGAGATCGACCCGTTTCCCCTTCCAACGGGCGGCGACATTGGTCGCGACACTGACTGCGGCAGCACCCCCGCCGACCACCATCACCGAGGCTGCGGCGGCCAGCCGATCATGGTCTGCAGTGATCTCAGCGCGGATCTCTGCCGACGACTGCAGGATAGGCCGGCGCCAGAATCCGTTCGTCACTCCGGTTGAAATGACAAGCGCATCATAGGGTTCGGCAATTTCAGTGCCGTCCGGGCGATCGCCGTACACCACCCGGGCTGCCAGATCGACCCTGGTCAATCTGGCCTGGACGGTGCGCACTCGATCCAGCGCGCGATACCGGTCGAACGGCACCAGATAGTCGCGAGCCCAGTCCGCCGGACGCGTCAATCGCACACCCAACTCCTGGCCACTGACCAAAGCGGGCTTGATCGAAATGCCCACCACGTCAGCGAATCGCGCCAGTCGGATAGCGGTCAGCAACCCACTGTCGCCCAGGCCGGCGATCACCACCCGCGGACGGTTCACGATCGCTCGGCGATCTCCGGGGCCCGGCGGGGCCGGCGCGGTATGAGTCTCGGGACACGGTCGATGACGTCCTGGTAACTCGGGCGGCGTTCCAGACTGCGCTTCTCCATCAACGGGATGCTCGCACCGAGGAACATCGCGACCATCAGTGCGACCCCGACGAACAACCACCACACATCCCGGGGTGACGCGGCGATCCCAAACAGCGCCAGGGAGAACCAGAAGCCGACCTCACCGACATAGTTCGGATGCCGCGACCATGCCCACAACCCGCGATCCATAGCCGCACCGGGTCGACGTTCGGCGACGAAACGATGCATCTGCACGTCGGCGACCAATTCGAGCGTTACCGCTGCGATGCCCACGGCGAACGCCAACCACGTCAGCCACACCACGCCGTCCCCAGTCCGGGTGAGTGCGATGTAGACCGGAAGCATGCCGACGAACACCTGCACGGTCGGAAAAAGGTGGATCCCGAAAAGGTCGGCCAGGAACTCGAATCGGCCGGCGCCGTCACGAAGTATCGGATACCGCCAGTCCTCATGGTGCAGACCCGCAAATCCATAGGCCCAGTTGGCCGTGAGCCTGACGGCCCAGTAGAGCATCACCACGGCGAGTAGCCAGCATCGCAGCGAACCGGGGCCGGTGACGCCCAGCGGTCCCTGCCACCACCAGTACAGCGCCAGCAGTGGCGGGATCACACTCCAGTAGGCGTCATAGAAGCTGGAATTCCGGTAGGCCCGACTGAAGACGAACACCACCAGCGTGGCCAGCAGGTCGGCGATCAGGGCGTCCAACCACAACCGACCTGTACGCGGGCCCCAGCACAACCATCCAACTGCCACCGCCACGGCGATGACATAGGCCAGCGTGACCACGGCCAGCGAACGGCCCTTACTCATCCGCAGGTCTCCTCACGTGGCCATCACTTACTACAGCGCGGTCAGGACGTCAGCGCCCGTGAACGTAACACGCCTTGCCGGTCCTACTGAGCCTGAGGCGGCCGCGCGCCAGCAACGATGCGAGCCCGCGGGCCGTCATCTCGGTCGCCCACTTCCTTACCTCGGCCCAGCAGTCCGGGCTGACCGGCCGTTACCGGCAACGGGCCACCCGATCCCGTCGGGGTGGGGCCCTGGAATTCGGCCGTGCTCAGCAGTCCAGTTTTCAGACCGGTCGGTCGGCCCGCCGTCTCCGGGGCGAAGCTGCTGGCCGGGCGCGCATAACTGGTGAGACCCGGGCCCGACACCCCGCCGGGACTGGCCACACCGCCGGTTCCGACGGTGCCGGTGGCCCCCGTGCCGGTGCCGATGGAGCCGACGCCGGGCTCGCCTATCGGGGGCGCGCCGCCGGGCAGGATCGCCGCCAACACGGGAACGTCACCTGAGTCCGTTTCGGGACCGATTCCGCGCAGCGATCCGATCATCGACTGCGGGATGCCCGCCACGGATTGGATGGCGCTCACGGGTGTCTGAAACATTCCCGTCGCCGACTGCATCGAACCCAGCGCACCCTGAATCGGCTGCATCATCAGCTGTCCGACCTGACCTAGAACTTCCATCGGCGCAGCAGAGCCGCCGGTGACCGATTTCGCCACCGGCGCCGTGAGGGCTCCTTCCATCGCGACACGGCCGGAGGTCTGGGCCACCGCTGCCGCAGCCGCCACCGGGGCGGTGGCGGCTGCACCCGGCGAAGAGATCGGTGGCGGAATCGCCAATGTCGCGGCGAGTGCCGAGAGCGTGGCTCCATAGGCCGCGCCAACGCTTGCGTTATGCGGCCAGTGTTCGCCGAAATATTCGGTATCCAGCGCGACGATCGCCGGAGTCAATGCGCCCAGCACAGCCGGATTGATTGCCACATCCGCGGCCTGTTGGACGCGATTGGCGATGCATACCTCGGCCGGGATCATCGACGACACCGCCGCCTCGTAGGCGGCTACTGCACTGGCCAGGATGGGCGGCTTCGCCTGGACCCAGCCGGCGAGAAGTTGCAGCGCGGTGTTGAGGCCGGTGATCGCGGTGGCTGAACTCATTCCACCCACACCCTCGAAGTTCAGCGCAGTCACTGCGGTGTTCAGGGTCGACAGCGCGAAGGCCACCTCGTGACTGGCCATCAGAGCCTGCCATGCCACGGCACTGGCCACTGTCGTCGCTATTCCGGCCGCACCGGGTCCGGCCAACCGCAGATAGTTGGCCTCGGGCGGCAGTGTGGGCCACGCGGGATCGGTCATCGCGGCGAATACATCTGTGGGGCAAAACGTTTCGGTGCTACAGGGACAGTGCCGCTACAGCGACAGTGCCGTGTCGTTGACGGCCTCGGTGGCGGTGTACGTCGCCGCCGCCAGATTCTGCGCCTCGGCGACCAGGCCCCGGTTGGTCAGATGCTCGACGGCGGTTCCGATATAGACCGCGCCGATCGCATTCAGGGCCGCTGCGAACTGCACCGAATCCAGATCCGCGCCCATCGGCATGACTCCGGTCAACGCCGCCGACGCCACCGCCACCGCTGCTGCCATCTCCGTACCGATTCCCGCTTCGGTGGCCGCGGATGCTCCCACCGAAGCGGCGTTGACATTGAGAACCATGTGTCCAACCTCCCGTTGGCCGCGTCATTGCTTGCCTCGCTGTGCTCGGCTGCGTCATTGCTTGCCTCGCTGTGCTCGGCTGCGTCATTGCTTGCCTCGCTGTGCTCGGCTGCGGGGGTCGTCCGCTGCGGCATGGCCCCACGGTAGAAGTGCCGCCGCAGTCTGTCGATTCACCCGCACCCGTTTGATCGGACACGGTTGAACCGACCCGGTTGAACGGACCCGGTTGAACCGACTCGGCGCACCGACCCGGACTGGCCTAGGTCCACCATCGTTCGAGCACGCGGGCCAGTCCGTCGTCATCGTTGGACTCGGTGACCTCGTTGGCCGCAGCCATCGCCTCCGGGTGGGCGTTACCCATCGCCACACCGTGTCCGGCCCACAGCAGCATCGGCACGTCATTGGGCATGTCACCGAAGGCCACAGTGTCCTGCGCGGAGATGTCCAGCGGCCGGGCCACCTCTTGCACACCGATGGCCTTACTGATGCCAATCGGACTTATCTCAATCAGGCCGTCATTGGTCGAATACGTGATCTCGCCAAGCAGGCCGATGTGTTTGGCCAGTGCGGCGGCCAACTGAGCGCTCGGAACCCCGGGCATGCGCACCAGCAACTTCACCGCCGGAGCGCTGAGAACATCTTCGAACGACACCTCGGTGTTATCGGGATTGAGCCAGGCGTGCTCGTAGCCCGGCGCGCTGACGAACTGAGGTGTAGCCGAGTCGTGCGCGCTCTTGCCCACCCGTTCGGCCGCCAAGCCGGCCCCGGGCACCGCGTGCGCGGCGATCTCGGCGAGTTCAGCGAGCACCTCCACCGGCAGCGTCCGAGCCGAGATGACCCGGTCGGTCGCCGCGTCGTAGATGACTGCGCCATTGGCGCACACCGCAATCGGTGCGAAGCCGAGTTCCTCGACGACCGGGGGGATCCAGCGCGGTGGCCGTCCGGTGGCCAGAACGAAATGGGTGCCTGCGGCAATCGCGGCACCGATCACGTCACGGGTGCGCGCAGTGATGGCGTCTTCACCGTTGAGCAGCGTGCCGTCGACATCAGTGGCGATCAAAGCGGGCAGCATCAGGATTCCTGCGCGGTGCGACGTGCCCGCGCGAGGGACTCGACTTCATCAAGCTGGCCGGCCTCGGCCGGGGTCGGTGCGCCACCGCCGATTCGGTGCGGAACCCACCACGCGCCGGCAGGGTGCGGGTAGAGCGCTTGAACCTCGTGCAGCATGGTGGTCATCGCGGAGCGCAGTGCCGAATCCAGTTCAGCCGCGGTCCCCGTCGGTTTCAGCGGGCTACCGATCCGAACTACGATCGGAATTCTGTTGCGGCCCAAGTTCTTCGGGTGATCCTTGGTCCAGATTCGGTGGGCCCCCCACACGATCATCGGGAGAATCGGAACCTGAGCCTCCAACGCCATCCGGGCCGAACCACTCTTGAAGTCCTTGAGCTCGAAACTGCGGCTGATCGTTGCCTCCGGGTACACGCCCACCAGCTCGCCGGCCTGCAGTGCACACACTGCGGCGTTGTAGGCGGCGGCGCCGGCGCGACGATCAACGGGGATGGCACCGGTGTGCTTGATCACGAGGTTGACGATGCCGACCTTGGCCATCTCGGCCTTGGGCATGAGCCTGATCCAGCGCCCGGCTTTCCGGCCAGCCAGGCCGACCGGTAGGAAGTCGACGTAGCTGGTGTGGTTGGTCGCCACCACGGCACCGCCGCTTGCGGGGATGTTGTCGATGCCCTGATAGGTGATCTTGATCCCCAGCGCCCGCCCGACGACGAAGGAGAGAACCTCCAGGGTGCGGTACATAAGTTCCATCGGTCGCTATCCCTGTCCCTCGATGCTGTGCCGTCGGGCGGCACGTTCGGCAAGCTCGGCGGTTTCGAGATCAGCGGCGACCGCGGGTGTCGGTGCCCCACCGCCGAGTCGGTGCGGCACCCAGAACTCACCGGGCGGGTGCGTGCCGTACGCATCCTGCACACTTTCGAGCAGGTGTTGCATGCGGGAGCGCAGCAGAGCGGTCAGTTCGGTGGGCGGCAGGCTGGGCATGATCGGCTCCCCGACGGCGATCGAGATCGGAACCTTGGGCCGCCACAGCTTGCGCGGGTGATCTTTGGTCCAGATGCGTTGGGCGCCCCAGACGATGTGCGGGATGATCGGCACGTCCGCGGCAATCGCCATGCGTGCCGCGCCGGACTTGAACTCCTTGAGTTCGAAGCTGCGGCTGATCGTCGCCTCCGGATAGACGCCCACAAGTTCGCCGGCCTTCAATGTCGCGACCGCTGCATCAAAGGACGCCGCACCGCTGCTCCGATCAACCGGAATGTGGTGCAGGCTGCGCATGATCGGTCCGGTCACCCTGTGGTCGAACACCTCTTGTTTTGCCATGAACCGAACCAGTCGCGGCGGACGGTGCCGAAAGCACGGCAGGCCGGCGAAAGTGAAGTCCAAGTACCCGGTGTGGTTGATCGCCACGACTGCCCCGCCGGTGGCAGGCAGATGCTCCATGCCGGTGATGGTGAACCGAAGGCCCTGCACCCGCCACAGCAGACGGACGCCAGCGATGACAGTCCCGTATGCCGGCTCCACAGCGGCCAGCCTAGTGCTGCGGCCGACCGCTAAGATCGCGGTGGGCGCGTCCACCAGGAGAGAGGTAATACGTGCAGGTCACCAGTATCGGCCATGCCGGCTTCCGAATCGATACCCGGGCGGGCAGCGTGCTGTGCGATCCGTGGCTCAACCCCGCCTACTTCAGCTCCTGGTTCGTGTTCCCGGACAACAGCGCGCTGGACTGGGCGTCCATAGGCGATTGCGATTACCTCTACATCTCGCACCTGCACGCCGACCACTTCGATCCGGCCCTGCTCGCTGAGTACGTGAACACCGACGCCGTGGTGCTGCTGCCTGACTTCCCGGTGCCCGACCTCAAGCGGGAATTGCAAGCGCTGGGCTTTCATCAGTTCCTCGAGACCGAGGACTCCGTCAAGCACCGCCTCAGCGGCCCCAGGGGCGACCTTGACGTGATGATCATCGCGTTGCGCGCTCCGGCCGACGGCCCGATCGGCGACTCCGGGATCGTGATCTCCGACGGCGACACAACGGTGTTCAACATGAATGATTCCAGGCCGCTGACCCTGGACGCGCTTGCCGAATTCGGTGGCGTCGACGTGCATATGACGCAGTACTCCGGGGCCATCTGGTATCCGATGGTCTACGACATGGCCGACCGAGCCAAGGAGGCCTTCGGAATTCAGAAGCGCCAGCGCGGAATGGATCGCTGCCGGCAGTTCATCGCCGACATCGCAGCGACCTGGGTGATCCCGTCAGCGGGCCCACCGTGCTTTCTGGATCCGGTGCTGCGCGATCTCAACGACGACCATGGCGATCCGGGCAACATCTTCCCCGACCAGGTCGTGTTCCTCGAACAGTTGCGCCGGCACGGCAACCAGGGCGGTTTGTTGATGATCCCCGGTACGGTCGCCGATTTCACCGGCCCGCAACTGAATTCGCTGACCCACCCCATCCCGGCGGACGAGGTGGAGACGATCTTCACCACCGGCAAGGCGGCCTACATCGACTCCTACGCCGAACGGATGGCGTCGGTGCTGGCCGCCGAGAAGGCAACCTGGGCGCCTGCCGCGGGTGATCCGCTCCTGGAGCCGCTACGGGCCCGTTTCGAGCCGATCATGTTGGCCGGCGATCAGATCTGCGATGGAATCGGCTACCCGGTCGAACTGAAGATGGGGCCCGAGACCGTCGTTCTGGATTTCCCGAAACGCACTGTTCGGGAACCTGTTCCGGATGAGAAATTTCGCTACGGCTTCGAGATCGCTCCGGAACTGGTGCGGACCGTGCTGCGTGACAACGAACCGGACTGGGTCAACACCATTTTCCTGTCGACCCGGTTCAAAGCCTGGCGGGTCGGCGGTTACAACGAGTACCTGTACACGTTCTTCAAGTGCCTCACCGACGAGCGCATCGCCTATGCCGACGGATGGTTCGCCGAGGCGCATGACGATAGTTCGACGATCACCCTGGACGGGTGGGACATTCAGCGCCGGTGCCCGCACCTGAAGGCTGACCTGTCGAAGTTCGGCGTGGTCGATGCAACGACTCTGACCTGCAATCTGCACGGTTGGCAGTGGGACCTGAAAACAGGCCGCTGCCTGACCAGCAAGGGCCACCCGTTGCGCTGCTCACCATCATGACCCGACCGCCGCGGCAGTATTACGACGACGGCATGGTCCAACTGGATCGCTATGCCCTCACGCTGCGGCGGTACCACTTCCCATCCGGAACTTCGAAAGTCATTCCGCTGCAGTCGATCCAGGACTATCACGTCGAATCGCTTGGAATGTGGACGCAGCGCTTCCGGCTCTGGGGCACCTCGGATCTGCGCCGCTGGCTGCCGTTGGACGCACGTCGTCCCACCAGGTCGGTTCTGATCACCCTGGACGTACCCGGTGTCTGGCCGAGTCCGGCATTCACCCCCGCTGAGCCGCAGAATTTTCTGGCGATTTTCGCCGAGGTCATGGGGCGCTAGGAGAATCGGATTCTTATGGCTCCCAGACCAATTGGCGAAGCTCGGAGAATTTCGCATCCGCGGTGTCGTATACCCGCACGATCGCCTCGTCACCGGGTTTGAGGTAGGTCAACTCCCCTAATGCGGTGTAGCGCGTCGCGCCGATCCCGATCAGCACGGTGTGCGGCCGCCCGCAGGCCACCATGAGAGCGCCGACATCCTCCAGAGGCGTGTCGGGTGAACCCTTCTGGTTGGCCAGTCGCTCGACAATCCAGTCCAGCAGTACCTCGCCGTAGTAGGAGTAGCCGAGCAGTGGACTGTCCACGCCGTACTCGTGGTGCACTCCGTCGGCGGTCCGCAGATGGCACAGCAGCCGCAGCGTCGCGGTGGGCCCATCCGGGGTGAGATCGCCGACGCCGAAGAATTCCCGTGCCGCGCCTTTGGAGGCCGGCCCCCAGTTCTTCTTGTCACTGATTTTTCGCGCGTTCGGCCGCCGGATCGAGCAGTCGTTGAATGCGCCGAGGGCAAAGGGCCGCAGTGTGACGACGGTGTCACCGTCCCAGACAACGTGGCACGCCAGGCCGACCTCAGGCTCGATCTGCAGGTTGAGCGGACCGTCGACGGCAGTTGTCTCCGGCACGATCAGTGCATCATGTGACAGCGGAAATTCACCGAGGAAGCTGTCGTGGCCGGGGGCGTACCACGGGAAAATGCCTTTGGGGGCATCGGCTTTGCTCTCCACATTGGTGAAATCAACTGCCTCGCCGGCCTGTTCGAGATGACCGGCGAAGTTGCCCGCCACACCGAAGCCGAACCAGTCGCGCGCTTCGTCGAGGTCCATTTCGATCATTGAGTGCTCAGTCACGGTTCCAGTACCTCCGTCCCGACGAAGGGCACCAGCGCGGCCGGCACACGCACACTCCCATCCGGCTGCTGGTGGTTCTCCAGGATTGCAACCAGCCATCGGGTGGTGGCCAGGGTTCCGTTCAGCGTCGCGGCGATCTGCGGC
Organism: Mycobacterium sp.; assembly: GCA_026393245.1. Lineage (GTDB taxonomy): Bacteria > Actinomycetota > Actinomycetes > Mycobacteriales > Mycobacteriaceae > Mycobacterium. The sequence goes on along the minus strand of JAPLAO010000174.1, from coordinate 3,476 downwards.
TTACCGTGTTCGTCGCGGTAACGGGTGGCCAGCCGGCGCGCCTGGAACGTCGTGCAGTTCGACGTCGACGTCAGTTCGCGGTAGGCCTGCTGGGTGGGCACCCACGCCTCACAATCGAACTTCCTGGCGGCCGAGGAACCGAGATCGCCTGCGGCGATGTCGATCACGCGGTACGGCACGTCAATGAGTTCAAGCATCTGTCGTTGCCATCCCAACAAGCGTTGGTGCTCGGACTCGGCATCCTCTGGCCGGCAGTAGACGAATGCCTCGACCTTGTCGAACTGGTGGACCCGGATGATCCCGCGGGTGTCCTTGCCGTAACTGCCTGCCTCGCGTCGAAAACATGTCGACCAACCCGCGTAGCGCAGCGCCCCGCCTGACAGGTCGAGGATCTCATCGGCGTGATACCCGGCCAGTGGAACCTCGGAGGTCCCCACCAGGTAGAGGTCGTCGGCCACGAGGTGATAAATCTCGTCGGCATGGGTGCCGAGGAACCCGGTACCGGCCATCACTTCGGGACGAACCAGAACCGGCGGGATCATCAATGTGAATCCGTTATCAGTCGCCAGTCGGACCGCCAACTGCAGCAGACCCAGCTGCAACAGGGCGCCGCGTCCGGTCAGGAAGTAGAACCTCGAACCCGAGACCTTGGCGCCGCGTTCGATGTCGATCAGCCGCAGTGCCTCTCCCAGTTCGAGATGATCTCTGGGGTCCGCGATCGCCCGAGGTTCGCCGACGGTGTCGAGAACCACGAAGTCATCCTCGCCGCCGGAGGGAACACCGTCGATAACAACATTGGAAATCGCCAGGTGCGCAGCGTGCAGGGCCGACTCCGCTTCGGCCTGGCGCGCCTCGGCGTCCTTGACTGCGGCGGAAAGCTCTTTGGCGCGCTCGAGCAGCGCCGGACGCTCATCCGGCGAGGCTGATCCGACACTCTTGCTGGCGGTCTTCTGCTCGGCGCGCAGAGTGTCGGCCGCCGAGATAGCCGCACGACGGGCGGTATCGGCATCGAGCAGGACGTCCACGAGAGCGGGGTCCTCGCCGCGGCTGAGCTGCGACCGGCGCACCGCATCGGGAACCTCGCGCACCAGTTTCAGGTCAATCACGCCCTGAACCCTACTTTCGGGCCCGGCGACGGGCACAGCACAACCCCATAACAGTCCGTCTGCATCACTTGTCACAGCACTGTCCGGGCCTGCCACAATGGAGGCGATGTTGCAGTTATCCGAGCGTGACCAGACAACCCCCGAACAGCCCGAACCGGAATCCGTTTCCCGGCGGGGCGTCGGCGGCGCACTGCAGGCCACCTCGACCCGCCGCGCATTGATGCTGACGGCCCTCGGCGCGCTCCTGATCGCGGGGATCGTCACCGCCGCACCGATCGGCGAACGCGGGCCGCTGGGTCGCTACGTTGCCGCGGAAGGACTGCGGCCGGCAGCGAACCCGACGTTCGCCGACGCGACGCCGGGCAGCTGTATCAATTGGCCGGACAACTCTCCGGACACCGCCGCGGTCGTGGACTGCAACGACGACCACCGCTTCGAAGTTGCCGAATCCATTGATCTGCGGACCTACCCGGGCACCGAATACGGTCCGGACGCAGCACCGCCCGCACCGGCCCGCATCCAGCAGATCAGTGCGGAACAGTGCGAACCAGCGGTGAAGCGATACCTCGCAGCCAAGTACGACCCCAACAGCCGATTCAGCATCAGCCTGCTGTGGGCCGGCGACAAGGCTTGGCAGCAATCCGGCGAACGGCGCATGTTATGCGGGTTGCAACTACCCGGACCCGCCAACCAGCAGATCATGTTCAAGGGCCGGGTCGCCGATCTCGACCAGTCCAAGGTCTGGCCGACCGGCACCTGCCTGGGAATCGAGCCGTCGTCCAACCAGCCCAACGACGCACCGGTCGACTGCTCGGCCCCGCACGCCATGGAGGTCACCGGCACCGTCAACCTGGCCGAGAAGTTCCCCGATGTCCTGCCGACAGAAGCCGATCAGGACGCCTTCATCAAGGATGTGTGCAACCAGTTGACCGACGCCTATCTGGCACCCACCCAACTACGCGACACCACCCTGACATTGATCTACAGCACCGTCTCGCTACCCAGCTGGAATGCCGGCAGCCGCCAAGTCTCGTGCAATATCGGCGCGACCCTCGGAAACGGCGGCTGGGCCACCCTCATCAACACCGCGAAGGGCCCGATTCTGATCAACGGCCAGCCCCCGATCCCGCCGCCAAGCATCCCCGAGGAACGGCTGAATCTTCCACTGCCACCGGCGATGCCAGGATTCGCGCCTCGGGCGGCAAGCCCCGGCACCAACCAGCAGCCACAGTCGCAGCAGCCACAGTCGCAGCAGACGGCGCAGCAGACGGTCCAGCAGACGGCGCCCGCGATGCGGCAGGAACCCGCCCCCGCCGTGCCGCCGATTCCCCCGTCTGATGACCTCGGTGCCGTTGCCCCACCGGCCGCACCGGAACCCGTTGTCCCACCGGCTTCGCCGGAACCCGTTGTTCCGGAACCGGTTCCGGCGTCGGCGTAGTGCCTGTCCAGATGGGCGCGGAGCGCTTCGAGGAATTGGTCTCCGAGGCGCTTGATCTGATTCCGTCCGAACTTGCCCGAGCCATCGACAACGTGGTGATTCTGGTCGTTGACCGTCATCCCGAGGAACCGGAGTTGCTCGGCCTCTATCAGGGAGTCGCCCTGACCGAGCGGGATTCGATGTACGCCGGTGCCCTGCCGGACACGATCACCATCTACTCCGAAAGTCTGCTGGAGATCTGCGACACCGAGGCCGATGTGGTCGAGGAGGTGACGATCACGGTGATCCACGAACTGGCCCACCACTTCGGTATCGATGACGACCGTTTACATGAACTCGGCTGGGGCTGAATCCTTTTCAACCCGAATCCTTGTCAACCCGAATCCTTGTCAACCCGAATCCTCTTCAGCCCGAATCCTTGTCAGCGCAGTGGGTCGCCGGCCCACCGGAAGCTGTTGACGTATTTCCCCATGTCCTGCGCGAGTTGCAGGTTGGCTCCGGACGGTATGCCGGGACCGGAGCCCGGCCCGAACACCCGGTAGGGCCCGATGGCGAACGCGATCAGCGCGACGTCGTTCTTGACCGCCACCAAGCCGATGATCCGCACCCGGCTGTAGCGCGCGGTCGTACTCTGCGGCCAGTCGTCGGCGGCTTCGCCGTAGCCGGGCTGATAGCCGACCATCGCGTTGGGGATCTCATAGGCGAATGTGGCGTCCGGGTAGGCCTTGCGCAGCGCAGCCTTCGCTACCTCGCGCGCCGACCGGCCGTTCGCGGGCATGGAGAACAACTGCATGACCCCGCCGTCGCCGCCGGTGAAGGTCGCTGTCACCCCGGCCTTAGCGGTGGTGACCGTATAGGCCGAACCCTCCGCGGGATAGGCCACCGAGAACTCGCCGCCCGGCGCGGTGAACCGCGGCAGCGCCATCACCGGG